>NZ_JASMRZ010000128.1 GCF_030462475.1 Variovorax sp. CAN15
ACTGAAGATCGCGGTCGGCCAGCCATTCGCGGATTTCGGCGCTGGCAACCGCGAGCAGCGGCCGGTAGATATCGAGCCCGTTGCGCCGCGCATGCGCCGGCATCGCCGCCAACCCCGGGAGCCCCGCGCCGCGCGACAGCGCGAGCAGCAGGGTCTCGACCTGATCGTCGGCATGGTGCCCCAGCGCGACGGACCTGATCGCCGTCCTCGCCCCATCCGCTTGTGCCATCACGGCAAACGCCGCGTAGCGAGCCCGGCGGGCGGCGTCTTCAGGACTTTCGCCCGCCGCATGGCGCGCATCGACGCGATGGACGACCAGCGGCACGCCCAGTCGCTCACACGTCGAGCGGCAATGCTGCTCGAAGTTGTCTGCTGCCGTCTGCAGCCCGTGATGCACATGGAAGGCGACCACCTGACCCGGCCAGCGCGCCACGCAGGCGGCCAGCAAGGCAGTCGAATCGGCGCCGCCGCTGAACCCCACCGCCAGCGGCCAGTGCGCCGGCTCGAACGCGGCAATGGCGCGTTCGAAAGCGGAGTTCATGGCACAGCCCGGGTGGGGATCACCTGCTGCTGTCGGCCTTGGTGTCGTTGAAGCGGCCGTAGCTCTGCAGGCGCTCGTAGCGGCGCTCCAGCAGTTCCTTCGGCTTCAGGTCACTGACCTGGCGGAAGGCATCGTTGAGGGCGCGCTTGAGGAACGCAGCCATCTGGCGATGGTCGCGGTGCGCGCCGCCCACGGGCTCGTTCACGATCTTGTCGACCAGGCCCAGCGCCTTGAGGCGGTGCGCGGTGATGCCCAGCGCGTCGGCGGCTTCCTGGGCCTTCTCGCCGGTCTTCCAGAGGATGGAAGCGCAGCCTTCGGGGCTGATCACGGAATAGATCGAATACTGCAGCATCAGCAGCTGGTCGCCGACCGAAATGGCCAGCGCGCCACCGGAGCCGCCTTCACCGATGATGGTGACGATGATCGGCACCTCGAGCTGCGCCATCTCGAAGATGTTGCGGCCGATGGCTTCCGACTGGCCGCGCTCCTCGGCATCGATGCCGGGGTATGCGCCGGGGGTGTCCACGAAGGTGAAGACCGGCAGCTTGAACTTCTCGGCCGTCTTCATCAGTCGCAGCGCCTTGCGGTAGCCCTCGGGCTTGCTCATGCCGAAGTTGCGCGCGGTGCGCTCCTTCGTGTCGCGGCCCTTCTGGTGGCCGATGACCATGCAAGGCACGCCGTTGAAGCGAGCCAGGCCGCCCACGATCGACAGGTCGTCCGAGAAATGGCGGTCGCCGTGCAGCTCGACGAAATCGGTGAAGATTTCGTTGACGTAGTCCAGCGTGTAGGGGCGCTCGGGATGCCGCGCGATCTTGGTGATCTGCCAGGGCGTCAGGTCGCTGTAGATGTCCTTGGTGAGCTGCTGGCTCTTCTTGCCGAGCTGATCGATCTCTTCAGAAATGTCGACCGCGGATTCGGTCTGCACATAGCGCAATTCTTCGATCTTTGTTTCGAGCTCGGCAATCGGCTGCTCGAAGTCGAGGAAGGTTCGTTTCGCCAACGTCTTCTCCTGTTTATTTCAATTTGCTKCCCGCCCATCCACCGCACCATCCATTCCAGGAACACCAAGGAACCGGCTTTGCCGGGCCTCAGGTGTTGCCCCCTCGAGGGGGTTGGCGAAGCGACACGAAGTGCGCGCAGCCTGGGGGTGTTGCTAATACGCGACTGGAGCGGGATCCAGCGATCGCCAAATATACCAAGTCGCCACGCTGCAATAAGGCGCCCATGCCACTGCGACGTCGCGGGCATCGCTGCGGCTGACCGGGTCACCCGAGAAGTAGTTGACGCTGATGCCGTTGAGCAGCCCCAGGTCGTCAACGGGCAGCACGTTCGGGCGCATGAGGTGGAAGATGAGGAACATCTCGGCAGTCCAGCGGCCGATGCCGCGGATGGCCACGAGTTCCTCGATGATCTGCTCGTCGTCCATGTCCTTCCATGCATCGACGTGCACCAGGCCCGAATCGAAATGCAGGGCCAGGTCGACGAGGTACTCGATCTTGCGCGCCGAGAGCCCTGCCCCGCGCATGTCGTCGACCTTGAGCTTGAGCACGTTGGCCGGCGTCAGCTTGCGCGGCAGCGCGGCGAACTTGTCCCAGACCGACTGGGCCGCCTTCACCGAGATCTGCTGGCCGACCACGCTGCGCGCGAGCGTGGTGAACGCATCGCCGCGCGACTCAAGGCAGGCGTCGCCGAACTTCGGGATCAGCCGCTTCATCACGCGGTCCTTGCGGGAGAGGTGCTTGCACGCCTCTTCCCAATAGTCCGGCGTGTAGATCGTGACGCTGGACTTCCTGGGGGCAGGCATGGGGTTCGTCGTTCCGTTCACTGCGCAGCCGCCCAGGTCGTGCCCGTGGGCGAATCCTTGAGCACGATGCCCTGCTCGAGGAGTTCCTGGCGAATGCGGTCGGCTTCGGCGAAATTCTTCGCAGCCTTGGCGGCGGCGCGCGCGTCGATCCTGGCCTGGATGGTCGCATCGTCGAGCGTGCTGCCCGCCTGCAGGAAGGCCCGCGGGTCGCCCTGCAGGATGCCCAGAGAAGCGGCCAGCGCCTTCAGCAGGCCGGCGGTCTCGGCGGACTTGGTTCGGTTGACTTCGCCGGCCAGCTCGAACAGGACGGCAATGGCTTCGGGCGTGCCGAAGTCCTCGTCCATGGCGGCCCTGAAGCGCGCGGCATGGGGCTGCGTCCAGTCGACGACCACCTCGGCCGGCACGACGAGGTCGAGCGCGGTGTACAAGCGCTTGAGCGAATTGCGCGCGTCGTCGAGGTGCGCGTCGCTGTAGTTGAGCGCGCTGCGGTAATGCGTGCGCACCAGGAAGAAGCGCAGGGTCTCGGCGTCGTACTTCTGCAGCACCTCGCGGATGGTGAAGAAGTTGCCCAGGCTCTTCGACATTTTTTCGTTGTCCACGCGCACGAAGCCGTTGTGCACCCAGAAGCGCGACAGCGGCTTGCCGTTGGCGCCTTCGCTCTGAGCGATCTCGTTCTCGTGGTGCGGGAACTGCAGGTCGGCGCCGCCGCCGTGGATGTCGAAGGTTTCGCCGAGCGTGGCGCAGCTCATGGCCGAGCACTCGATGTGCCAGCCCGGTCGGCCGGTTCCGTAGCCGCTTTCCCATTTGGCATCGGCGGGTTCGGTCGGCTTGGCGGCCTTCCACAGCACGAAGTCCAGCGGATCCTCCTTGCCGTCGAGCACGGCGACGCGTTCGCCCGCATGCAGTTCGTCGAGCGACTTGCCAGACAGCTTGCCGTAGCCCGGAAACTTGCGCACCGCGTAGTTCACGTCGCCGTTGTCGGAGCGGTAGGCCAGGCCCTTCTGCTCGAGCTTCTCGATGATGCCGAGCATCTGCGGCACGTATTCGGTGGCGCGCGGCTCGACGGTGGGCGGCTCGATGCCGAGCGCACCGATATCCTCGTGCATGGCCGCGATCACTTCGTCGGTCAGCTGGCGGATGGTGATGCCGCGCTGCACCGAGCGGGCGATGATCTTGTCGTCGATGTCGGTGATGTTGCGCACGTAGGTCACGGCGTAGCCGCTGGCGCGCAGCCAGCGCTGCACCACGTCGAACGCCATCATCATGCGGGCGTGGCCGATATGGCAGAAGTCGTAGACCGTCATGCCGCAGACGTACATGCGCACCTGTCCCGGTTGCAATGGGGAGAATTCCTCCAATTCACGCGACAGCGTGTTGTAGATGCGCAGACTCATGAGATTCGGAAAACGTCGTTTCGCGCACGTGCGTCACGGGCGAAAGACGGTGTTTTTCAGGGGTGGCCGGGACTGTGTTCGCGAGGGGGTCGAGATAGCCCCTCGGTTACAATCCGGTCAAGTATAAACGGCCGCCGTCGGGTAGCGTCCGGGTGTTCCCCAAGCCCGCGCCCCCCGAGTTCGCTCCCCTCATCTCCCCCCAAAATCCGTCGAGGCTTCATGAAGCACTCCGCTTTCTCCAGACTCTCCATTGCCTTCGCACTGCTCTTCAGCCTCTGGGGCTCCGCCGCACATGCGAACGAGTACGACGACGTGAACGCACTGCTGCGCCAGGGCAAGTCGAACGAGGCGCTGGCCAAGGCCGACACTTACATCGCCGGCAAGCCGCGCGACCCGCAGATGCGCTTCCTGCGCGGCGTGATCCTCACCGAGCAGAACAAGCAGGCCGAGGCCATCACCGCCTTCACGCAGCTCACGCAAGACTTCCCCGAGCTCTCCGAGCCCTACAACAACCTCGCGGCGCTCTATGCCTCGCAAAGCAAGTTCGACCAGGCACGCGCCGCGCTCGAGCAGGCCATCAAGCTCAACCCGAACTACGCCACGGCCCACGAAAATCTCGGCGACGTGTACGCCCGCCTGGCCGCGCAGGAATACGTGCGTGCCCAACAGTTCGCCAGCACCAACGCCAGCGTCGCGCCCAAGCTCGCGCTGATCCGCCAGATCTTCACTTCGAAGACCGAAGCCGAGGCGGCCGCCCTGCCCGCCGCACCGGTGGTCATCCGCAAGCCGGTCGGCCGCGCAAGCAAGTAATCTGTCGCCGCCGCCGCGGCACCGCCACGGTGTCAACGGCGCGGCACCGTTCCTCCATCGCATACGGAGCCTCATTTGACGATCAACTCCTTCTCCCGTTTCAGCCGTCGCGGCGCCCTCGTGCTGGCCGCCGCATTCGCATTCGCCGCCGGCGCCCATGCGCAATCGGCCACGCCGCGCGTCAAGCTCGCCACCTCGGCGGGCGACATCGTGGTCGAGCTCGACGAGGCCAAGGCGCCCAAGACAGTCGAGAACTTCCTGCGGTACGTCAAGGACAAGCACTACGACGGCACGGTCTTCCACCGCGTGATCGACGGCTTCATGATCCAGGGCGGCGGCTTCACGGCCGACCTGCAGCAAAAGCCCACGCGCGCCCCCATTCCGCTGGAAGCGAGCAACGGCCTGAAGAACGACAAGTACACGATCGCCATGGCCCGCACCGGCAACCCCAACTCGGCGACCTCGCAGTTCTTCATCAACGTGAAGAACAACGACTCGCTCAACGCGCCCAACCCCGACGGCTACGGCTACACCGTCTTCGGCAAGGTCGTCTCCGGCACCGACGTGGTCGACAAGATCCGCGCGGTCGCCACCGGCAACAAGGGCGGCATGCAGAACGTGCCGCTCGAGGCCGTCACCATCAAGTCCGCCACCGTGGTGGCAAAGTAATCCCTTTCAAGTAGGAGTCCTCTCATGAGCAACCCCCAAGTCGAACTGCACATCAAGAACCTCGGCGTGATCACGCTTGAACTCGACGCAGCCAAGGCGCCGAAGTCGGTCGAGAACTTCGTCGCGTACGTGAAGAAGGGCCACTACGACAACACGGTGTTCCACCGCGTGATCCCCGGCTTCATGGTGCAAGGCGGAGGCTTCGAACCCGGCATGAAGCAAAAGCCCACCGACGCCGAGATCCAGAACGAAGCCAACAACGGCCTGAAGAACGACAACTACACCGTGGCCATGGCCCGCACCAGCGCGCCCCACTCGGCCACCGCCCAGTTCTTCATCAACGTGGCCGACAACGGCTTCCTGAACCACACCGCTCCCTCCGCCCAGGGCTGGGGCTATGCCGTGTTCGGCAAGGTCATCGCCGGCACCGAAGTGGTCGACAAGATCAAGGCCGTGAAAACGGGCCGCAAGGGCTTCCATGACGACGTGCCGCTCGAAGACGTCGTGATCGAAAAGGCCGTCGTCACCGTCGAATGACAAGCAACCGGCGCAACGCGGCGGCAGCAACCGCATGACCACGGTGGCGAACCCGGCTTTTCCGGAGCTGGTGGCGCCGCCCGCGTGGCGCACGGTCGACCTCATTTCCGACTTGCACCTGCAGGCCGGCGAGCCCGCCACCTTCGAGGCCTGGCAGGGCTATCTGCAGACCACGCCGGCGGATGCGCTCATCATCCTCGGCGACCTGTTCGAGGTGTGGGTGGGCGACGATGCCGCCACCCAGCCTGGCGAGCCAGCGACCTTCGAGGCCCAGTGCGCCGAACTCCTGCGTCGCACCGCGCGGCGCCTGCCCGTGTTCTTCATGCACGGCAACCGCGACTTCCTCGTCGGTCCCGCCTTCGCGTCGCAATGCGGCCTCACGCTGCTCGATGATCCGACCGTGCTGGTGCTGCACTCCCAGCGCTGGCTGCTGAGCCACGGCGACATCCTCTGCCTCGAGGACACCGAATACCTGAAGTTCCGCGCGCAGGTGCGCACGCCCGAGTGGCAGGCCGCGTTCCTCGCCCGGCCGCTGGAAGAACGCCGCGCGCTCGCGCGGTCCATGCGCGTGCAGAGCGAAGACCGCAAGCGCAACCCGTCGATGGTCTGGGCCGATGTCGATACGCCAGCCGCGCGCGACTGGCTGCAGCGGGCCAATGCCCACGCACTGGTGCACGGCCACACGCACCGCCCCGCCGATCACGACATGGGCGACGGCTTGCGCCGCATCGTCCTGAGCGACTGGGATGTCGCCGCGCATCCGCCACGCGCGCAACTGCTGTGCCTCTCGACCGCCGGTGCGCAGCGCGTCGACCTGCGCTAGCCGCGCCGCCGCCAGCAATGTTCAAGTGGCTGCGCCGCCTGCGTGCCCTCCCCCCGATACCCGAAGCCGCGTGGCAGGCCACGCTCCGGCGTTACACCTTCCTCGGCGCGCTGCCTGAAGCCGACCGCCAACGGCTGCGCACGCTCACCGCCGAGTTCCTGCGCGACAAGGAATTCCATGGCGCCAAGGGCTTCACCATCACCAACGAGGTGGCGCTGGCCATTGCCGCGCAGGCCGTCCTGCCGGTGTTGCACCTGAAGGGCGGGCTGAACTGGTACGACGATTTCGTCGGCATCGTCGTGCACCGCTCCGAGGTGGTGGCGCGACGCAAGGTGGTCGACGAAGCGCAGGTGGTGCACGAATACGGCGAAGTCGTGGCTGGCGAAGCCATGGAGCGCGGTCCCGTCATGCTGAGCTGGGACGACGTGCTGGCCAGCAGCATCACCAGCGAGCGCGGCTACAACGTGGTGATCCACGAGTTCGCCCACAAGATCGACATGCGCGGCGGCGACGCCAACGGCTGCCCGCCCCTGCCGCCCGGCTTCGCGGGCCAGCGCGGTTCGCGCGCGGCGCGCCAGGCGTGGCTGGCCGTGCTGCGCCCCGCCTACGACGACTTCCGCGAGCAGACCATCAAGGCGGAGCGTTTCGGCACCGGGGCGCCGTGGCTCGACGCCTATGGCGCCACGTCGATCAGCGAGTTCTTCGCGGTGGCCTGCGAGGCCTACTTCGTGAACCGCCCGAACTTCGCGCGCGACTTCCCGGGAGTGCTCGCGATCTTCGATGAATTCTTTTTAACCAAAAGACCCTGAACGCTCGCCTGTTCTCAGTTGTTTGCCATCTTCTTGATAGCAACAACCTGGTCCATGGAGTGAAGCTCAAAGGCCAGCCCGTGGTGCCGCTGGCCGGCGTGCAGAAGATCATGGAGTCCAAGGACCAGGCCGCCGCGGCGTCGAGCGCCGTCACCGACCAGGCACGCTGATCGTCGGCGCCCATGCCTTGCTGCAGGGCATCGGCGAGAAGACCTGAGTTCGGCTGATCCGCCATTGCCCCAAAGAAACAGGCGCCTCGCGGGGCGCCTGTTTCCTGGAACGCCGCTTTACGCTCTTGCTTACTTGCGCAGCAGCGCCTTCAGCGCGTTCTGCAGGCGACGCGCGCTGGCAGCATCGTGCGCCGCAGCCAACACCTTGCCGGCATCCTGGCCCCAGGTCTGGGAGGGAGCCGGGTCACCACGCTTCGTCAGCAGCTTGAGCTGCAGGGCACGGCGCGCATCGAGCTGCTCGGCGGGTGTCGGCACTTCCGCCGCCATTTCGAGGCGCAGCAGCGCTTCGGCGGCGTCGTTCGCCGCGGCCGTAGGCGCGGAGCCAATGGCTTGCGACCAGCCGCTGCGCACCGCCGGCGTGACGGCGCGGCCCAGCTCCTGGACGCTCGGCAGACGGCTGGCATCGCGCTGCTCCCAGGCGCCCAGCACCTGGGTCAGGGCCTCGCCGTGCGCCTGCGCGGCAAGCTTGCGCAGCGCCAGGTCGGCGCGTTCGAGCGCTTCGCGCTGTGCGCGGAAGGCGGCATCGCCAAGGCGCGGGCCGCGATCTTCGCGCGGCGGACGGTCGCCGAAACGGCCACCGGGGGCACCGCGATCGCCGCCACGAGGGGCCCCACGGTCACCGCGGTCACCGCCGGGGCGACCCGGGCCACCAGCACCGGGACGGCCGCCGTCGCGGCGGTCGCCGAAGCGGCCACCGGCAACACCGCGCGCAGGCGCCGCCTCGGCCTTCTTGCTGCTCGGACGGTCGTCGCCGCGCATCGCCACGACGGGCTTGGGCGGGGCCTTCGGCGCCGCTGCCGGTGCTTCGACCACTGCGGCGGCTTCACCGGCGTCGTGCGCCGCGCCATCGGTGCGTGCCGAAGCGTCGGCACCGTCAGCGGGTGCCACGAGGTCGGCCGAAGCGGCGGGCGCCGCGGCTGCATCGGCGGGCATGCCGGGCAATGCTTCCGCGTCGCTCGGGCTCGGCGCTTGTTCAGCGCTTTCACTGAATTCGGCGGCGGCCTGCCCCGGCGCCACGACCTCGGTCGCACCGACCGACGGACCGTCGGCCTTCGGCGGGGGCGGCGGCGCCTCGCCGCGCAGCGCGCCTTCGAGGCGGGCGATGGCGGCACGGATCTTCTGCGCATCGCCGCCGGCATTGGCCGCGTCGAGCGCCTTGGACGCCTCGAGCACATTGCGATCGTGTTCGCTCATGGCGGCCGACGCCTTTTCGCGCTCGGCGGTCTTGCGGTTGAAGGCCTCGTCGATTGGGGCGCGGAAGGCGTCCCACAGCTTCTGTTCCTGGCGGCGGTCCAGCGGCACGCTCTGCGCCTCGGCCTACCTCGCCAAGCAATACAGCACGATCGCCGTCGTCGGCATCGTGCTCGCGATCCTGATCGCCGTGTTCCTCGACCTCACCACCGCCGCCGGCTTCATCGTGGGCGCGGTGCTCTCCGGCGCCTGCGGCTTCATCGGCATGAACGTCTCGG
>NZ_JASMRZ010000129.1 GCF_030462475.1 Variovorax sp. CAN15
GCAGCACGCGCATCGCGTTCTCGAAGGCGGCGGGCGTCAGCACCTTGTCGATGGTGAGGCGCTCGCGCGCGATCCGCACCGCCTGCGCGCCGGTCTGCTCGGCGATGCGGATGCGGTCGGCCGTGACCGCCGGCGGCGTGGCCCCGCCCGGCACCGTCATCCCCAGAGCCTCGGCAATGCAGGCCATGGTGCTGGCCGTGCCCATGACCGAGCAGGTGCCCACGCTCGCCACCAGCTGGTTGTTGACGTCGGCGGTTTCCTCCGCGTCGATCTCGCCCGCGCGGTACCGGGCCCAGTAGCGGCGGCAGTCGGTGCAGGCGCCTACGCGCTCGCCGCGATGGCTGCCGGTGAGCATCGAGCCGGTGATGAGCTGGATCGCCGGCAGCCCGGCCGATGCCGCACCCATGAGCTGCGCCGGCACCGTCTTGTCGCAGCCGCCGATGAGCACCACCGCGTCCATCGGCTGCGCACGCACCATCTCCTCGGTGTCCATCGCCATCAGGTTGCGCAGGTACATGCTGGTCGGCGCGGCGAAGCTCTCGTGCACCGAGATGGTCGGAAACTCCATCGGCAGCCCGCCCGCGAGCATCACTCCGCGCTTCACGGCTTCGATGAGCTGCGGCGCGTTGCCATGGCAGGGGTTGTAGGCGCTGCCGGTGCTGGCGATGCCGACCACCGGCCGGTCGAGCGCGGCATCGGTAAAGCCCGCGCCCTTGATGAAGGCCTTGCGCAGGAAGAGCGAGAAGCCGCGGTCGCCGTAGCTGGTGAGGCCCTTGCGCATGCCTGCGTTGGCGTTGCCGTCGTTGTCGTCTGGCTCGAACTTTGATTCGGACATGGGATGTGGGTCTTGTTGTGGGTGCGCGAGCTGCCGGAAGGTTCGGCTCGTGCAGGCATCGTAGGCGCGCGGGCCGCAGTCGGGCAAACCCGGTTACGAATAAGGTTTCAAATACTTACGATCCCCGCGCCGGACATGTTGCCTGGCACCCGCCTGCCGCATGGCTTCGATCTTGCATGTGGCCGGGCTGTTCTCAACCCGAGGGAGAGTCGATGAAAAGCTTGTTGCCGTGGCGCCGCGCCGGTGTTTTTCTCTGCATGGCGTTCGCGGGAGCGGTGGCTGCCCATGCGCAGGTGCTGCAGCTCAAGTGGGGCCACGTCTACGAGCCTTCGAGCATCTTCCACCAGCAGGCCGAGCTGGCGGCGCGCAAGATCGCCGAGCAGTCCGAAGGCAAGATCAAGATCGAAGTGGTGCCTTCCTCCAAGCTGGGGCAGGAGGGCGACTTTCCGCTGATGCTGGCCAACGACTCGATGCAGATCGCCTACGTGGGGCAGGCCACGCTGGCCGAGGGCTATCCGCCGCTGAGCCTGGGGAGCTATCCCTTCGCCTTCAAGGACCTCGACCACATGCGCAAGTACCTGGCGAGCCCGCTGCTGGCCGAGCTGATGAAGGGCTACAACGAGAAGAGCGGCAACCGCATGGTCGCCTCCGTCTACTACGGCGCGCGCCAGGTCACCTCCGCCAAACCGCTGGCCAGGCCCGAGGACTTCCGCGACCTGCGCCTGTACGTTCCGACCGCCGCGGCCTACCAGCTCTTCGCCACCTCGGTCGACGCCAAGCCGGTGACGCTGCCCTTCATGAGCCTGTACGGCTCGCTCAAGAAGAGCGAGGTGGAGGCGCAGGAAAACCCGCTGGACATCGTCAAGTCGAAGAAGCTCTACGAGGTGCAGAAGTACGTGCTGCTGACCGCGCATGTCTACGACACGCTGGGCATCGTCATCGGCAAGGCCGCGTGGGGCAGGCTGAGCCCGCAGCAGCAGGCGATGGTGGAGAAGGTGCTGGTGGACACCGCGAAGTGGACCAACGTCGGCGTGATCGCCGGCGAGCTGGAAGACGAGAAGTTCCTGCGCGACAAGGGCATGACCGTGTCGCCGGCCAACCGGCAGCTGTTCCAGGAGCGGGTCGTCAGGCGCTCGACGCCAGAGCAGCTGGGCGCGCGGCCGGGCGACTATGCGCGGCTGCAGGCGCTGGCGAACTAGGGCGTTGCGTCGAAGGCGCGCTGCAGCGCGATCGACAGCTCCGTCACCAATGCCTCGCGCTGCGGCGACGGGCGCCAGAAGCTGCGAGACGAGATGCCGGTGGTTTCCCATTCGGGATGGTTGCGCGCCGGTTGAGCGCCGCGCACCGCCGCGGCGGCGGCGCGCGTGGGCGCGTCGCCGTCCTCGGGCGATTCGGTTGCGATGCGCTGCGTGGCCGCATGGCCGCGCAGTTCCAGCGCCTGCGTGAGCTTCAGCTGCCACGCGGCCAGCGTGAACAGCACGCCGTCTTCCACGGTGAGTTCGTGCACGTCGCGCAGCTTGTTGGCAATCTTGCGCCCGAGCGGACCGAGGCCCTGCGACACCGCGCCGCCGATGGCGCCACCCAGCGCCGCGCCCGCGCCGAGCGAGATGCCGGCCACCGCGAGGTCGGCCACCACGCCCACCGCTGCGCCGATGACGGCGCCCTTGCCCAGGCGCAGGCCGGCGTCCTTCATCGCCTCGGGGCTGAAGAAGTCCAGCGTCCAGCGGCCCTCGATGATCGGCAAAGGGGCCTCGTCGGCATCGCCCTGGCGAAAGCCGTAGAGCGCGAGCAGGTCGTCGGTGCAGCGCTGCGCCTTGTCGAACACGTCCTTCTGCAGCGCGGCGACGAGCGCCTTGCGGCGCGCTTCGTCGGCGAACTCGGTGGACGGCACCGTGCGGCGCACCGCTGCGGCATCGACCAGCAGGCTTGCGATGCGCGAGCACGCGGATTCGCGCCGGCGCGCGGCCTCGGCGGCCAGCGAATCGGCCACGCCGCGCAGCAGCTCGCGGCGATCGCGCAGCAGCGTGGCGAGGTCGTCGTACAGGTCCTGCTCGGCGCCGACGAAAGGAGCCGCCGCGTCGAAGCGCACCTGCACGTGCAGGCCGTAGGCGGAGAGCAGTTCCTTCCACGCCGGCTCACGGCTGGCCGCATCGCGCACGAAGTTGAGCACTGGCAGCACCGGCCTCGCGCAGGAGTTGAGGAGCTCGATCTCGTCGCGGAACTTGGGCAGCATCGGCTCGCGCACGTCGATGACCAGGAAGGCGGCGTCGATGTCGAGCATGGTGCGCAGCACCTTGGCCTCCTGCTCGAACACGCCATGCGCTTCGGGTCCGCGCAGGAACTGGCGGATGCGCTCCGGCGGCGTCGCCTGCGCGTCGAAGCCGGCGGCAAGGTGCTCGCGCAGGGCGACGGCGTCTTCCAGTCCGGGCGTGTCGAAGAAGCGCACGGCGGCTTCGCCGTTCACGTCGAGATCGACCGATTCGACATGGCGTGTGGTGCCGGGGCGCTGCGACACCTCGCCGAAGCCGATGCGCCGCGTGAGCGTGCGCAGCAGCGAAGTCTTGCCCGCGTTGGTGTGGCCGACGACGGCGATGCGGATGGGCTGTTGTTGCTGCTGCGTCATGGGGCGATGGCGCTTTCGGACAGGGCAGCGTCCAGGCGGTCGCTGGCGGTGATGCGCTCCAGGCCGGTGTCGCGCAGCCAGTCGAGCCAGCGCTGCGTGGCGTTGGCATCGGGCGAGTCGGCCAGCCACAGGCGGCATTCGCCGCAATGCGCCAGCACCTCGCGCAGGAAGCGCTCGGTGCCGCGGTCKGGGCTGGAGGCGGCATGGCAGACCATCAGCACCGTGCGTGGATGGACCCGGGCCAGCTGGTCGAGCAGGGCGCGGCGCGCGGGGGCGCTGCCGTCGATGCGCAGTGCCTGTGCGGCAACTTCAGCGGGGAGTGCGGCCGGCGGCCAGGGCATGTCGGGTGGCAGCTCGAAGCCGAGGACGAAGAGGGCGTCGTGCAGTTCCGAAGCCGGCAGGCTCAAGGGCATGGCGCCGCGCAGGCGGCCCGGGTCGGCATCGACGATGGCGGCCGGCGCCATCGCGGCGAAGCGGGCCAGCAGCTTGCGGTAGTAGGCCTCGTGCCAGTCGGGCTGCAGCGCCTTGCGGCGGCTGCGCAGGATGCCCGCRCTCAGCAGCACCAGCGCAAGGCGCGGCAGCAGTCCGTAGACCACGATGCAGCCGGTGAGCCACAGTGCCCAGGTGCGCTGCCCGCCGGTGCTGGCGGCGCCAGGGGCGGCCATCACCGTGGCGGCATCGGGCACCGGAAAGCCCAGCTTCGCCGGCGCCCACCCGAGTGCCTGCACTGCGCGCACGAAGAATTCAGGCTCCAGGATCGTCGTCTCCCAGCTCAGCGTGTAGCTGCGGAACGCGAGCGCGAACAGCATCGCGGCCAGCACCACCGCGAACGACAGCGACCAGATGCCGTGACTCACGAGCCCGAAGGACCAGGGCAGCAGCTTCGCGCGCGACAGCAGCCCGGTGGCCGCGCGCACCAGCACCGGCGCCTGTCCGCGCTTGCCGCCGGCCACGCGCGCGGTGAGCGACAGCCAGATCCAGCCCAGCGACGCGGTGTTGAAGGAGCCGAGCGGCAGCCACAGCCCGACGAGCCAGAGCAGCAGCGTCAGCGCATGCAGCCCCAGCAGGCTCGCGAGCGCGACGATCACGTTGATGTGGCGCTCGCCGCCGACCACGTTGCCCGCGAGCCCGAGGCCGGCCAAGACGATCAGCGCCGAAATGCCGATCAGCACCCACGGCGCCCACTGCCGCGCCCGCGCGAGTTCAGGCTGCAGGCCGATGCGCTCGCCGAGCAGCAGCGCGCGCTCGGTGACCTGGCGATGGGAATCGGCTGTGCGGGAGGCCGCGGTGCGCAGGGCCTGTGCGTCGTCGAGCGGACCGTTCTGCTCGGTCCATCGGATCGCCTCGGTGATCACCGCGTCCGTAAAGGCGGGGTCGCGCAGCGCGGTGTTGGTCAACAGGGTCCCTTCGCAGCCAGTCTGTATCTGTATGAGTCATCGAGGCCCGGCACAGGGCAAGGCCGCGCAAATTATGCCCGGCACGTTCCGGCCGGCCACGACGAAGAACGGGGCCGCGAGCGGCCCCGTTTCATGGGATGTGCAAGGGTCGGGATCAGCGAAGGCCGAAGAACGAAAGCACGGCAACGACCACCACGACCAGACCGACGATGTAGATGATGGAATTCACGCGAGGACTCCTCTGTGTTGAAGATGAATCCAGCATCGCGTGGGCATCGCGGTCCGGGTGTCGGCAGGGGGCGGCGCGTGCTGTAGGTGGGTGCGAAGCGCAGGGCAGGAAGAGGGCTGTCAGCGTTTACGAGGGGCGCCGAGCGCGCGCTCCAGCAGCCACAGCATCGCGGCGCGGGTTTCCTCGGCGTCCGCGCCCGCGTCGATGGCCAGCGCGGCGCGGTCGAAGGCGGCCGAGAGCAAGGGCGTGAGGGCGTCGAGCGAGGCTTCGTCCTTGCCCACGCCGGCGCGCTCCAGGCCCTGGCGCAGCGACGCGGCCGAGGTGGTGTCGTCCAGCGCCATGATTTCTTCCATGCCGAGCACGGCGGGCCCGTCGATCAGCAGCAGCCGCGTGCGGCCCGGCGCCGTCATCGCGTTCAAGTAGGCCTTGCTGCCCTCCAGCAGCGCCTCGCGCGGGGAGAGCTGCTCGGGCGCGGCGGCCTCGATGTCGGCCGCGACGGCCTGGCTTTCACGCTGCAGCACCTGGCGGAACAGGTCGCGCTTGTCGACGAAGTGGTGGTACAGCGCGCCGCGCGTGATGCCCGCGGCCACCGCGATCTCGGGCGTGGAGGTGTCGCCGTAGCCCTTGCCGACGAAGAGGGCGCGCGCCGCGTCCAGCAGGGCGAGGCGGGTGGTTTCGGTGCGTTCGCGGTTGCTTCTGACTGTTGCCGATGTGGTCTTGCTCATTTACATGCAGTCTGTCTGTAAGTTATATTCAATTTACATGCAGGCTGTATGTTAAATGAAAGGACCTACCGTGAAAGTGACGAGCTATTACCCCGTTCTCATGACCAACGACGTTGCCGGAACGGCGGATTTCTACAAGACGCACTTCGGCTTCGCGCCGCTCTTCACGAGCGACTGGTACGTGCACCTGCAACTGGCGGACGAGCCCTCGGTGAACCTCGCCGTGCTCGACGGCCGGCACGAAACCATCCCGGCGGCCGCGCGCGGGCAGGTGGCGGGGGGCACGCTGCTGAACTTCGAAGTGGACGACCCCGACGCGGTGCACGACCGGCTGAAGGCCGCCGGCCTGCCGATCCTGCTGCCGCTGCGCGACGAGGCCTTCGGCCAGCGCCACTTCATCACGCGCGACCCGAACGGGGTGCTGATCGACATCATCAAGCCGATCCCGCCATCGGGCGAGTTCGTTGCGCAGTACGAGGCCGGCGCCTTACCGACCTGAAGGGGAAGGAGCCGATCAGGCGCGCAGCGCCTCGTCCTCTTCCAGGCTGTCGCCGAGGAAGCCGCCGCTCTGGTGCGCCCACAGCCGCGCGTAGAGCCCGCCCTGGGCCATCAGCGTGCGGTGGTCGCCTTCTTCCACCACGCGGCCTTCGTCGAGCACGATCAGCCGGTCCATCGCCGCGATGGTCGAGAGCCGGTGCGCGATCGCGATCACCGTCTTGCCTTCCATCAGCGTGTAGAGGCTCTGCTGGATGGCGGCTTCCACTTCGGAGTCGAGCGCGCTGGTGGCCTCGTCGAGCAGCAGGATCGGCGCGTCCTTCAGCATCACGCGCGCGATGGCCACGCGCTGGCGCTGGCCGCCCGAGAGCTTCACGCCGCGCTCGCCCACGTGCGCTTCGTAGCCGCGACGGCCGGTCGCGTCGCCCAGCGTCTGGATGAAGTCGTGCGCCTCCGCGCGCCGGGCTGCCGCCTCGATCTGCTCCTTGGTGGCATCGGGCCGGCCGTAGGCGACGTTGTCGGCCACGGAGCGGTGCATCAGCGAGGTGTCTTGCGTGACCATGCCGATGTGGCCGCGCAGCGAGTCCTGCGTGACGTGCGCGATGTCCTGTCCGTCGATGAGGATGCGGCCGCTTTCCAGGTCGTGAAAGCGCAGCAGCAGGTTCACCAGCGTCGACTTGCCCGCGCCCGAGCGGCCGACCAGGCCGATCTTCTCGCCGGGCTTCACCGTCAGCGTCAGGTCGTCGATCACGCGGCGGCCCGCGTCGCCGTAGCGGAAGCTCGCGTGCTCGAAGCGCACCTCGCCGCGCGGCACTTCGAGCGCCCTGGCATCGGCCGCGTCGAGCACGGTGCGCGGGCGCGACAGCGTCTTCATGCCGTCCTGCACCGTGCCGATGTTCTCGAACAGGCTGGTCATCTCCCACATGATCCAGTGCGACATGCCCTGCAGCCGCAGCGCCATCGCGGTGGCCGCCGCCACGGCGCCGATGCCGACCGCGCCGTGCGACCACAGCCACAGCGCCACGCCCGCCATGCCGGCCGTGAGGCCCATGCTCAGCGTGTGGTTGACGATCTCGAAGGCGCTCACAAGCCGCATCTGGCCGTAGCCCGTCTTCATGAACTCGCGCATCGCGTCGCGCGCGAAGCCGGCCTCGCGCTGCGTATGCGAGAACAGCTTGACGGTCGCGATGTTGGTGTAGGCGTCGGTCACGCGGCCGGTCATCAGCGCGCGGGCGTCGGCCTGCGCCTTGCCGACCTTGCCCAGGCGCGGCACGAAGTACACGAGCGAGCCGATGTACAGCGCCAGCCAGATCAGGAAGGGCCAGACCAGCTGCGCGTCGAGCACGCCCACCAGGATGATCATGGTGGCCACGTACACGCCCATGGCCACCAGCACGTCGGCCAGCACGAAGATGGTGTCGCGCACCGCCAGTGCGGTCTGCATCACCTTGGCCGTGATGCGGCCGGCGAACTCGTCCTGGTAGAAGGCCATGCTCTGGCCCAGCATCAGCCGGTGGAAGTTCCAGCGCAGGCGCATCGGCAGGTTCACCGCGAGCGTCTGGTGCTTCACGATGGTCTGCAGCGCCACCACCCCGATGCTGATCACCAGGAAGGCGGCCAGCCACATGAGCGTGTTGCCGCGGTCCTGCCACAGGCGCGAAGGCTCCTGCCCCGCGAGCCAGTCGACGATGCGCCCGAGGATGGCGAACAGCGCCGCCTCGAAGATCGACATGGCGGCGGTGAGCACCGCCATCACCGCGATCTTGCCGCGCACACCGTGCGTGCAGGCCCATAGGAAGGCGAAGAAGCCCTGCGGCGGCATCGAGGGCTCGGCTGCAGGGTAGGGATGAAGGAGTTTTTCGAAGAATCGGAACAAGAGCGAGGTCTCCCGGAGAGCTCAGGACTTTAGCCGCGCATGCATGACCTTGCCCCGAAAAGGTGCGTTCTTCAGGAAGCGTTCAGCGTGCCGCGCGGCTTGCCCTGGCTCGCCGCCGGCGGGCCCAGCCGCTCGCCCATGAAGTCGATGAAAGTACGCAGTTTGGGTGCCATGTACTGCCGGCTCGTGTAGACCGCGAAGAGCGTCACCGGCGTGGCCTCGAAGTCCGGCAGCAGCCGCAGCAGCCGTCCCTGCGCGATGTCGTCGTCGATCAGCCACGTGGGCATGTAGGCGATGCCCATGTCCGCGCGCACCGCGTGCAGCGTGAGCGTGGTGTCGTCCGAGCGCATGGCCGGCACCAGCCGCAGCGGAAACATCCGCCCG
>NZ_JASMRZ010000013.1 GCF_030462475.1 Variovorax sp. CAN15
GACGACTGGCCCGCGCCTCTGCGGCGCGCCTGGGCCGCGATGGGCGAAGTGCCCGTCGCGCAGGCCATGCCGCTGCTGCAGCAGCATCTGGCCGACCCGGCGCCATGGAACGGATTGAAGTACGCCGTCTGGGTCGAGCAGCTCTTCGACCTGTCTCTGCTCGAAGGCCGCTGCGCCGACGGGCTGGCGCATGCCGCGCTGCTCCAGATCGCGCCGACGCTGCAGCTCGCGGCCGGCAGCTTCCGCGCTTGGCGGCGCCTGTACAAGGGCGCGGAGTTCGCGGGTGACTACGCCCTGCTCGGCGTGCTGCACCAACGCCTGGAGACGCAGCGCGCAGCCTTCCGCACCGGCGGGCGCTGGGCGCAGGTCAACGGCCGCTACGTCGAAATCGCCAAGGAAATCGTGCGGCCCGACAGCCGCCTCGCCTACAGTCAGCGCACACGCGACTACCTGCGCCGCCGCACCTGGCGCAACCTGCGCAGGCTCGCCCTTGCAGGCGCGGCCGATGAGGCCGACTGGCTGCGGCTCGCCATGGGCGTGCTGCTCGCGGCCGACGACGCCGAAGCCGGCACCGCAGGCCAGCAGCGCGAATCGCGCTGGACGCCCGAGCCCCGCAGCTGGCACACCGGCCCCTACAGCCGCTGGCTGGTGCTGATGCAGCTGCTGCACCGCCACGACCCCGAATGGGAAGCGCAGCGCGGCGGCCTGCAGTGGCGCCGCGGCACGCCGCTGCCCACGCGGCGCCTGAACCGAACCGAAGCCTGGCCCGAGCGCTGGGACCGCCATCCGCAGGCGCTGCTGCAGCTGATGCAGCAGGGCCGATGCGCGGCGGTGCACGCCTTCGCCGCCCGCGCGCTGCAGGACAACAAGCCCTTCTGCGAAGCGCTCGAAGCGCCGACGGTCTGGCGACTGCTGGCCTGCACCTGGGACGACACGGCGCGCTTCGCGCTCGGTATCGCGCGCCAGCGCATCGCCGCGGGCGAAGCCGCCCTGCCCTGGCTGCCCGCGCTGCTGGACTCGCCGCTGGCCGAGGCGCGCACGCTCGCGCTCGAATACATCGGGCAGGACCCGGGCCTCTACAGCCAGCAGGTCGACCTGCTGCTGATGCTGCTGACCTCAACGCATGCCGAAGTGCGCCGCGCCTCGCGCCTGCTGCTGCAGGCCGCCGCGCCGAATCCTTCGACGCTCGATGCGCTGGCCTTGGAACTGCTCTCGTGGCTGTCGGCCTGCGATGCCGCGCAGCCGCAACTCGACGCCATCTGCGAGAACCTGCAGTGGGCGCTGCAGGGCCTGCTGCGCACGGCTGCGGCCAAGGCGCCGCTCGACAGGCTGCTGGCGCTTTTCGATCATGCGAGCCCCGACGTCGTGCGCACCGCCGCCGAATGGCTGCTGCTGCATCCGGCCTCGGTGCAGGGCCTGCCGGTGAGCGTGCTCACGCGGCTGTTGCAGTCCGACGACGAGCGGCTGCGCGGCGCCGGCGTGAGGCTCTTCACTTCGCTGCCCGACGAGTCGCTGGTCACCCAGCCCGAACTCTTCGCCGCCTTCTGCAGCAGCCCGATGCCGGTCGTGCGCGCCGCGGTCGCGCCGCGCCTGGCGCAACTGCTGCCCGCGCACCCGGCCTTCGCCGCCGCGCTGATGCCGCTGCTGCGCGACGAACTGTTCCGCGCCGAAACCGCCGAGGGCGTGTTCGATTCGCTGCTGCAGTGGCTGTGCGGTCCGCTGGCCGAGCACACGCGCCGTGGCGAGCCCGCCGTGACGCTGCGCCTGCTCGAAGCGCGCAGCAAGGGCGCACAGCGCCTCGGCGCATGGCTGCTGCCGCAACAGGATGCGCTCGGCTTCAGCGTGCTGCAGACCGCGAGCCTCGGCTTGGTCGACACCGCCGCCGCGCGCCAGTGGGCCACCGGGCAGCTGGCCACCAGGCCGGAACGCACGCTCGCCGAGCTCGGCGACGCGCTGCGCATCTTCGACAGCCGCTGGGACGACGCGCGTGACTGGGCGCGCCAGTGGTTCGGCGCCCAGGGCGAATCCAGCCTGTGGACGCCCGCGCTGCTCGTGCGCCTGTGCGACCACAAGGACGCGGGCGCCCAGCGCCTGGGCCGCGAACTGCTCACCACGCATTTCGACGTGACCGACGTCACCACCTACATGCTGCAGCTCAGCCAGCATCCCTCGCCGGGCATGCAGCTCTTCGTGACCAACTGGCTGGCCTCGGCCGCGAGCCGCAATGCCGAGGTGCTCGCGCGGCTGGAGCCCTATTTCCTCAGCGTGCTCTCGCAGGCCAATCGGGGCCGGCTGGCCAAGGCACGCGTCATGGAGTTCCTGGCCGCGCAGGCGATGCACTCGGAGGACATCGCGCGCATCGTCGCGCGCGTGTTCGCGCGACAGGCCGTGACCGGCGCGATCACCGAGCGCGCGCAGTACGTGGCGGGGCTGCGCAGCATCCAGGCCGCCTTCCCCGGGCTGGACAACCCCTTGCAGACCGCGCCGGTGCGTGCCGTTGCGCCGCGCCGCGCGCCGCCGCCCTCTTCCTCCGCCCTGACCGGAGGGCCCGCCGCATGAGATTCCAGTACCGCTACTTCGGCCATTCGGGCGCACAGCACACGGCCAACAGCACCGCGCTGCAGTTCGCGCCCGACACGCTGCGCGCGCCGGTGCACTTCGTCGCCGACATCAACCGCCACCTGCCGTTCCGCGAAGGCATGTCGGCGCTGCACGACGTGGTGGTGGGCGACCTGCGCTTCAAGCCGCGCGACAAGAGCGCGTACCTCGAATGGCTGGCCGGGCAGGAAGGCGAGCTGCTCGCGCAGTTCATGGCGCGCAGCGACGCGCTGAAGGCGCAGATGGAGCCCATCAGCAAGGAGCTGGCCGAGCTGCGCAAGCGCAAACAGACGCTGCTGCAGCCCTTCATGAGCGCGCAGAAGCGCTACTTCGACCACCTCTACAAGGTCAACCGCGAGGCGTGGTTTGTGCTCGACCCGGTCATCACGGTGCACCCCGACCGCGTGTTCTTCGAGTGCTTCAGCCAGGACGAGTCGAGCTACGGCATGTTCTCGTGCAGCCACGACATCTTCGACCGGGTGAGCGACCATGCCTATGGCACCACCAACGTCGACTATTCGGAGTCGCTGTACGACGAGTTCCAGAAGATCCGCGACTACAAGACGACCCGGCTGGCCATCGACCCCGGCGGCTTCCAGGTTCAGAGCGACAACGACCCGGCCTTCCACGAGCCGAAGATCGACGTGCCCGACAGCTGGGTGCGCGGCTTCCTGCAGGTGAGCAGCGCGATGCTGCTGCCCGCTCAGCGGCTGCAGCTTCACCCGATGGACATCCACAACATCTGCCTGGTGCTGCGCCGGCGCAAGGAACGCGTGGGGCCGCGCTCGCTGCGCTTCGTGCTGCGGCCGGGGCAGCCGGTGCGCATCGTGTTCGAGCCCTGGGGCCACGAGCTGGTGTGTCCGCGCTCCACGCACAGCGCCACCTCCGACATCGACATCCGCGTGTGGGGCCGGCGCCGCCTGCTGCAGCTCGAGCGGCTGGTGCCGGTGGCGCAGGGCTTCACCGTGCACCTGCTGGGCACGGGCATGCCCAGCTTCTGGGTCGCGCAGATGCCCGACATGGAATTCACGCTCGGCCTCTCGGGCTGGACCGCCAACGACTGGTCGCGCAACGGCCACTTCGAGCTGCTGCAGCCGCGCCACACCGTCGACCAGGACAGCCTGCTGCGCGTGTTCGTGGCACTGGGCGAGCGCTGGCGCGCCACCACGGCAGAGCTGGCTGCCGCCACCGGGCTTTCGACGCTCACGGTCGATGCCGCGCTCGGCGGCTACGTGCAGGCGGGCCGCGTGGTGTACGACATCGCGCACGGCGTGTGGCGGCTGCGCGAGCTCAGCCGCGAGCCGCTGCCCATGGACAAGCTGCGCTACGCCAGCCCAGAGGAGGAAGCCGCGACCGAGCTGGTGCGCGCGCGCCGCATCGCAAGCGTGAAGACGCAGGCACGCTCCGATGGCGGCATCTCGCTCAGCGGCAAGTGCAAAGGCGCCGCCGGGCAGCGCGAGTACTTCATGAGCCTGCAGCTCGACGCCGACCAGCGCGTGGCCTCGGGCGAATGCCAGTGCAGCCATTTCATTCGCCACCGCATGACCAGGGGACCGTGCGAGCACATGCTCGCGCTGCGCCTGTCGGCCAACCCGGCAGCGACATCGACCGATCAGGAAAGGACCACCGCCCACATCGGCTGATACACTGCTTTTTGCGAACGGAGCGGGAAGGCTCTTGCAATCCGGTCGGCGTATCGCCGCCCTCGCATACAGCACTTCCCAAGCGTCACTGGACGTCTCTTCACTGTGCCGGATGGCCATGGTGACGCGACAACAGTGCGGCTTCCTCGAAGCTCATCGGCGTCACCATGGCCATCCGGCGTCGAGTGGAGCCCTCCAGTCCCGAGGCTCTTCGACGAGATTCCCGCTTCGTTCGCATCTTTCTCCCGCAGCAGTGCATCGGCCGGTGGCGCAGCGCCATGACCATGCAGTCTCCCGCCTCTTCTTCATCCTCCATTCCCGACTCGGCGCTCACCCGCGAGGAGCTGTACGAGCGCATCCGCAAGAGTTCCAAGCAGGAAGTCGTCCTCGAGGAAATGCAGCGCCTGGGCTTCTGGCCGCACGAGACGGCGCAGCCCACGGTCGAGGAACAGCTGATCCGCCGCGAAGGCGAGCTGCAGACGGCGCTGTCAAAGCTCGGCGATGAGCTGCGCGGCATCGAGGACCGCGACCGGGCCCTGAAGACCATGCGCAAGGAGCGCATGGCCCGTGCCCGCGAACGCCGCGAGGAAACCCGCCAGCGCGCCGCACAGGGCCGCMACGCGCGCGCCCTGACATGGCACGAGCGGCGCCAGCGCGAGCTGCTGTACGTGGGCGACGGCGTCTCGGGCGGCCTCAACGACGCGCACAGCGACAGCCAGGCGCTGGCACGCAACGCCCTGCCCGCGCTGGACCACGCCAGCGATCTCGCGCAGGCCATGGGCATCGGACTGGGCGAGCTGCGCTTCCTGGCGTGGCACCGCGAGGTGTCGAGCGTGAGCCACTACCAGCGCTTCACCATGCCCAAGAAGAGCGGCGGCGAGCGCCACATCTCCGCACCCATGCCGCGGCTGAAGCGCGCGCAGTACTGGGTGCTCGACAACATCCTCGCGAAGATGCCGGTGCACGAGGCCGCGCACGGCTTCATGCCGGGCCGCTCGATCCTCACCAACGCCGCGCCGCACGTGGGCCGCGACGTGGTCATCAACCTCGACCTGAAGGACTTCTTCCCCTCCATCGGCATGCGCCGCGTGCGCGGCGTGTTCCGCCAGCTCGGCTACTCGTCGCAGGTGGCGAGCCTGCTGGCGCTGGTGTGCACCGAGGCGCCGACCGACGAGGTGCAGCTCGACGGCAGCCGCTACTTCGTCGCGCGCGGTGAGCGCGTGCTGCCGCAGGGCGCGCCCACCAGCCCGATGATCACCAACCTGCTGTGCCGCCGGCTCGACGCACGGCTGGCCGCGAGCGCGGCGAAGCTGGGTTTCCACTACACGCGCTATGCGGACGACCTGACCTTTTCCGTCGGCCCCGAGCACAGCCGCGATACCGCCAAGCTGCTGTGGCGCGTGAAGCAGATCGTGGCCAGCGAGGGCCTCACGCTGCACCCCGACAAGCAGCAGGTGATGCGCAGGCACCGCCAGCAGCACGTGACGGGCATCGTCGTCAACGACAAGCTCTCGGTCGACCGCGACACCCTGCGGCGCTTCCGCGCGGTGCTGCACCAGGCCGAGCGCCACGGGCCGCAGGGCCTGCAATGGAACGGCAACAGCGACGTGATCGGCGCGCTGCGCGGCTATGCCAACTTCATCGCGATGACCGACGCGGCGCGTGGCGAGCCCTACCTGCAGCGCGTGCGCGCGCTGGCCGCGAAGCATGAAGGCAGCGCCGCGCCGAAGACGCATGCATCGCAGCGCAGGCTCGGTGCGGGCGAATTCCGCAAGCAGTCCGCCGCAGGCAAGGCGCCCTGGCCGGCGTGGTGGCAGCCGGCGGAAGCGGCTGCGCCGGTGCTGGAGAAAACCGCCGAGCAGATCGCGGAAGAAAAGAAGGCGCAACGCGAAGCGGCACGCCCGCAACCGGTCGCGGCCAGCCCGGCGCCGGCGCGCGCGCCCGCCGCGGCGCAACCCGCTGCCGCGCCGGCTGCAAAGCAAGCACCGGGCGCCCTCTCTCGGATCGGCTGGGTCGCCAGCATGATGCTGCAGGCCCTCTACGTCGTCAGCGTCTTCCTCTCGGGAACCAGCCCGCTGATCTGGCTGATGACGGGCGCCGTCACCATCAGCAACATCGTGCAGCGCAAGTCGGGCTGGCTGCGCTTCATCGTGGCGGTCTTCATCTCGTCGGCGCTGGCCTCCCTGGTCCACAGTATGAAGAACTGAAGGCATGTCCAGGGCCGACGCACCGATCACGCTGCGCCGGCTCCTGCATGCCGACTTCGCGATGCTGTCGCGCTGGCTCAGTGAGCCGCACGTGGCACGCTGGTGGAACCACGAGACATCGCAGGAAGCCATCGAGCGCGACTTCGGCCCGTCGGTGGACGGGACCGATCCGGCCGAGATCTACATCGCCTCCGCCGAAGGCCGCGACTTCGGCCTCGTGCAGCGCTACACCTTCGAGGACAACCCCGGCTACATCGACGAGCTCTCGCCGCTCGTGGATGTGCCGGGCCCGGCGCTGAGCATCGACTACTTCATCGGCGAGCCCGATGCGCTGCGGCGTGGCCTGGGCGCGGCGATGATCCGCACGCTGGTCGATGCCACATGGCGCGACTACCCTGCCGCACCCTGCATCGTGGTGCCTGTGTCGGCCGCCAATGCAGCCTCTTCTCGCGTGCTGGAGCGCGCCGGTTTCCATCGCGTGGCCGAAGGTCCGCTCACGCCCGACAACCCGATCGACGGCACCGCGCATTTCGTCTATCGCATCGATCGCCCTCAAACTCCTCGCGCCGAGCGATGAGGCGGCCGCGCGCGCGGGCAATGCGGCACTTCGCGGCGTGCTGCGCGAGGTGCAGGACGCCAGCGCCGGAGAAGAAGCGGCGCGGCGCTTTCACCCGCGCCCACCGCGACGACAATAGCCGGCGCGCCGACGATGCCCGCTCCGTTCCGATGAACCCCTCCAGCCTGCAGCCCTTCCCGTTCTCCCCTTTCATGGCCGCCCGCCAGGTCGCGAAGGCCGCCGCCTTCGTGGCCCTGGGCCTCGGCGCCGCGGCATCCCACGGCGCCGGCATCCGGCTGGAGGACGACCGCGGCACCACGGTCGAGCTGCAGGCGCCGGCAAAGCGCATCGTGTCGCTGATGCCCTCGCTGACCGAGACCGTCTGCGCCCTCGACGCCTGCGACCGGCTGGTGGGCATCGACCGCCATGCCAACTGGCCGGCCTCGGTGAAGGGGCTGCCGCAGGTGGGAGGCATCGACGACGCGAACGTCGAACGCATCCTCGCGCTCAAGCCCGACCTGGTGCTGCTGCGCCCTCGCAGCCGCGCCGCAGAGCCGCTGGAGCGCCTGGGCCTGAAGGTGCTGGCGCTCGACGCCAAGACCCACGCCGACATGCGCCGCGTGATGGAAACTGTGGCCCGCGCCACCGGCCGCCCCGGCGCGGGCGAAGCCTACTGGCGCAAGCTCGACGCCGGGCTGGATGCAGCCAGGGCCCGCGTGCCGGCCGCCTGGCAGGGCCGGCGCGTGTACTTCGAAGTGCACGGCGGCATGGCCGCGGCCAGCGAAAGCTCCTTCATCGGCGAGACACTGGCCCGCCTGGGGCTGGGCAATGCCGTGCCGGGCACGCTGGGCCCCTTCCCGAAGATGAGCCCCGAGTTCGTGGTGCGTGCCAACCCCGACGTGCTGATGGTCTCGGCCCTCGGCGAGATCTCGGCCATGGCCTCGCGGCCCGGCTGGTCGGCCATGTCCGCCATCCAGCGTGGCCGGGTGTGCAGCTTCGCCTCGGCGCGCTTCGACCTGATGATGCGTCCCGGCCCCCGGCTGGACGAGGCAGCCGATGCGATCGTGAGCTGCCTGGCGTCCCTTGGCGAGCCCAAGCCCTGAGCGGATACCTGTCATCCACCGAATTGAAACAGCGTTGACACTCCAGCGGCAAGACAACGCCAACAACAACGCGCCAGACGGCCCCTCCTCTCCTCCATGAAGCACCACAAGCGAACCTCGTCCACTCCCTTCGTCCGTGTCGGCCCCAGCGGCGTGCACGGCCTCGGCGCCTTCGCCACGCGCGACCTGCCGCCCGAAGCCTTCCTCGGCCTCTACGAAGGCCGCCGCTACACCAAGGCCGAGATCGCCACCAAGGTCTGGGACGACCAGCTCACCTACCTGTTCACGCTGTCGAATCACGAAACCATCGACGGCGCCAAGGGCGGCAACGCCACCCGCCACCTGAATCACTCGTGCGAGCCGAACTGCGAGGCGGTGGAGGAATACGACGAGGGCGGCGAACTGGTGCTCAAGTTCCAGACGCTGGTGGCGGTGGACGCGGGCGACGAGCTGTTCATCGACTATTCGCTCACCGCGGACGATGGCTCGCCGCCGTCGAAGTACCCCTGCCATTGCGGCTCGCCGAACTGCAGGGGGACGATGCTGGCGCCGCCTGAGGAAGCACCGGCCGAAGCAGCAGCGGCTGACGTGCAGCCCGCCTGGACGCCATCCGCCGCGAGATAGCGCGCATCCCAGCTTTCGGCTAGCCGCCTCGCGCGGTGCAACGGCAGGCGCGCCGCCTCGAAATCGACCACGCACACCACATCGGCCGACTCGGGCCGCCCGGGGTTTTCGCTGCTGCGGCCATCGGTCAGCAGCCACAGCCAGTTCTGCCGGGTACCGCTCTTCGCAAGCAGTTGGTCGGCGCGCCGCACGCCCAGCGCCAACGGCGTGCCTCCGCCGGCCGCGATCGGCGCGATCCAGTCGTCGTTCCAGGCGCTGGCGCGGCGTGGCGGCAGGCGCATTTCGACGACTTCACCGGCGAAGCACAGCAGCGCGACATGGTCGCGGCGCTGATAGGCCTCCTGCATCAGCGCCAGCAGCAGGCCCTTGGCGCGGGCGAGATTGCCGTCGTTGCGCATCGAGGCCGAGCAGTCGAGCAGGAAGCAATGGAGCACGCCGCTGCGCGCTTCTTGTGGACGATGGCGCAGATGCTCGGCGCGCAGCCGGTCAGCGCCGCGTGCCGCGAAAGTGCGCGGCCAGTCGAAGGCCGAGCCCTGCGTCGCGGTCCCATGCCATGCGTCCCTTTGCGGGCCCTGCCTCCGGTCGCCCTGGCGTGCGCCAGCGGGCGGTGCAGCGTGCCGGAGGCTCAGGCTTTTTTTGGGGCGGCCTGTTGCTGCTGGCGCGAGTCGATCAGCGGACGCAGCGGCTTCACACGCTCGATGCCGACGGGCTCGGGGGGCATGGCGCCCCAGTCGCCGTCGTCCGCGCTGCCTGTGCTGCTTTTTCCGTCCGCATCGCTGCCGGTCTTGCTACCCGCGTCGGGCGGCGCAGTCCGAGGAGCGGGAGCTTCGGCCTCAGGCTTGCGCCGGTGCAACAGCACGGCCTCCGCCACCCGCTGTACGTGGTCCGGCGTCATGGCCGCAACACCTTCCCAGGCCGCGAGGGCGCGGGCCGAGCGCAGCATCACGAGGTCGGCACGCAGCCCGTCGACGGCTGCGGCGATGCACATTTCGCTCACCGCTTCATGCACCGCATCGGTATACGGCAGTGCCGACGCATCGGCCACGAGCGCGCGTGCGCTGACCAGCGCCGACGAAAGCTCCCCCTGCGCCCGCGCATGCCTGTCGCGAAAACCCTGCGGATCGGCATCGAAAGCCAGCCGCGCGCGGACGATGGCCTGCCGCTCGGCCGGGTCGTCGATGTTGCGCAGCTGCACGCACAGGCCGAAGCGGTCGAGCAGCTGCGGGCGCAGCGTGCCCTCTTCCGGATTCATGGTGCCCACGAGCACGAAGCGCGCGGCATGGCGGTGCGAGATGCCGTCGCGCTCCACCACGTTGACGCCGCTGGCAGCGGCGTCGAGCAGCGAATCGATCAGCGCGTCGGGCAGCAGATTGATCTCGTCCACGTAGAGCACGCCGCCGTGCGCGCGCGCCAGCAGGCCGGGTGCGAACTGGAGTTCGTGACCCGCCATCGCGCGGCCGAGGTCCAGCGTGCCGACCAGGCTTTCGAGGCTCGCGCCCAGCGGCAGCGTGACGAAGGGCGCGTCGGGCAGCAGCTCGGCGAGCGCGCGCGCCGCGGTGGTCTTGGCTGTGCCGCGCGGTCCTTCGATCAGCACGCCGCCCAGGCCGGGATCGACGGCGGCCAGCAGCAGCGCCTGCCGCAGATGCGGCTGCCCCGCTATCGCGGAAAAAGGAAAAGGCGCCGGCATGGCGGCGGCGGTGGTCGTCATCGGAGGCTTCCTTCCATCCGCTGCTCGTGGTCGAGCAGCAGGTTTTCGAGCCGGGCGCGGTAGTCGCCGGGCGATTGCCAGAGGCCGCGCTGCATGGCTTCGAGCAGGCGGCTGAGCATGTCGTGCAGCGCGCGCGGGTTGTGTTCATTCACGAAGTCGCGGGTGGCGTCGTCGAGCACGTAGGCATCGGCCACCATCGCGTACTGGTGGTCGCCGACCACGCGCGCGGTGGCGTCGAAGCCGAACAGGTAGTCCACCGTCGCGGCCATCTCGAAGGCGCCCTTGTAGCCGTGGCGCTTCACGCCGTCGATCCACTTGGGGTTGACCACGCGCGAGCGCACCACGCGGCCGATTTCTTCCTTCAGCGTGCGCACGCGCGGCGCCTGCGGGTTGCCATGGTCGCCGTGGTACATGGCGGGCTGGCGGCCGCTCAGGTGGCGCACGGCGGCGGCCATGCCTCCCTGGAACTGGTAGTAGTCGTTGGAGTCGAGCAGGTCGTGCTCGCGGCTGTCCTGGTTCTGCATCACGACGGTCATCGCGCGCAGCCGGCGCTTCAGCGCGTCGGCCGCCGGCACGCCGTCGCTGCCCTGCCCGTAGGCATGGGCGCTGCCGCCGACGTAGGCCTTCGACAGGTCGTCGTCGGTCTGCCAGCTGCCATGGTCGAAGAGCGGCTGCAGCCCGCTGCCGTAGCTGCCGGGCGCCGAGCCGAACACGCGCCAGCCGGCCTGCGTGCGGGCAAGCTCGGGCGCCATGCCCTGCGCCTGCAGCGCTGCGGCCTCGCGCAGGATGCGCGCGCGGATCGGGTTGCGCTCGGCGTCTTCGTCTTCCTGCGCGGCCACGGCCTGCACGGCAGCATCGAACATCTGCACGGCGTTCGGAAAGGCATCGCGGAAGAAGCCCGAGATGCGCAGCGTGACGTCGATGCGCGGACGCCCGAGCCCGACCGTGGGCAGCACCTCGAAATCGACCACGCGCTGGCTGCCCGGCGCCCATTTCGGCCGCACGCCGATCAGCGCGAAAGCCTGTGCCAGGTCGTCGCCGCCGGTGCGCATGGTGGCGGTGCCCCAGACCGACAGGCCCATCGCCGCCGGATAGTCGCCGTGCTCCTGCAGATGCCGCTCGACCAGTTGCGCGGCCGACTTCAGGCCCAGCATCCAGGCCGTGGGCGTTGGAATGGCGCGGGTGTCGACGGCGTAGAAGTTGCGGCCGGTGGGCAGCACGTCGGGCCGGCCGCGCGAGGGAGAACCGCTCGGCCGGCGGCACGAAGCGGCCCTGCAGGGCGCGGGAGAGCGGGCGCAGCTCCTGCGCGCCGCAGGCGTCGAGCGCGGGGGCCAGGCTTCGCGCGATGCGGCTCATCACGGCTGCTGTCTTCGGCAGCCCGGGCGGGCACTCGCCCGCGTCGAGCATGCGCTGCGCGAGCAGCTCCAGCCGCTCGCGTGTGTCGCCATGGTGCCGCCATGCCTCGGTGCTCACCGACTGCAGCAATGCGGGGCGCGCGCCCTGCCAAGGGCGGGCCGCGTCGATGTCGAGCGGATCGAAGGCGTCGTCGGGCAGCAGGTCTTGCGAAAGCGCCCCGGGCAGCCCGGCATTCGCGCCCCCGCCGTCGGCGGCCGGATAGCGCGCCAGCGCCAGCAGCGTGTCGCGGCGCAACCGCCCGTCCGGCGAAGCGCCGAACACGTGCAGCCCGTCGCGGATCTGCGTTTCCTTCAGCTCGCAGAGGTAGGCGTCCACGCGCGCGAGCACGGCGTCGTCCTCCTCCGGGCCGGGCATGCCCAGCTCCTCGACCAGATGCTGGGCGCGAACGGCAGCAAGGATCTGCGCGCGCAGCACCTTCGCGCGGCGCGCGTCGACCAGCAGCGCGTCGTAGTACTCGTCGACCTGCCGCTCCAGGTCCTGCATCGGGCCGTGGTTCTCTGCGCGCGTGAGCGGCGGCATCAGGTGGTCGACGATGACCGCCTGCGTGCGCCGCTTGGCCTGCGCGCCCTCGCCCGGGTCGTTGACGATGAACGGGTACACGTTCGGCAGCGGCCCGAGGATCGCGTCGGGCCAGCAGGCCTGCGAAAGCGCGATGCTCTTTCCCGGCAGCCATTCGAGGTTGCCGTGCTTGCCCACGTGCACCACCGCATCGATCGCGAAAGCCTCGCGCAGCCAGAAATAGAAGGCCAGGTAGCTGTGCGGCGGCACCAGCTCGGCGTCGTGATAGCTCGCGTAGTCGGCGACGCCCGGGCTGCCGAGCGCACGCGCGGGCTGGATGCCGACGAACACGCGGCCCAGGCGCAGGCCGGCGATCATGAAGCGGCCGTTGCGCAGCATCGGGTCCTGCTCGGGCGTGCCCCAGCGGGCATCGATGGCGGCTGCCATGCCCTCGGGCAGGCGCGCCAGACACGCCCGGTAGTCGGCCAGCGCGAAGCTCTGCCACGCAGGACGCGCGGCCCACTGCGACGGGTCGTTGGCGATGCCTTCCTGCAGCCTGCGCATCAGCGCATCGCCATCGGTGGGCATCGCGCCGGGATCGCCGAGCGCGTAGCCCTCGGCCGCCATCGCCTGCAGGATCGCCATCACCGAGGCCGGCGTGTCCAGCCCCACGCCGCTGCCGATGCGGCCTTCACTGCCGGGGTAGTTGGCGAGGATCAGCGCGATGCGTTTCTCGTCCGCGCGCAGGCTGCGCAGCCTGCACCAGCGCCGCGCCAGCTCGGCCACGAAGGCGATACGGTCGGGCTCGGGCTGGTAGTTGACGACCTCGGTCTGCGTGAGCTCGCAGCGATGCGACAGGCCCTTGAAGCTCACGGCCCGCGTGACGATGCGGCCGTCCATCTCGGGCAGCGCGATCTGCATCGCGATGTCGCGCGGGCGCAGGCCCTGGCTGTCGGCCAGCCAGTCCTCGCGATTGCCACCGCTCACGATCACCTGGAGCACGGGGGCGTCGCCGGCCAACTCCACATCCTCGCCCTGGCCGCCCTGCCCCAGCGCCGCGAAGGCCGTGGTGTTGAGCACGAGCTGCACGTCGTGCTCCGCGCACAGTTCGCGCAGCGTGGACAGGCACAGCGGGTCCTTGAGCGAATCGAGCGCGACGGGCAGCGGGTTCAGACCGTGCGCGGTCAGCGCCGCCGCCAGCGCATCGAAGGCCGCCGTATTGCCCGACAGCAGGTGCGACCGGTAGAACACCAGCGCCAACACCGGCGCCCCCGCATGCCACCCGGCGCGCAGATCGTCGATGCCGGCCACGGTATGCGATGCGCCCGCGCCGCCCGGCACATGCAGCGCCACCTGCGGCAGGCTGCGCGGCGGCAGCGGGGCCTCGCCGTGGCCCAGTCCGTGGAAGGCGACCGCGCGCAGGAACTGCATCGCGTTGCCCGCCCCGCCGCCTCGCATGTACTGCCAGAGCTGGCGGCTCACGGCGCGCGGCACGGTGCCGCGCGCGAGCAGGTCTTCGTCTTCCTGCAGGTCGCCGGAGAACATCGCGAGCTGCTGGCCCTTTCTCCTGGCCAGTTTTTCGAGCTGCTGCAGCCCGTAGGCCCAGGCCGATTCGGCGCCCAGGTGGTCGACCACCACCACGCGCGCATGCTGCAGCACTTCGTCGACGTAGAGGTCGAGCGATGCCGGCTGGCGCAGGTACATGAGGTTGGCCAGCCGCAGCGACGGATAGCCGGGGTCGGTGGCCGCCAGTGCGGTGCGCGCGGCGGCGAGCAGCGCGAGCGTGGTGTCGGCCGAACTGAGCACCACGATGTCGCCCGGCGTCTGGTCGAGACGGGTGACGACGCTGTCGTCCTCGACGAAGCGTCCGGGCTGGGTGCTCAGCAGGTGCATGCGCTCAGGGCGTCAGGCCGTGGCGACGGCGCCCGCCTCTTCGAGCGCCTTGCGCAGCGCGCTTTCGTCCAGGTCTTCGCCGATGAACACCAGCCGTGTGCGCTGCGCCTCGCCATCGCGCCAGCGGCGGTCGAAGTGGTGGTCGAAGCGGCGGCCCACGCCCTGCACCAGCAGGCGCATCGGCTTGCCGGGCACGGCGACGAAGCCCTTCACGCGGTAGATGGTGTGCTGCTCGACCAGCTTGCCGAGCACGGCCAGGAGGCTGTCGCGGTCCACGGGCGGCAGCTCGATCACGAGCGAGTCGAACTCGTCGTGGTCGTGGTCTTCCTCGTGGTCGTGATGGCTCTCGCGCAGGTGGATGGTGGCCTCGGCCGCGCGGCCCTGGCCCAGCAGCAGCGCGAGCGGCAGCCTGCCTTCGCTGGCGGCGACGATCTTCACCTCTGGCGGAAGCTCCTCGCGCACCAGTGCCTCGACCTTGGCGCGCGCCGCGTCGTCCATCAGGTCGGTCTTGTTGAGCACCACGAGGTCGGCGGCCGAGAGCTGGTCTTCGAAGAGCTCGTGCAGCGGCGACTCGTGGTCGAGGTTGGGGTCGGCACGGCGGGCTTCGTCGACGGCCTGCGGGTTCTCGGCGAACTGGCCCGAGGCGGCGGCGGGGCCGTCGACCACGGTGACGACCGAATCGACGGTGAAGATGTTGGCGATGTCCGGCCACTGGAAGGCCTGCACCAGCGGCTTGGGCAGCGCGAGGCCGGAGGTTTCGATGAGCACCGCATCGAGCTCGCCGCGCCGTTCGGCCAGCTGCAGCATCACCGGCAGGAACTCTTCCTGCACGGTGCAGCAGACGCAGCCGTTGGCCAGCTCGTACAACGCGCCCTCGCGCTCGTTGCCCTCGTCGTCGCAGCCGATGCCGCAGCCGCGCAGGATCTCCCCGTCGATGCCGAGCTCGCCGAACTCGTTGACGATCACCGCGATGCGGCGGCCCTCGGCATGGCCGAGGATGTGGCGCAGCAGCGTGGTCTTGCCGCTGCCGAGGAAGCCCGTGACGATGGTGACGGGGATCTTGGCGTTGCTTGGGGTCATGGGGTGGATTCTTTCAGGCGCCCGCGGCTGGCGCGCAGCCGGCAAGGCGGAAACGATGCCGAACGACTCCGGCACCGTGGATGGAAATGCACGCCCTCCCCGAGCTGATGCCCGGGAAGGTACGAGAGGAAGCGGTCAGATGCCGCCGTACAGGCGACGCTCGACGAAGGCGGTGCCCTGCAGACGGCGCCATGCCTTCGCGGCAGCCAGCACGCCGAGGTCGACCAGTGGCTCGACCAGCACGACCGTCATGTAGGCGGCGCCGAAGCTGGCGATCTGGCTCAGGTTCTCGACGCCGGCGCCGCGGCCGTACAGCGCCCAGAAGCCCACCCACACCACGATGCCGCCCTGGTAGGCCAGCGAGAGCTTGAAGGCCTGCTGGTAGTCGATGTCCACATAGGCCAGCTTCTCGGGAATGATGCGGCGCGCCAGCGCGGAAGTGGCGAACAGCGGCACCAGCAGCGTGGTGACGTTCATGCCGTACTGCGGAATGTCCTGCGGCTCGAAGAACAGGCCCTGTACGAGCAGCCCGCCCGCCAGCCCGATGGCCGCCGGCGCGAGCCCGAACACCAGCAGCAGCGTGGTGCCCAGGATCAGGTGCACCTCTGACACGCCCACCGGATGGTGCGGGAACACTTCGAAGAAGCAGAACACCAGCGCCACGGCGATGACGGAGCGCAGCACCAGCGCGGCGGGCCCGTCCTTCATGAGCATCTGGAACGCGACCTTGCCGGTGTAGGCAAGCGCGGCTGCCGCCGTCGCGTAGCTGAGGAATATCTTGGATCCGTCGACCAGACCTGGTTCGATGTGCATCGAGCACCTCCTGAAATGCACCGCGGTGCGAAAGTTGATTGTTGGTGGATGGGCAGGCTCACGCAAGCCCCGTTCATGAACGCCGCAGCGCATGCCGCGCGCCCGGCAAGGCCGCCGGCTTCGGCTTTCGCCGCAGCCGGCGCCAGCCGATCACGACGCCGCTGGCCGAGGCCACGGCGCCGACGATGGAAAGCAGCCACACCACGAGATCCCAGGCCGGCCGGTACTGGATGAGCCAGGGAAAGTCGAGGCTGTGCGCCGCGTTGAAGAGCCAGCGGCGCAGGCGCGAATTGCCGTCGTTGCCGCCGGCCACCTGGCCGCTGGCCGGGTCGATGTAGATCCAGCTGCGCGCCGGGTCGTCGAACTGCAGGCGCCAGACGGGCACGATGCGCTCGCGGTGGTGGCCGTACCAGTGGAAGTCTTCACGGGTCTGGAGCATGGCTTCGATGATGTTCGAGCCGGGCCGCAGGCGGGCGGCGGCGCGCAGGATGTCGTCCTTTGCGATGGCGGCTGGCGCGCCGGTGGCGGCATCGACCACCCGCACGCGCGCCCTCGCATCGCGCAGCTGCAACAGCGGCTTGCCGTCGAACCACAGCAGCACGGCCTCGCGCGGGGCCGCATCACCCTCGCCCCCCGGCAGTGTTGCAGGCGGCCACGGGAACGGCGAAGTACCGGCGCCCGTGTAGCTCGCCATCGCAGCCGCATCGCCCGCGCCGCGCTGGAACCAGCCATTGGGGTTCATCGACAGCCAGCCGCTGACGATCCAGGTCAGCACGAAGAAGCCGCCGATCAGCCCCGCGATGTGGTGCCATGCCATCCAGCCGCTGTAGGGCGTGACCGCGCCGTTGCGGAAGCGCCGCCTCAGGCGCACCCGCAGGATGCCGATGACGATGCCCGTCACCGCCGAGACGATGCAGGCGGCCGACAGCCACACCACCACGTCGTGCCACAGCGGCGGGTCGGCGCGCAGCGGCGTGAAGTAGATCCAGTGCGGCACCGAGCCGAGCCAGTTCCAGAAGCGCTCGGAGCGCGTGGTGTCGCGCACCACCTCGCCGTTGCGCTGCGACACGTAGAGCTCGGTGCCCGCCGCGTCGCCGACTTCGATGCGGTGCAGTGGACGCAGCGGGTTCAGGCCCTGCGGCACGGTCCACTGGTCGCGCTCCAGCGTCTCGGCCCAGCGGGCGCCGGCATGGCCGGAGAAGTCGCGCGCGATGGCCTCGGCCTGCGCGGCATCGACCGGGCCGGGTACACGGCCGTCGCGCGCCGAAACCGTGTGCCGACCGCCGCGCGCATCGACGATGCGCCAGACAGGGCCGGCGTCGTTTCCGCCCTGCAACTCCAGCACCATGCGCCGCGGAGGCTGGGCGCGCGCCTCCTTCGGCAGCGCTTCGAGCGCGGCCGACGGCGACACCACCGCCTGCCCGAAGCGCAGCGGCGAGAGGCCCGCGAGGCGCTCCTCGTCCGTGAGGTTCGGATACCCCACGTACATCATCACCACGCCCGAGACGAACCACATGACGAACAGCAGGCAGCCGCCGATGCCCAGCCACCGGTGCGTCCAGTAGAGCCAGTGGCGGATGCGCGGCCAGGCGCGGCGCCATGCGGAGGTCATGCGTTCGTCCTGCCCGCACTCATCAGAAGTTGACCAGCGCCGACAGCTCGAAGGAGCGCGGACGCCCCAGCAGCCACTGGTTGCCGCCGCTCGAGAACGACACCGGGTAGCGCCGGTCGGCCAGGTTGTAGGCGCGCAGCGCGAGCTTGAGCGACGGGTTCGCCTGCCAGCTCACGCCCGCATCGGCCACGGTGTAGGAGCCGATCTTGCGCGAGTTGGCCGAGTCGGCCTGGCGCGGGCCCACGTAGCGCAGGCCGACATCGGCCTCCCACTGCGGCAGGAAGCGCCAGGTGAGCCAGAGGTTGGCGGCCTCCTCGGGCACGCCGGTGGGCGTGTTGCCCGCGCGCGAGACCAGTTTGCCGCTGACCACTTCGTTGAAGTCGTCATAGCGCGCGCGCAGCTTGGCGGCATTCGCTTCCAGCCGCAACGTGGAGGTCAGCGCCAGGTCGAGCGTGGCCTCGATGCCTTCGGAAGACTGCTTGCCGACCTGCTGCGTGACGGTGGGATCGATGGCGTCGCGCGAGAGCAGCTTGTTCTTCTCGATGCGGTAGGCCGCCACCGTCCATGCGCCGCGGCTGTCCGCGAGCTGGCGCTTGTAGCCGACCTCGACCTGCCTGCCGGTGCTCAGGTCGAAGGCTGCCTGCGAGGCCGAGGTGGTCACCAGCGAGCCCAGCGGATCGGCCGCGCGCGCCACCTGCGCATAGAACGACTGCGAGGCATCGGGCGCGTAGACCACGCCGAGGCGGCCGGTGGCGTATTCGAAGGTCTTGCCGAAGCTGCTGGCAGCGTTCTGAAGATCGGTGCGCGCGATCTTCGCGTGGTCCCAGCGCAGGCTGCCCACCAGCGACCACTGCTGGTTGAAGGCCAGCTTGTCCTCGGCGAAGAAGGCGTAGGTGCTGGTCTTGGTCTTGTAGCGCGGCGTATAGGCCACCGGAGAGGCGTAGTAGCCGGGGCTGAAGACGAAGGGATCGACCACCGAACGGCCGCCGTAGGGCGAGTCGTTGGTGTGCGTGAAGTCGATGCGATTCACGTCGAAGCCCACCAGCACCTGGTTGGCGAGGCCGAACATTCCGTGCCTGAAGGTGGCGTCGGTGCGGTTGCCGATCTGCTCCTGGTCGTGGCCGATCTCCAGGTAGTCGCCGCGCGTCACGCGCCGGGTGGTGGCGCTGTAGCTGTAGGTTTCGCTGTTGCGCCAGTGGCGCTTGCTCTCCAGCCGGTAGAGCTGGCTGCGCACCGTCACCGCGTCGCTGGGCGTCCACTGGGCGTCGAGGCGGGTCCACTTGTCGCGGTACTTGATCTCGGCGTCGTCCACGTTGTAGTTCTGGCGCAGGGTCTGGCTGCCGAGGCGGCCGTCGATCAGCGGCACGCCGTAGTAGCGCTGTGGCGACTGGCGGCCCTCGTCGTGCGAGAGCGTGAACTGCAGCTGCGGCGACACGTCCAGGCGCACTGCAGCGCTCACGGCCAGGCTCTCGGCCTCGCCGCGCTGCATGAAGCCGTCGGTGTTGCGCTGGCTGATGTCGAAGCGGTAGGAGAGCCTGTCGTTGATCGCCCCGCCGCTGCCGAAGGCGACTTGCCGGGTGGCGTCGGAGCCGACGGAAACCAGCGCCTCGTTGCGGATCGGGCCGCGCGTGGGCTTCTTGGGCACCACGTTGATCGCGCCGCCGATGGCGCCCTCGCCGTACATCACCGAGGCCGCGCCGCGCAGCACCTCGATGCGGTCGGCCGACCAGGTGTCGAAGGGAAAGGTGACGGTGCCAGCGCCGGCATACAGGCGCGTGCCGTCGAAGAGCTGCATCACCGAGCCGTGGCCCAGGAAGCCCCGCGCCGCCAGCGCGGTGCCGCCGTTGCCCGGGCCGGGCGAGCCGGTGATGCCGGTGGCGCGGGTGACGGCGTCGATCACCGAGACATCGCCGCGCGCGCGGATAGTGTCGCCCGTCAGCACCTCGACGCTGGCCGGCGTCTCAAGCGGCGTGAGGTCGAGGCGGCTGCCGGTCTGCGTGGGCTCGTCGATGGCCAGCGGCGCGTGCCGTTCGGCATCGACCTGGATCGGCTTGAGCGTCTGGCCGTCGGGCGTCTGCGCGAGGACCGTCGCACAGGGGCCAAGGGCGAGCCCCAACCCAGTGAAAGACTCGAAAGCTCCGAAAACCGCGCCCAGCGCCTCAGCCGCCGCGGCGACGCTCCCCTGCGATCGCTCCCTCGCGATGCATGCCCCATGAAACTTCTCCTCCGGCCTGCGTCCCCGCAGGCTCCTGCTCGATGAAGGACGCGGCGGGAGGGGGCGAAAGGGCTGCGGCGACCCGCGGCGGGCGCGGTAGGCGGCTGGCCCGGACACGCACTCCCGCAGCGTCCGAAGGCGGTTGCGAAGGCCGGTATCCGGGCTTGCGGAGTGCCGCGGCGTGTTCTGTCTTGAATCACGCCGTGGCGGAAGCCCTCGCCTTCCCACGCCGAAGCGCAGTGGCTGCCCGTGCCAAGCTAGGAGGCACGAGCCCGAGGGTTTCCATATCCGCTGACCGTTGCGGGGGCAGCGCAGGAATCGACGCGTAGATCGATCTCCAGAGAGGAGAACGACGGCGCGGCTCACCTGCTTCCCGTTTAACCCCGTCGCCATCGATGAGATGGCGTGCGAGGCACCTTCGAACCGTGTTGTCCGGCGCAGCGGTCAATGAAAACTGCCGCACCGGAACGGCGGGATTATAGGTAGCGCCCCTCGAGAGCCCTGCCCGGCAGGCCTTGCCCCGGGCTTCAGGAGGCCGGCTTGCCGTCGGGCCCGAACAGCCGCCGCATCATCGCCACGCCCGCCACCAGCGCGTTCGAGTAGGTGGCATAGGGCTCGTGGGCCGCCTCCAGCGGCACGTAGACATGGGTGGTGTCGCCGGGGGCGCCGTCCACGGCCTCCATCAGTACCCAGTAGAACTCGCCCGCCTCCAGCTCGTGGACGGTGAGTGCGATGTTCCTGGGAGAAGGCATGAGGCGAGGATGACGGTGCTTGCTGACTGCTGAATGAATTGAACAGGCGACGGAGGCGAGCGGTTGACAGGGCTTTAGGGGTTCTCCTACAGAGCAGTCCCCGGACGCGACCTAATGTTGTGTTCAGGAATTCCCACAAGAACAGGAGGCAGCATGAAGCACTTCACTCTTGAACCCCGCATGCGCTCGAGCATCGGCGGCGCCTTCTACCCGACCGGCTACTCGCTGGTGATGTTCCCGAGCGCGGAGGACGCGGACCGCATCGGCCACCGGCTGATCGAAAAGGGCGTGAGCGGCGACGAGGTCTACCTGCTCCCCGCCGAAACCGTGCTCAGCGAGATCGTGCCCACGGTGAAGATCGCCGACGATCCGCTGCCGTCCGCCGGCACCGACGCGGCCACCGTGCGCGCCTACGCCAAGCTGGCGCGCGAGGGCCACACCGGCCTGCTGGTAAGGACCAGGGACGGCGCGGCGGCCGAGCAGATGATGGAACTGGTGCGTACCGTGCCCTACTCCATTGCGCAGCGCTACCGCACGCTGGTGATCGAAGACCTCTGAGCGGAGCCTGGACATCGATCAGGCCGGCACGGCCATGGACACCGTGCGCTGAACCACGTCACGTGCCATGGCCTGGGCCAGTTCGTGCTCGCCGAGAAAAACGGTGGCGGAAGTTTCCTGCGTGAGAAGGCGGGCTTCCTGCTCGTTGTGGCTGCGGATCACCGTCTGGATGCCCGGGTTGAGCGTGCGCGCGGTTTCCATCATCTGGCGCACGTTCATGGCGTCGGGCGTGGCGACCACCAGCACGCGGGCGCGCGCGATGTGTGCCTGGATCAGCACCGCCGGATCGGCCGCGTCGCCCCAGACGGCGGGCGTTCCGGCTTCGCGCAGCTTCTCGACCAGCTCGCGATTCTGCTCGGCCACCACATAGGGAATGTCGTTGGCGTCGAGCTCGGCCGCGATGCGGCGGCCGACCCGGCCGTAGCCGACCAGCACCACCTGCCGCGAGAGGTATTTCGCCTCGGTGGTCATCGGCAGTTCGGCCAGCGGGTCTTCGCGCATCTCCAGCCCGCGCGCGAAGGAGGAATGCGCATGAAGCCACTTCTGCATTGGCGCGATCAGGCTGAACCACAGTGGATTGGTCGCGATGGAAATCAGCGCTCCGGCCAGCACCAGGCTCTGACCTTCCGTCGGCAGAAGGCCCAGCGACACCCCCAGCCCGGCCAGGATGAACGAGAACTCGCCGATCTGCGCCAGGCTCGCGCTCACTGTGAGCGCAGTGCCCAGCGGGTAGCGGAGCACCAGCACCAGAGTGCAGGCCGCCAGCGACTTGCCCAGCACGATCACGAGCACCACGGCGAGCACTTGCAGCGGCCGGTCGAGCAGCACCGAGGGATCGAACAGCATGCCGACCGACACGAAGAACAGCACGGCGAAGGCGTCGCGCAGCGGCAGCGATTCCTGCGCCGCCCGATGGGCGAACTGCGACTCGCGCATCACCATGCCGGCGAAGAATGCACCCAGCGCGAAAGACACACCGAACAGCGCCGCCGACGCATAGGCGATGCTCACGGCCGCCGCGACCACGCACAGCGTGAACAGCTCGCGCGAACCGGTGCGCGTGACCTGCCAGAGGATCCAAGGGAACACCCGCCGCCCCACCACCAGCATCAGCGCGACGAAGCCGCCGACCTGCAGCAGCGTGAGGCCCAGCGTCTGCCAAAGCGGATCGGCATTGCCGCCCGCCTGCGGGCCCTGCCCGCCGAGCGTGCCCGCCAGCGGCGGCATGAGCACCAGCACCAGCACCATTGCCAGGTCTTCGACCACGAGCCAGCCGACCGCGATGCGGCCCGTGAAGGAGTCGAGGATGCCCAGGCTCTCGAGCGCGCGCAGCAGCACCACCGTGCTCGCCACCGACAGCGCCAGCCCGAACACCAGCGCGGCACCAGGGCTCCAGCCCCACCACATCGCCAGCCCGCCGCCCAGCAGCGTGGCCACGGCGATCTGCGCGAGCGCGCCGGGCAGCGCGATCTTGCGCACCGCCAGCAGGTCGTCGAGGGAGAAATGAAGGCCCACGCCGAACATCAGCAGCATCACGCCGATCTCGGCGAGCTGGGCCGCGATGCCCGCGTCGGCCACGAAGCCAGGGGTGAAGGGGCCGATGATCACGCCCGCCAGCAGGTACCCCACCAGCGCCGGCAATCGCAGCCTGGMCGCCAGGAAGCCGAGGATGAGCGCCAGCCCCAGTCCGGCGGCGACCGTGTTGATGAGGGAGACGCTGTGGGGCATCGTTGCATTTTGCAGGAACGATGTTCAACCTTTAAGGCTGGCAGGATTCTTCAAGGAACACTGCGGAACCGGCTTTGCCGGGCCGCCGGTGTTGCCCCTGCAAGGGGGCAGGCGAAGCCTGGGGGGCGTTTCCCGGCTATCCGGCCATCTTGCTGCTGCGAGCAGCATCCAGCGCCTCGGGCTCCTGGGCCTCCACCCACGTCTCGTTGTCGAGGCCGGCCTGCAGCCGGTTCTCGTCGAGTTCGTTGGTCCACTTGGCGACCACGATGGTGGCGACACCGTTGCCGATCAGGTTGGTGAGCGCGCGGGCTTCCGACATGAAGCGGTCGATGCCGAGAATGAGCGCCAGCCCCGCCACCGGCACATGCCCCACCGCCGACAGCGTCGCCGCCAGCACGATGAAGCCGCTGCCCGTGACGCCGGCCGCGCCCTTCGAGGTGAGCAACAGCACCGCCAGCAGCGTGATCTCCTGCGTGAGCGTCATCGGCGTGTTGGTGGCCTGCGCGATGAACACCGCCGCCATCGTGAGATAGATGGAAGTGCCGTCGAGGTTGAACGAATAGCCGGTCGGGATGACGAGGCCCACGCAGGTCTTGTTGGCACCCAGGTTCTCCATCTTCTCCATCATGCGCGGCAGCACCGATTCGCTAGACGACGTGCCCAGCACGATCAGCAGCTCTTCCTTGATGTACTTGATGAACTTCCAGATGCTGAAGCCGTGGAATCGCGCAATGAGCCCCAGCACCACGAAGATGAAGAGCAGGCAGGTCAGGTAGAAGGTGCCCATCAGCTTGCCCAGCGAGAACAGGCTGCCCAGCCCGTACTTGCCGATGGTGAAGGCCATGGCGCCGAAGGCACCGATGGGCGCCAGCTTCATGATGTAGTTGACGATGCCGAAGAGCACATGCGAGCCCTTCTCGATCACGTCGAACACCAGCGTGCCGCGGCCGCCGAAGCGGTGCAGCGCGAAGCCGAACAGCACCGCGATCAGCAACACCTGCAGGATCTCGCCCTTGGCGAAGGCATCCACGACGGTGCTCGGGATGATGTTGAGCAGGAAGTCGACCGTCCCGGTCATCTTGCCGGGACCGGTGTAGGCCGCGATGCTCTTGGTGTCGAGCGTTGCCGGGTCGATGTTCATGCCGCCGCCAGGCCTGAGCACGTTGACCAGCACAAGGCCGACGAGCAGCGCGATGGTGCTGACGACCTCGAAGTACAGCAGGGCCAGCCCGCCGGTCTTGCCGACCTTCTTCATGTCCTCCATGCCGGCGATGCCCACCACCACCGTGCAGAAGATGATCGGCGCGATGATCATCTTGATCAGCTTGATGAAGCCGTCGCCCAGCGGCTTCATCGCCTCGCCCGCAGCCGGATAGAAGTGGCCCAGCAGCACGCCGATGACCACGGCCGTGATCACCTGCAGGTAGAGGGAACGGTACAGCGGGAGCTTTCTGGCGGATGTGCTTGTTGTGCTTTCCATGTTTGCCTCCGGAGGGTTGGGAACTGTAGGACGCGTGTTCGCGGTTTTCTATCCGTGGAACGCGTATCGATGAAATGAAAAAACCCGCCGAAGCGGGTCTTCCGGATCAGCCTTCAGTCAGCATCCACATGCTGCATCGGCCATCGAGGCTCATTCCATGAATACCGCGGAACCGGCTTTGCCGAGCCGCTGGTATTGCCCCCGGCGAGGGGGTGGGCGTGGCGACACGAAGTGCGCAAAGCCTGGGGGAGAGCCTCATTTCAATGCATGTGCAGGCCACCGTTGACGGAGAAGTCGGCACCGGTGCTGTAGCCGCCTTCATCGGTGGCGAGCCACGCGATGATCGATGCGATTTCGCTCGGCTCGCCCAGGCGCTTGACCGGGATGGTGGCCACGATCTTGTCGAGCACTTCCTGGCGGATGGCCTTGACCATGTCGGTGCCGATGTAGCCCGGGCTCACGGTGTTGACCGTGACACCCTTGCTGGCCAGCTCCTGCGCCAGCGCCATGGTGAAGCCGTGCATGCCGGCCTTGGCCGCCGAGTAGTTGGTCTGGCCCGCCTGGCCCTTGGCGCCGTTGACCGAGCTGATGTTGATGATGCGGCCCCAGCCCTTTTCCACCATGTCGCCCACCACCTGCTTGGTGACGTTGAACATGCTGTTGAGGTTGGTCTCGATCACCGCGCTCCAGTCCTCGGGCGTCATCTTGAGGAACATGCGGTCCCGCGTGATGCCGGCGTTGTTGACCAGCACGTCGATGGGGCCGTGCGCGGCCTTGGCGGCGGAGAAGGCTTCGACGGTGGATTGCCAGTCGCCGACATTGCCGACCGACGCATGGAACTCGAAGCCTTCGGCTTTCTGTTCGGCCAGCCACTTGGCGTAGTCGCGCGTGGGGCCGCAACCTGCGACCACGGTGAACCCGTCCTTGTAGAGACGCTGGCAGATGGCTGTTCCGATGCCACCCATGCCCCCGGTGACATATGCAACTTTCTTGCTCATGAGATTTCCTTTGTGTAATGGCAAAAGCCTGAACGGCCGCCTTCACTCTAGCGAGTTTCAAGCCATGGACCCTCTCAGGAAAACACTGAGCCAGGCTTGCAACCAGCTGTCACGAAGATTGTCTTGAGGCGGCCTTCGTGCTCACCCTCTATCCTCGCATCCGTGCGCGTCCGCACAGGCAAAAAACCCAAGGAGTTCCAAAGTATGAATTTCGGGATCATCGTCTTCCCCGACGTCGAGGAACTCGACTTCGTCGGCCCCTGGGAAATGCTCACCATGTGGAGCAAGCTGGCCGGCGGTCCCGAGCACTGCCTGATCGTGGCCGAGAAGCGCGAGCCGGTGGCTTGCGCCAAGGGCCTCTCGATCAACCCCCACGTTTCCTTCGCCGACTGCCCCCAGCTCGACTGCCTGCTCGTTCCCGGCGGCATGGGCACGCGCCGCGAGGTCGACAACCCCGCCATGACCCGCTTCCTCGCCGACCAGGCGCCCGGATGCACCACGCTGATGTCGGTGTGCACCGGCGCCTTCGTGCTGCACGCGGCCGGGCTGCTCTCCGGCAAGACCGCCACCACCCACTGGGGATCGCTCGACCGCCTGCGCGCGCTGGGCGACGTGAAGGTGGTAGAGCAGCGCTTCGTGCAGGACGGCAACGTCTGGACCTCGGCCGGGGTATCGGCCGGTACCGACCTGATGCTGGCCTACATCGCCCACAGCGCGGGCGAGGAAGCCGCCGCCAAGGTGCAGCTGCAGGCCGAGTACTACCCGGCGGACACCATCTACGGAGACACCGCGAGCCACGAGCGCGCGCCGGCCTACGTGAAGCGGCCCGGTCCGCGCTTCCAGGTCCGATGACCGCGCCCTCCCTGCCCGAATCCTTGCCCGTGCTCGCGGCGCGCGTCGGCGAAGCGCTGCGCGCGCGGGGCCAGACGGTGGCGGTGGTCGAGTCCTCGGCCGGCGGGCTGGTGTCGGCAGCCCTGCTCGCCATCGCGGGTGCCTCGGCCTACTTCAAGGGCGGCGCGGTCGTCTATTCGAGGCGCGCCGGCCGCGCGCTGCTGAACCTGACCGCCGAGGACATGGCCGGCATGCGCGGCGAGACCGAGCCCTACGCCCGGCTCATCGCCGGTCGGGTGCGCGACACCCACCACTCGACCTGGGGCATCGCCGAAAGCGGAGCGGCCGGGCCGTCGCCCAGCCCCTACGGCGACGTGCCGGGGCGCGTGTGCCTGGCACTCGCCGGCCCGGTCAGCGTGAGCCGCACCATCGAGACCGGCAATGCCGACCGCCCGGCGAACATGGACCTGTTCGCGCGGCATTTGCTCGCGCTGTTCGACGAGGCGCTGCGCGCGCAGTCCATCGGCTGAAAAAGATCAGTCCGCCTGCACGCCGGCGGCGCGGATCACCTTGCCCCACTTGCCCACCTCCGCCGCCAGGTGCGTGCGCAGGCTCTCGGGCGTCTGCTTCTCCACCGGCACGATCTCGGAGCTGAGCTCGGCCAGGCGGTGCTTCACCATGTCGTCCTGCAGCGCCGCGCGCAGGGCGACGTTGAGCTTCTCGATCACCGGCTGCGGCGTGCCCTTGGGCGCATAGATGCCGTGCCACACCCGCACGTCGAAGCCCTTGAGCCCCTGCTCGTCCAGCGTCGGGATGTTCGGCATGCTCGACAGCCGCTGCGGCGTGGTCACGCCGAACACCTTCACGCGGTTGCCGTCCTTGATGACCGGCGCGGTCTGCGTGGTCTGGTCGCACAGCAGGTCGACCTGCCCGCCCATCAGGTCGTTGAGCGCCGGGCCCGCACCCTTGTAGGGCACGGTCGTGAGCTGCACGCCGATCTGGTTCATGAAAAGCAGGCCGCACAGCTGCGACACCGCGCCCACGCCCGCGTTGGCCAGCGTGACCTTGTCCTTGTTGGCCTTCACGTAGGCCAGCAATTCCTGGTAGTTGTTGGCCGGGAAATCCTTGCGCGAGAGCAGCGTCATCGGCACGTCCAGCACCTGGCCGACGTACTCGAAATCCTTCAGCGGGTCGTAGTTGAGCTTCTTGTAGAGCGCGGGCGCGGTGGCCATGCCCATGTGGTGGATCAGGATGGTGTAGCCGTTGGGCGCCGCCTTTGCCACACGCGTTGGCGCGATGGTGCCGCCCGCGCCGACGGTGTTCTCGACGATCACCGGCTGGCCCAGCGACTTGCCCATCGGGATGGCGAGCATGCGCGCTACCACGTCGGTCGGGCCGCCGGCCGAGTACGGCACGACCATCGTCACCGGCTTGTCGGGCCATGCGGCCTGCGCTGATGCCGGCACCTGGAAGGCCAGCAGGCATGCGCCCGCCGAGGCGGCGATCAGGGTCCTGAATTTCCAGCTTTTCTTGATTGCTCTCGTCACTTGCTCGTCTCCTTCATGGTTGTTTGCTCAGGGGTGTTCTTCGTCGAGCGCGAGCAGGCGTTCGGCCAGCCGCACGACAGGCGCATCGACCATGCGCCCGTCGAGGCTGACGACGCCGCCGCCGGCCGTGCGCATGGCCTCGACCACGCGGCGGGCCCACGCCAGCTCCTGCGCCGTGGGGCCGAGCGCGGCGTGCACCGGCGCGACCTGGTCGGGATGGATGCACAGCCTGGCGCCGAAGCCGCCGCGCCGCGCGCGCGCGGTGTCGGCCGCCAGCCGGTCCGCGTCGCGCCAGTCGGGCGTCACGCCGTCGATGGGTGCCGGCAATCCGGCGCGGCGCGAGGCCAGCAGCAGCGCGAGGCGCACCGGCACCAGCTCCGCCTCGTCGACGTCGCAGGCCAGGCCCAGGTCGGCCTGGAAATCCAGGTTGCCGAAGGCCAGGCGCAGCACCTGCGGGCCGGCGGCGAGTTCGTCGACCGCGGCGAGGCCGGCGGCCGACTCGATCAGCGGMACCAGCGCGGCCGACGGGCCTGCCGCCTCGGCCACCCGCGAGAGATCGGCCGCGCACTCCGCCTTGGGCAGCACGATGCCGGCGATCAGCCCCTGCGCGGCGAGCGCTCCGATCTGCGCGCGGTCGTCGTCATGCCAAGGCGTGCCGGCCGCATTGATGCGCACCAGCAGCCGTCGCCGGTCTCCGGCGGGCAGCGCGGCGAACGAGGCCGCGAGCTGATCGCGCGCCTGCACCTTGCGCTCGGGAGCCACTGCGTCTTCGAGGTCGACGATCACGCCGCCCGCCCCCGTCGCCAGCGCACGCACATGGCGCTCGGGCCGGTCGGCGGGCACGAAGAGAAAGGCGCGCGCCAGGGAAAGCGGCGACGCGCTCACACCGCCCTCGCCTCGCGCAGCGCCGCGATCTCCGCCTCGCTGCGCCCGAGGCTGCGCAGGATGGCGTCGGTGTGCTCGCCGACCGCCGGGATCGGGTCCATGCGGTAGTCGAAGGCGCTCTGGCGCCCGGCCGGCAGCAGGGCCGGGATGTCGCCGGCCGGCGAGCCCACCTGCCGCCAGCGCCCGCGCGCCTGCAGCTGCGGATGGGCCCAGAGCCCGGCCATGTCGTTCATGCGGGCGTTGGCGATCTGCGCGGTGTCCAGCCGCTCCAGCACCTGCGCCGTGCTCAGCGCGCCGAAGGTCTCCACGATGATCGCGCGCAGCGCCTCGCGGTTCTCGTTGCGGCGCGCGTTGCTGTCGAAGCGCGGGTCGGCGGCCAGCCCGGTCCGCAGCAGCACCTTCTCGCAGAAGGTGCGCCACTCGCGCTCGTTCTGCAGGCCCAGCATCACGGTGCCGCCGTCGCCCGCCGGGAAGGGGCCGTAGGGATAGATGGTCGCGTGCGAGGCGGCGCTGCGCGGCGGCGGCGGCGCGCCGTCGTAGGCGTAGTACATCGGGTAGCCCATCCACTCGGCCAGCGATTCGAGCATCGACACGTCGATGTGCGAGCCCTTGCCGGTCTTTCCACGCTGGAGCAGCGCCGCGAGGATGCCGGTGTAGGCATACATGCCGGCCGCGATGTCGGCGATGGAATTGCCCGACTTGCAGGGCTCGTCGGGCGTGCCCGTCACCGAGAGAAAACCGGCCTCGCTCTGGATCAGCAGGTCGTAGGCCTTCTTGTCGCGGTACGGGCCGTCCTCGCCATAGCCGGAGATGTCGCAGACGATGAGCTTCGGATGCCTTTCCTGCAGCGCCTGCGCGCCCAGCCCCATGCGCGCGGCGGCGCCGGGCGCGAGGTTCTGCACCAGCACGTCGGCGTCGGCCAGCAGTTCCTGCAGCACCGCGAGCGCGGCGGGCTGCTTGATGTCGAGCGTGAGGCTTTCCTTCGAGCGGTTCACCCACACGAAATGCGAGGCCTCGCCGCCCACGCGGGCGTCGTAGGCGCGCGCGAAGTCGCCCACCTCGGGACGCTCCACCTTGATGACGCGCGCGCCGAGGTCGGCGAGCTGGCGGGTGCAGAACGGCGCGGCGATGGCGTGCTCGAGCGAGATGACGGTGATGCCGTCCAGGGGTCTTGTCATGTGTTCCCTCCTCCCGCTCAGGCCAGCACGGCCTTGGCCTGCATCGTGAGCCAGCCGTCGGCGTCCTCGCCCCACAGGTTGAATGTCTTTGCGTCGCCGCCGGGCTTGCCGTGCACCCGGAGCGGCGCGATGTCGAAGGTCGGGCGCACCGCGCGGAACTCGAAGCGCGCAAGCTGCGCGCCCGGCACGTTGCGGCGCAGCAGGTCGACCAGCAGCGTCGCGATCAGCGGGCCGTGCACGATCAGGCCCGGGTAGCCCTCGACCTGGGTGACGTAGCGGCGGTCGTAGTGGATGCGGTGGCCGTTGAAGGTGAGCGCCGAGTAGCGGAAGAGCAGCACGTCGTCGGGCACGAGGTCGCGGCTGAAGGCGGCGTCCTTCGGTGCGGGCGTGGGCGACGGGCCGGCCTCGCCCCCCTCACCCGGTTTTGCCGCGGCGCGGTAGACGATGTCGTGCTCCTCGGTGAGCGCCAGGCCGCGTTCGTTGCGCACCTCGTGGCGCACCAGCACGAACACCAGTTCGCCGGTGCGGCCCGCCTTGTGCGCGACCGAGACGATGCGCGAGGTGCGCTCCACCTTGTCGCCGACCTGCAGCGGATTGCCCGGCTCCCACGCGAGCCGTCCGCCCGCCCACATGCGGCGCGGCAGCGGCACGGGCGGCAGGAAGCCGCCGCGCCTGGCGTGGCCGTCCTCGCCGATCTCGGACTGTCGGTGGTGCGGCAGGAAGTAGAGCCAGTGCCACAGCTCGGGCAGGCGCGTGCCGGCCCGCGGCAGCGGATCGTCGCGGTCGAGCGTGGCCGAAAGAGCGCGCACGGGCGCGGCGGTGATGTCGTCGGCCAGCGTTTCGCTGCGGCCCTGCCAGGCCTGCAGCTTCGCCAGCGCTTCGCTGTCGATCGCGGGAGATGAAGTCTGTGTGTCGTTGCTCATGGATTCCTTCGTCGATTCCTGCGTCATTCAGTCGACCGCGGCACCGGAGGCCTTGACGATCCGCGCCCACTTGGCGAGGTCGTCGTGCAGCAGCGCCGAGAACTGTTCGGGGGTGGTGGGCGCGGCGATCTCCACGCCCTGCTGGCCGAGCTTGTCGCGCAGGTCCTTCGAAGCCAGCGCCTTGCGCGTGGCGTCCTGCAGCGTGGCGAGCACGTCGGGCGGCACGCCCGCCGGGGCGAACAGCCCGATCCACAGCGTGCCGTTGTAGCCCGGCACGGCCTCGGCGATGGTGGGCACGTCGGGCAGCACCGGTGAGCGCTTCTCGCCGCTCACGGCCAGCGCGCGCAGCTTGCCGGCCTTGATGTGCGGCAGCGCCGAAGGCAGGCTCGCGAACACGATGGGCAGTTGCCCGCCCAGCACGTCGTTGAGCGCAGGGGCCACGCCCTTGTAGGGCACATGCTGCATCGAGATGCCGGCCATGCTGTTGAGCATTTCGCCCAGCAGGTGGTTGAGCGTGCCGTTGCCGGCCGAGGCGTACTGGTAGTTCGCGCCCTTCGCCCGCGCAAGCTTCAGGAACTCGGCAAGGTTCTTCGCCGGAAACGTCGGGTTGACCAGCAGCACGTTGGGCACCGCGCCAATGAGGCCCACGGGCTTGAAGTCGCGCTCGGGGTCGAAGCCCGGGTTCTTGTAGAGCGCGGGGTTGATGGCCTGGCTGCTGCTGATGGTCATGAGCAGCGTGTAGCCGTCCCTCGGCCCCTTGGCCACCAGCTGCGTGCCGATGTTGCCGCCCGCGCCGGGGCGGTTGTCGACCACCACGCCGGCGTTGTTCATCACCTCGCCGAGCTTCTGGCCCACGAGGCGGCCGACGATGTCGTTGGTGCCGCCGGCGGCCTGGGGCACGACGAGCGTGACGGGGCGCGAGGGATAGTTCTGGGCGAGCGCGGGGCCCGCCGGAAGCACGAGCGCGGCTGCCAGCGACAGCAGCGCCCATGCGCGGAATTTCGTGTGTCTTGTCGTCTCCATGGCCCGCATCGTCGGCCGCCCCACCCTCGCGCGCAATCTGCGATTTCGGAACCCAGCCTTCTGCATTCCCGAAGGCTGGTGTCATGGCGGCGCCTACCATCGCTGCATGCTTTTCGACCTCACCGACCTCCGGCTCTTCGTGGCCACGGCCGAGCTCGGCAACCTCACGCGGGCGGCCGAGCGCCAGCACCTGTCGCTGGCGGCGGCCAGCGCGCGCATCAAGGCGCTGGAAACGCAGGCCGGCCTGCAACTGCTGCAGCGCGAGGCCCGGGGCGTACGGCTGCTGCCGCCAGGGGAAGCTTTCCTGCACCACGCCCGCCTCGTGCTGCACCAGACGGAGCAGCTGCGCGCCGACCTGCTCGAATACGGCGGCGGCCTGCGCGGCCACCTGCGCGTGTTCGCCAACACCACGGCGGTGACCGACTTCCTGCCCGAGATCCTGCCGGGCTTTCTGGCGCACAACCCGCGCATCAACGTCGACCTTCAGGAAAAACCGAATGCTCAGATCCCGCGCGGCGTGCTCGACGGCCGCGCCGACATCGGCATCGTCGCCGGCCGCGTCGACACGCTGGGGCTGGAAGCCATCCACTTCAGCACCGACCGGCTGGTGCTCGCCACCTCGCGCAAGCACCGCTTCGCCAAGCGCAGGAAGATCTCCTTCGCCGAGACGCTGGACGAAGACGCCATCGGCATGCAGCAAGGCAGCACGCTGCAGACCTTTCTCTCGCAGATCACCGACAACCTGGGCAAGCGGCAGAAGCTGCGCATCCAGCTCGGCAGCTTCGACGCCATGTGCCGGATGATCGGCAACGGCGTGGGCATCGGCGTGGTGCCGGAGTCGGCGGCGCGGCGCAACCAGGAAAGCATGCAGCTCGCGCTGATCGACCTCGCCGACGCGTGGTGCGTGCGGGAGCGCTACCTGCTCGTGCGCAACCGCGCGGCGCTGCCGATCTACGCGCAGGCGCTGGTCGACACGCTATGCCGGCACTACGCCGGGCAGCAGGCCCCGCCGGAGAGTTGACCGCCCCGGCGCCGTAAAAACAGCAACTTGCGCGCGATTGCTGAACAACTCGCTCCCGTCCCCATTTTCTGTGGGCAACTTTGGGGGTAACTCATGAGGAGCCTTGTAAAACGAATGCAAGTCGTTGTTTTACAAGGGTATTCCTTAGTTTGCTCAAATTTTGGGCGGTGTACAACTCTGACCGCCAAAACCGCCTCGTCCAGCCCCGAAACAGCCTTTCGACTCCATTTTTCACGGTTTCCGGTGAGCGAAAAACGCTATCGGATCAGCCACTTGCAGCCGGAATGTGGGAAAGCCGGCTTCTTCCCCATTTTCAGTGCACAACTTTGGGGATAACTGATGAGGAGCGTTGTAAAAGCAACGTAAGCTGTTGTTTTACAAAGGGATTAGTTAATCTGCCCAAAATTTGGGCGGTGAACAAGATGCCTTCGGGGCCAGCCGCGAGCCCCCGGCCGGCGGCCGGCTATCAGCTATCAGTAAGGCGGCGCCTTGCGCGCCCTCTGCGCGCGTGCCGCGTCGGTCCACCAGGCCAGGTCGTCGGCGAAGCGGCCGAACGAGCGCTGCAGCGACTCGCCCGCGGGCCCCGTCGGCTTGCCAGCGGCATCCAGCGTCTGCGAGATCGGCCCGACGGCCAACGTGCTCGACACCACGACCATGCCCATCTCCGACAGGATCGAATGCCACACCGTGCCCGAGCGCACGCCGGAGAAGCGCCCGGCCGAATAGCTCGCAATGGCCGCGGGGCGCCAGAACCACTCTTCCAGGAAATGGTCGGTGAGATTCTTCAGGCCCGGCTGCGGGCCCCAGTTGTATTCGCCGGTGACGAAGATGAAGGCGTCGGCCGTTCGGATCTTCCCGGCCAGCGCTTCCATCGCGGCTGGAGCGCTGCCCTTCGGGTATTCCTTGTACATGCGGTCGAGCATGGGCAGGTCGACCTGCTTCGCATCCACCAGCTCCGCGTCGTCGCCGCGTTCGCGCAGGCCGGCGACGATGTAGTCCGCCAGGCGCACGCCCATGCGGTCGGAGCGGTAGGAGCCGTAGAACACCAGGATCTTGTCGCTCATCGTCGTTGCTCCTGTCGGGTCGGGGGTGGCGCGCTTGTCGCTCAGGTCGGCGCCTGCAGCTTGTCCTGCGTGCGGGTGTCGAAGTCGGCGGCGTCGTGGCGCTCGTGGAGCTGGCTGGCGGGCTGGCCCCAGGTACGGTTGACCATGCGGCCGCGCTGCACCGCCGGGCGTTGGGCAATCTCGTCGGTCCAGCGCAGCACGTTCCTGTATTCGCTCACCTGCAGGAACTCGCCCGACTCGTAGAGCTGTCCCTTGGCCAGCGTGCCGTACCAGGGCCAGACCGCCATGTCGGCGATGGTGTATTCGTCGCCCGCGAGGTACCGGCTCTCGGCCAGGCGGCGGTCGAGCACGTCGAGCTGGCGCTTGGTTTCCATCGCGAAGCGGTCGATGGCGTATTCGATCTTCGTGGGCGCATAGGCATAGAAATGCCCGAAGCCGCCGCCCAGGTAGGGCGCGCTGCCCATCTGCCAGAAGAGCCACGACAGGCATTCGGCGCGCGCCGCCGGCTCGGTCGGCAAAAAGGCGCTGCCGAACTTCTCGGCCAGGTACTGCAGGATCGCGCCCGACTCGAACACGCGGATGGGCTTGGTGCCGCTGCGGTCCATCAGCGCGGGAATCTTCGAATTCGGGTTCACCGCCACGAAGCCGCTGCCGAACTGGTCGCCGTCGTTGATGCGGATCAGCCAGGCGTCGTATTCGGCACCCGCATGGCCCAGGGCCAGCAGTTCCTCGAGCATTACCGTCACTTTCACGCCGTTGGGCGTGGCGAGCGAATACAGTTGCAGCGGATGCTTGCCTACGGGCAGGTCTTTCTCGTGCGTCGCGCCCGCAATGGGGCGATTGATGTTCGCGAAGCGGCCGCCGCTTTCCTTGTTCCATGACCAGACGGTGGGCGGCGTGTAGGCTGTCGTGCCATTCATGCGATGAGTTCCTGGAGTTGAACCGACGATGATCATTCTCTACGACTGCGCCACCGCCCCCAGCCCGCGACGCGCGCGCATCCTGCTTGCCGAGAAGGGCATTGCGCACGAGACCGTGCAGGTCGATCTTGTCCGTGGTGAGCAGATGGGCGAGGCCTACCGCGCGATCAATCCGCAGTGCACCGTGCCGGCGCTGCGCACCGATGACGAAGACGGCCTCCTGCTGACCGACAACGCGGCCATCGCCGCATGGCTGGAGGCGCGCTATCCGCAGCCCGCGCTGATGGGCACCACGCCCCGCGAAAAAGCCGAGATCGCGAGCTGGAACTGGCGCATCGAGTTCGAAGGCCTGCTCGCCATCGCCGAGACGCTGCGCAACAGCTCACCCGCCATGGCCGACCGCGCGCTGCCCGGCCCGGTGAACTACGCGCAGATTCCCGAACTGGCCCAGCGCGGGCTGGCACGTATCCAGAATTTCTTCGACACGCTGAACGCACGGCTCGCCGGCCGCGATTTCATCGCCACCGACCGCTTCAGCATTGCCGACATCACCGCCGTGGTGGCGGTGGATTTCGCCCGCGTAGTACGGGTCAAGCCGGGGGAGCAGCACCCCGAGTTGCTGCGCTGGCGCGCGGCCATGGCGCAGCGGCCGTCGATGGCGATGGCGCGCTGAGCAACGGGCCTTGAGGCTCGCTGGCCGAGAAGGTGTGAAGACACCGTTGCGAGCGCCCCGAGGTCGCACCGAGGACCGGAGCCGTACCCAGGTACGGTGAGAACCGCAGGTGCGAGACCGGGGTGCGCGGCAGGTTTATTCGCGCCTTCTCAGCGTTCGATGGTCAGCGCCACGCCCATACCCCCGCCGATGCACAGCGAGGCGATGCCCTTCTTGGCGTTGCGGCGCTGCATTTCGTGCAGCAGCGTCACCAGGATGCGGCAGCCCGAGGCTCCGATGGGGTGGCCAATGGCGATGGCGCCGCCGTTGACGTTCACCTTGTTGATGTCCCAGCCCATTTCCTTGTTCACGGCGCAGGCCTGCGCGGCGAAGGCTTCGTTGATCTCGAGCAGGTCGAGATCGGCCGCCTTCCAGCCGGCGCGCTGCAGCGCCTTGGTCGAGGCGGGCACGGGGCCCATGCCCATGATGGCGGGGTCGAGGCCGGCGGTGGCGTAGCTGGCGATGCGGCCCAGCGGCTTCAGGCCGAGGGCCGCGGCCTTCTTGGCCGTCATCACCATCACGGCGGCGGCGCCGTCGTTCAGGCCCGAGGCGTTGCCCGCGGTCACGCCGCCGGCCTTGTCGAAGGCGGGGCGCAGGCCGGCCAGGCCTTCGGCGCTGGTCTTGCGGTTGATGAACTCGTCGGTGTCGAAGACAACGGGGTCGCCCTTCTTCTGCGGAATGCTCACGCCGACGATCTCGTCCTTGAACTTGCCGGCGTCCTGCGCGGCGGCGGCCTTGGTCTGGCTGCCCAGCGCGAGCTCATCCTGCGCGGAGCGGTCGATGCCGTACTTCTTGGCCACGTTCTCGGCGGTAATGCCCATGTGGTACTGGTTGTAGACGTCCCACAGGCCGTCGACGATCATGGTGTCGACCAGCTTCCAGTCGCCCATGCGCTGACCGTTGCGCGAGTTGGGCAGCACGTGCGGCGCGGCGCTCATGTTTTCCTGGCCGCCGGCGATGACGATCTCGCTGTCGCCCGTGGCAACTGCCTGCGCCGCCAGCATCACTGCCTTCAGGCCCGAGCCGCACACGGCGTTGATGGTGAGCGCCGGCGTTTCCTTGGCGCCGCCGCTCTTCAGCCACGCCTGGCGCGCGGGATTCTGGCCCGCGCCTGCCGCCAGCACCTGGCCCATGATGGCCTCGCCGACCTGCTCCGCCGTGAGGTTGGCCCGCGCAATCACTTCCTTGATCACGATCGCACCCAGCTCCGTGGCCGGGATACCGGCGAGCGAGCCGCCGAACTTGCCGACCGCCGTGCGTGCTGCCGAAACGATGACGATGTCTTCCATGAGGTTCTCCGTTGAAGTGATTAAAGAATCTGCGTAACAAAACTGCAGGCGCAACTTGCACCAAACCACGGCTTCACGCCAGGAACACCGCGGAACCGGCTTTGCCGGGCCGCTGGTGTTGCCCCCTGCAGGGGGTTGGCGGCCACACGCAGCGGGCAAGCCTGGGGGTGTGCCATGTTTTTCAGGCTTTGGCCTTGACGTAGCGTCCGGGCGCCGGCTCGATGGCCTTGTAGGCCTTGCCGTTGCCGTACGCCTTGGGAGCGGGGACCTGTTTGCCCGCGTGCCCCTTGAGCCATTGTGCCCAGTCGGTCCACCAGCTGCCCGGGTGCTCCTGCGCGCCGGCCAGCCATTCGGCCTGGGTCTTCGGGAACTTGCCGTCCTCGCGGATCCAGTGGCTGCGCTTTTTCTTGGCGGGCGGGTTGATCACGCCGGCGATGTGGCCCGAGGCGCCCATCACGAAGCGCTTCTTGCCGGGCAGCAGCTGCGTGGAGGCATAAGCGCCGCCGATGGGCACGATGTGGTCCTCGCGCGAGCCGTAGATGTAGGCCGGGATGTCGATGCTGCCCAGGTCGATCTTCTCGCCGCACACGGTGAGCGCGTTGGGCTTGGCCAGCTTGTTCTCGTGGTACGTGTTGCGCAGGTACCAGGCGTAGAACGGCCCCGGCAGGTTGGTGGCGTCGCTGTTCCAGTACAGCAGGTCGAAGGGCGGCGGGGTTTCGCCCTTGAGGTAGTTGCCGACGACGTAGTTCCACACCAGGTCGTTGGGCCGCAGGAAGCTGAAGGTCGAGGCCAGGTCGCCGCCGGGCAGCAGGCCGCCGTTGCCCAGCTGCATCTCGCGGTACTGCACCATCTGCTCGTCCACGAAGATGTCGAGGATGCCGGTGTCGCTGAAGTCGAGGAAGGTGGTGAGCAGCGTGACCGAGGCGGCCGGCTTCTCGCCGCGCGCCGCGAGCACGGCCAGCGCGGTGCTCAGGATGGTGCCGCCCACGCAGAAGCCCAGCGCGTTGATCTGCTTGCTCCCGCTGATCTCCTGCACCGCGTGGATCGCCTTGATGGCGGCGTTCTCGATGTAGTCGTCCCAGGTGGCCTTGTCCATCGACTCGTCGGGGTTGCGCCAGCTCACCACGAACACGCGGTGGCCCTGCTCGTTCGCGTAGCGAATGAGCGAGTTCTCGGGCTGCAGGTCGAGGATGTAGAACTTGTTGATGCAAGGCGGCACCAGCAGGAAGGGACGCTCGTACACCTTGGGCGTGAGGGGCTTGTATTCGAGCAGCTGGAAGAACTCGTTCTCGAACACCACGGCGCCCTCGGTGGTGGCCACGTTGCGCCCCACTTCGAAGGCGCTCTCGTCGGTCATGCTGAGGTGGCCCTGCTTGACGTCGTTCAGCAGGTTGCGGATGCCCTTGGCGATGCTCTCGCCCTGGGTGTCGATGGCCTTCTTCTGCGCCTCGGCATTGAAGGCCAGCGAGTTGCTGGGCGCCGAGGCGGCCATCCACTGCTCGACCGCGAAGCGCAGGCGCGCCTTGGTCTTTTCGTCGGCTTCGATGGCCTCGGCCATGCTCAGCATGGTGCGGCCGTTGAGCAGGTAGACAGCCGCCGAGAAGGCCGACAGCGGGCTGTGGGTCCAGGCTTCGCCCGCGAATCGCTTGTCGCCCTCGGGCTTGGCACCGAAGCCCTGGCGCCAGAGCTCGGTGGCCTCGGCAAGGTACTGCTGCTGGATGGACTGGAGCTTCTCGGGGTCGATGGAAAACCGGGGCAGTTCGGGCATCTGGGGCATTTGCGGCATCTTCGGCAACTGCCACAGCGGCGTGCCGCCGATGTCGAAGGCGGAGCCGGCCTGCGCGGTGGACTGCCGGAAAGATTCCAGCGCCTGGGTCCATCCTTGTGAAAGAGCCTGCTGGAAAGGCGCGAACGCATCGGCCCCCGTGGCTTGTTGCTTCATCATGTCTCCTGGTCCTCGCCTGAAACGGTACGGATGGCTTGCGTGATTTGAGTATGCTGCATTCAAAGGGCCCTCACAACGCCGCCCCCTTCACTTACCAACTGAAACCTCTCGTGTTTGTCCATCTGATCGTCATCGGTTGGTTGTATGTCGCCTTGATGATGGCCGTGGCCGAAGCCACCAACACCACCGGCACCGTGCTGGGCGCCATCTTCACATTTCTTTTGTACGGTTTGGCGCCGGTCGCACTGGTGGTTTACCTGATGGGCACTCCCGCGCGGCGACGTGCCATCAGGCAGCGCGAACTCGAGGCGCAGGAAGCGGCGCGGCGTGCGGCAGCCGAACAAGCAAGGCAGCCGGCCGCGACGACAAGCTCAGGCCTTCCAGACCAGGGCGGCGAAGCGGCCGCTGATGCCGTCGCGCCGGTGCGAAAAGAACCGTGACGGGTTGCCGACGGTGCACCAGGGGTCGCTGCCGTCGTTGCCGTGGATCGATTCCACGCCCGCCGCGCGCAGCCGCTGGCGCGCCAGTCCGGGCAGGTCCGCCAGCCATTTGCCGGGCGCGGGCGCAGGCCGGAAGCAGGACGCCGCCTCGGGCGCGTGCGCCTCGAAGGCGGCCTTGACCTCCGGCCCCACTTCGAAGGCTTTGGGACCGATACAAGGGCCCAGCCAGGCGATGACTCCCGAAGCGCCATCGAATGCCCTCGCAGTCTGCTCAAGCACTCCGCCTGCAAGCCCCCGCCAGCCAGCATGTGCGGCGGCCACGCGATGGCCAACCTCGTCGGTGAAGAGTACCGGCAGGCAATCGGCCACCATGATCGTGCAGGCCAACCCGGTCACGGTGGCGGTACAGGCGTCGGCGGCAGTACCGTCGCGCACGATGCTCTGCGCGGCATCGAGTTCGACCACGCCTGTGCCATGCACCTGCTGGAGAAAGACCGGGCGCGCTCCGATCGAAGCGCGCAAACGGTTGCGGTTGTCCGCCACATGCGCGGGCTCGTCGCCCACGTGGTCGCCGAGGTTCAGGCTCTCGTAGCGCCCCAGCGAGACGCCGCCCTCGCGCGTGGTGCACACGGCCCGCACGCTGGGCGGCGCGGGCCACTCGGGCACGAGCCAGCGAGCATCCATCGGCTTCAGGCTTCCGCGTCGGGTGCCTGCGAGGGCTCCGCGCGCTGGAAGGCGTCGAGCTCCATGCAGGCCTCGAAGGCGGCCATGGTGCGCGGCAGGCCGCTGAAGTCGCAGTCGAAGCGGCGGCCGTTGAAGATCTGCGGCACCAGGCAGCAGTCGGCCATGGTGGGCGTGTTGCCCCAGCAGTAGATGCCGGCGGGGTACTGCGCGAGTTGGCGCTCGAAGGCCTGCAGGCCGTCGCGCACCCAGTGGCGGTACCAGGCGTTCTTGGCATCCTCGTCGAGCTTCAGGTCCTTCACCAGGTACTTGAGCACGCGCAGGTTGTTGAGCGGGTGGATCTCGCAGGCGATCGACTGCGCCAGTGCGCGCACATGGGCACGGCCCACGGGGTCGCGCGGCAGCAGCGCGGGCTCGGGATGCACTTCGTCGAGGTACTCGATGATGGCCATCGATTGCGAGAAGCGCTCGCCGCCGTCTTCGAGCAGCGGCACCAGCCGGTCGGCGGAGATGGCGGCGAAGGGGCCGGTGCGGTGGTCGCCGCGTGCGATGTGCACTGGAACGTAGTCGAAGTCGAGGCCCTTGAGGTTGAGGGCGATGCGGACGCGGAACGAGGCGGAGGAGCGGAAATAGTTGTGCAGCTTCATGGTGTCGCAAGGATAGCGCTCCCTCTGGAGCGGAGTGTCGGGGCGGGTATCAGGAGCGGGGCATGCCGGCCAGCACGCAGCGGAAGTCCTGCAACGCCGCCTTCGGCGAGCTGGCGGCGACGGCGTCGCGCCACTCGCCGAGGATGCGGCGCGCACCCTCTTCTTCCCGGGCCGCGATGCCGATGCGCCACGGCCCCAGCGTGCCGGGCGGCTCGCCGTCGCCATGGTTGTGCTGGCCCTCGCCATAGGGCCGGCCCTCGGAGCAGGCGCGGCAGAGCATCTGCATGCTGGTGGTCCAGTTCTCGGCGCTGGCGTCGGCGGCCTCGAAGCGCTTGACCAGCGCGTCGATGTCCTCCTTCGTCGCGTCCTCGACGGTGACTTCGTAGGTCGAATACTCCGAAGGCGCGATCAACTCGAGGGCGTCGAACACCGGCACTTCGCGCTCGCCCCGCAGGCGGTAGCCGTTGGCCGCGCCGTCGTGCAGCACGAGGTCGCCATAGCGGTGGCCACAGTCCGGCGTGGGCACGTTGCGCAGGATGGCGCGCGCCGGGTCGATGCGGTCGGCCCACACCACCTCGGTGCCCTCGTTCCCATGCACGCGGATGGGCGTGAGCCCGATGAAGAAGTCGACCGGCCCGTCGCCGTCCGGCACCTCGATGCCGTACCGCCGCCAGGCGCTGCGTGCCGCGGCCCAGTCGCCCATCGCGGTGGCGGCGATACCGAGGTTCCATATCGCGCCCTCGTTGCGCGGGTCGCACTGCACGGCGCGGGCGTTGGCCTGCAGCGAGGCGGCCCAGTCGCCGCGGTACTTGTGGATGAGGCCGATGTTGTACCAGGGGGCCGACCAGTTCGGCAGGATGGCGCCGGCTTGCGCGTAGGCTTCGAGCGCGCCGTCCTGGTCGCCCTCATCGTCGCGCTGGCGGCCGAGTTCGTTGAGAGCATTGGCCTTGCCGGCCTTGCCGATTCGGATGGGCATGGTGGAAAACGAGGGAAATGGGAAGGGAATACGCCGCGCGGGCCGTCTATTGTGAGCCTCCCGCCTCTGGCACACTGCCGGTTTCCCGCTTGGCTTCCCTGAAAAAAGGACACGTCGCAATGGCTTCCGAGTTCGTCTTCGCCCCGCCCGCCGCCGTTTCGGTGCCGGTGGCCGGTCAGTCAGCCCGCTTTCCGGTGCACCGCATCTACTGCGTGGGCCGCAACTACGAAGATCACGCCAAGGAAATGGGCTTCACCGGCCGCGAGCCGCCCTTCTTCTTCATGAAGCCCGCCGATGCGCTGGTGGTGGTCGACGCAGGCGAGACCGGCACCATGGCCTACCCCTCGCTCACCAGGAACCTGCACCACGAGATCGAACTCGTGGTCGCCATCGGCACCGGCGGCAAGAACATTGCGGCAGCCGACGCGCACAAGCACATCTACGGCTACGCGGTCGGCCTCGACATGACCCGCCGCGACCTGCAGAACGACATGAAGAAGCAGGGCCGTCCCTGGGACATCGGCAAGGGCTTCGAGCAGAGCGCGCCCATCGGCCCGATCGTTCCCGTGGCGCAGGCCGGCGACGCCGAGAAGGCCGAGATCTCGCTGCAGGTGAACGGCGCCGACCGCCAGCGCAGCAACGTGAGCAAGCTGATCTGGAACGTGGCCGAGACCATCGAGCACCTGTCGGCGGCCTGGGAGCTGCAGCCCGGCGACCTGATCTACACCGGCACGCCCGAGGGCGTGGCGGCCGTGGTGGCCGGCGACACGCTGGTGGGCGAAGTCGCGGGCCTGCCGGCGCTGACCGTCAGGATCGTCTGAAGACGGCGGCCGGATTCATTCATGCTTCTGCGCGTACCCATCAAGCATTGCAAGAACTGTGGCACCGCGGTGGTCTACCGCGTGCCGGACGACGGCGACACCAAGCAGCGCGCCGTCTGCCCGGCCTGCCACACCATCCACTACGAGAACCCGCTGAACGTGGTCGGCACCATCCCGGTCCTGGGCGACAAGGTGCTGCTGTGCAAGCGCAACATCGAGCCGCGCTGGGGCAAGTGGACGCTGCCGGCCGGCTTCATGGAACTCGAGGAAACCACGGCCCAGGGCGCGGCCCGCGAAACCGACGAGGAGGCCGGTGCGAACTTCGAGCTCGAAGGCCTGTTCTCGGTGATCAGCGTGGTGCGCGTGGGCCAGGTGCACCTGTTCTACCGCGCACGGCTGCTCGACGACAAGTTCGACCCGGGCCACGAGACCATCGAGGCGCGGCTCTTCACCGAGGCAGAGATTCCCTGGGACGAGATCGCCTTCCGCACGGTGCGCGAGACGCTCGAGCACTACTTCGCGGACCGCAGGCGCGGCAGCTTCGACCGCGTGCACGAACTCAGCATCGTTTGACGAAATCCATGAACAAGACCCTGCGCGCCACACTCCTGTGCAGTGCCGGCCTCGGCTTCGTACTGACGGCAACAGCCGCCAGGGCGGAAGCCGTGGGCGACGTCGACACCGCCTTCAAGCTCATCGGCCCCGACCACAAGATCGTGATCGAGGCCTACGACGATCCCAAGGTCAACGGCGTGACCTGCTATGTCTCGCGCGCCAAGACCGGCGGCTTGGCGGGCGCCTTCGGCGTGGCCGAGGACAAGGCCGAGGCCTCCATCGCCTGCCGCCAGGTCGGCCCCGTGAGCATCACGCAGCCGCTGCCCAGGCGCGAGGAGGTCTACAGCGAGCGGCTGTCGGTGCTGTTCAAGCGGCTGCGCGTGGTGCGCATGGTCGACCCCAAGCGCAACACGCTGGTCTACCTCACCTACTCCGACCTGCTGATCGACGGCTCGCCCAAGAACAGCGTGACGGCGGTGCCCGTCGATCGCGGCACGCCGATCCCGCTCAAGTAGCCCGCGGCCCCGCAATTCCCTCCTCACAGCCGGTTGCTCTTTCGTGGTGCGGCGGCGCGGCGGTTTGCTAGCATCCCCCGCGTGGCGCGCCCGGCGTGCCGGTTTGCAGGAACCCTCCGCAACGAACCCGTTCGAACAGAGCCCATGCATTTTCAGACTTTTGTTTTACGTTTCGGCGCCGCAGCGCTGCTCGCCACGGGCCTTGCCGCCTGTACCACGGTCGATCTCAACACCCCCTGGCCGACGACGCCACCGGCGGTCAAGCCACCGGTGCCGCAGCGCCCGGCCGCGCTGTTCATCCGCCCCGCGAACGGCCCGACCATCGCCCGCTTCGACGGCGACCGCGTCAAGGGCATCGACATCGGCGGCAATCTCGGCGACCCGATCGTCGCCGCCGCCGATGGCCGCGTGGTGTACGTGGGCAGCGAACTGCCGGCCTACGGCAACATGGTCATCATCAAGCACAACGAGACCTTCCTGACCGCCTACGCGCACCTGCAGACCATCTTCGTGAAAGAGAACGCCGTGGTCCGCCAGGGCGACAAGATTGCCGAGATGGGCCGCAGCAACGCCGACCGCGTGAAGCTGCGCTTCGAGATCCGCAAGAACGGAAACCCGGTCGATCCCGAGCCGTATCTCAGCGGCCGGCTGATGCAGTAGACGCCGCAGCGCCATGAAGAAAGCCCCCTTCCGGGGGCTTTCTCGTTCTTGCGGGCACCCACGCAAGCCGGTGCCCTCTCCTCGCCTCACTCAACCACGGTGGCCTTGGTGTCGCGCAGCACGATCTCGCGCCAGTTGCTGTCGTAGGTGCTGACGAACATGTTGCGGAAGGACACCGAGCCCTGCGCCGGCAGGTTGAAGCTCTTCGATGCCGTGCCCGCGGCCGACGGCGCGACGTCGGCACGGTCTTCCGCGCCGGCCGAGGGGCCCGCGATCAGGCTCAGGAAGAACTGCGCCGCGAAGGCGGGGTTCAGGCCGGTGGCGCTGACCGAGAAGTCGCCGCCGCCCACGTAGGAGGCCAGGGCCGGCGTGGTCGTGTAGTCCGGGTAGCCGACTGCAGCGGCTTCGGCCAGCGTCAGCGGGCGCCCGTGGAAGCGGTGCCTGTAGACGATGTCGAAGCCGTTGAACTTGGCCACCGTCGTGCCGTCGCTCTCGTACGCGGTGAAGGTGTACTCGGGCGTGGCGGGGAGTGCCGCGATCGTGCTGTCGCTCAGGCCCGCGTTCTGCCGGCCGCCGCAGTTCGTCGTCAGGTAGTAGTAGTTGAAGTCAGAGCTGCCATCGATCGGCCATGCGCCGCCGCCCGACGGACGCAAGTGACGCAGACCACCTGGGGGCAGCCCCGGGCCGGTGACGACCACGGAGGCGACGTTGCCGCTGTTGCCGGTGTTCGTATCCATGATCTCGAACTGCAGCGAGCTGCTCACGCATCCCAACGCCTTCTCCTTGGTGGCGTGCATGTGCGGATTGATCTCCAGCACGCGCCCGTCGCCGCGCAGGCGCCACACGCCGTCGGTGCCCTTGACGACCTGCATGCCCTGCGTATTGCTGAACGCGACGCCGTTCTTGTCCTTGTGCGTGAATTCGACGAAGGCGCGCGGGCTCGTGTTGTTCGCGTCGATGGTGTAGTTGATGCGCTGGATCGCAACGTCGGTGAAGCTCGCGCCGATCAGGCTGGTATCGGTCGCCGTCTCGTTCGCGAACTGCGAGGCGCTGAGGTCGGAGAACCTGAAGCCGTAGGTGCCGGTCGCGGGGTTGCTGCCGTCGGTCATCAGCGGCAGCAGTTGCGAGGGCGCGGGCAGGCCGGTGGCGAACTTGCCGACGAAGTCGGAGAACACCTTGCGGATCGCCACGATGTCGTCGGCCGCGGTGTCCATGCCGGAGCCGCTCATCGGCGTGGCGGCTGGCTCGGCCGCCGCCTTCACCGCCAGGTCGTCGGCGATCTGCTGCTGGGTGACGATGTTGGTGATGGTCGCCATGTTGGTGGCCGGGTCCACGCTCACGCGCAGCACGTCGAGCGCCTTGTCGAGCGCGCTCGAAAGCGGCGTGAAGGCCGTGCGCAGCAGGTCGATGCTGGCGTCCACGCCCATCGCCTGCAGCATCGGCAGCAGCTTGGCCTTCAGCGCGTCCGACTCGGCCKTGAGCTCATCGGCCGAGAGCGAGGCGAACTCGCCGCCGTCGAAGTACTGCGAGGCCAGCCGTCCAGCGATGTTGGAAACCACGAGGTCGGTCAGCGGCGTGATGTTGATGTTGCCGTTGACGTCGGCCGCGGTGGCGGCCGAGTGGATCACCGTGCGCTCGCCGGCCACCGTGCCTTCGGCCCGGAAGACGAAGGGCGCGGTCATGCCGCTCACGTCGATGGTGTACTTGCCGTCGACCAGCGGCACGGTCTTGCTCGCGCCCTTGGCATCCTTGACGGTGACGGTACCCACCAGCGGCAAACCGGAGGCCGCCGTGCCCGAAAACGTAACCGGCGCCGAGTTTGCCGGCGGGTCGCTGGCCGGCGGGTTGCTGCTACCGCCTCCGCTCACTGCAGCCGGAAAGCCGGCGAAGCCGCCGCCTCCGCCTCCCCCGCCGCCACCACAGGCACCGAGCGAGATCAGCAGCGCCACTGCGCATGCGCAGCGCGTCGTCTTGAAGAAGGACTGGCCGGAGGCCGCGGGGGTCGCGAAGTTTGTTTTCATGGATGGTCTTGTCAGGTGAAGGGCAAACAAAAGAATCAACTCGTAACACGAGCGGTGCGATTCTTCTGGAGGCCCCTTCTGTCGACCATCCTCTGTTTTGAGGATGCGGCCTGCACTCGCCTAAAGCAGGCTCTCGGGTACCAGCGGCGCCAGCAGTTCCAGCTTCCAGCGCGACCAGAAGTCCGTTTCGGGCTCCTGGTGCAGGATGGTGTCGGCCGCGTCGCCCGAGGCCGGGCTGACCCACTCGATGGCGCCCTTCGGCCCCAGCTGGAGCTGGTAGGCGCCGTCCAGCCGCATGAAGCCGATCAGGCTGGTGAGCTGCTGGGCGATCTGGGGGCTGAAGATGAAGATGCCGACCTCGGTGTTGTGCAGCATCGAGCGCGGATCGAAGTTCATCGAGCCGATGAAGACGATCCTGCGGTCGATCACGGCCGACTTGCCGTGCAGCCGGCCGCTGGCCGAGCCGTACATGCCGAATCGCTTCGTCTGTTCCACCCGCTTGGGGCTCAGCTCGTACAGCTCCACGCCCAGGCGCAGCATCTGGGCGCGATAGCGGCGGTAGCCAATGTGCACCAGCGATTCGTCGGTGGCCGCCAGCGAGTTGGTGACGATGGTGTAGCTCACCCCGTTGCCACGCACGAGGCGGATGGTCTCCATGCCGCCGCGCCCCGGGATCAGGTAGGGCGTGGTCTGCATGATCTCGTTCTCGGCGCCGCGCAGGTAGCGCCGCACGTTGTAGAGCACGCTGTCCTTCGACTCGTCGGCCGGCAGTCCGCGCGCCTCGTCGGTCCGGCCCAGCGCCTTGGCGGGCGGGTCGGCATAGGCCTCGGCGCGCGCCCAGACCAGCTTCAGCTCACCGGCGGCAAGGTCCTTGGCCAGCGGGTTGTTGCCCAGCAGGTCGGTGGAACCGGGCTCCTCGGGGTGCAACTGCTCGGGACCGGAAGTGAGGCGGTCGAAGCGCTCGCGCAGCTGCTGCGGCGTCTGGCCGTCGGGCGGCACCAGCGACTCGACGGGGTAGACGTACGGGCTGTTCCAGTACATGTCGAACAGCGAAGAAAGCCTGGGCACCACCTCGCCGGCCACCAGCGTGTCGATGTCGATGAAGTTCGAGCCTCCATCGCGCAGGAAGTACTCGTTGGCCATGTTGCGCCCGCCCATCACGCCGATGGTGTTGTCCACCACATAGAGCTTGTTGTGCATGCGGCGGTGCACGCGATCGAAGTCCAGGATCGACCAGGCCCAGCGCGTGCCGAAATGCTCCCGCCCGGCCGGGAACGGGTTGAAGAGGCGCACCTCCACGTTCGGGTGCGAGGCGAAGCTTGAAAAGAGCGGATCGGCGCCCGCCGTGTAGAGGTCGTCCACCAGCAGCCGCACACGCACCCCGCGGTCGGCCGCGTCGCGCAGGGCGCGCAGCAGGTAGCGGCCGGTCTCGTCGTTCTGAACGAGGTAGTACTGCACGTCGATGGAGCGTTGCGCGCGGCGCGCGAGTTCGATGCGCGCATGCAGCGAGAACTGCGGCATCGGCAGCAGGCGGAATCCGCTGAGCGGCTCGCCCGGCGGCGCCGAGGCCTCCACAAGGCGGCCAAGGCTGGTGTCCGCGCCGTCGGCAATGGCGGTCGAAGGCTTGCGCCGCACCTCCGACGGCAGGCCGGCGCAGCCCGCCATGAACAGCGCCGCGATGCCGAGCAGCAGCCAGGCCAGCCATCGGACATGCGGTTGGCCGGCGGTCCGGCGGTGGGAGTTGGGCATGGATGGCGGCGCGTGAGTGGGAGCGTGGATCGGGACGTGGCGGCCCGAAAAAGGCTCGCGGTTTCTACCACGGGCCCGCCCCATGTGCTGCACCGCCGCAGCGGATTCGAGGAAGCCCGCTCAGGCGCTTCGCGCCGGGCCCCATTGCCTGACGAAGTGGTCGGCCCGCAGCGTGGCCCGTTCGACCGCCGAGTCCCACGACAACTGCTGGGTGATGACGAGCGCGCAGCGAGGAACGCCGCTGAAGCTCAGCTCGGCGATGCCCGCATAAGTACCGCTGGGCGTACGCATGAGTTCGAGCCAACCCGTCCAGCCTTCTGGAACGCTGAGAGCGAGTCGAGCGCCGTCCATGATGGATTGACCTTAACCCAGTTGATACGTGTTTTCTGGAATTTAAACCCTAAGCACTACTCAAGGCTAGAGGGGGAGCCGAGGGTAATGGCTGAGCCGCCATCCGGCATCGCGTGAACATGGGAGGCGCGGGCACATTCGCCGGCCGGACCAGACCGCTGCCGGCGAAGACCATGGCGCACTCCCCGCCTTTTCGGCAAAGATCGACAAGCATGAACACGACGACGAAGAAACCCGGGAATACCGCGCAGACTCGCGGACCGGCGACAGCCACCTTCGCCCTGTTCGACGACCCGCCCCGTGAAGCGCGCGAAGCACTGGGGCCCGGAGCCTTCGTGCTGCCCGGTTTCGCTCTGCCCTTCGTCGAGGAGTTGCTGTCCGCGATCCGTGCGGTGGAAGCGGCCTCGCCTTTCCGCCACCTCGTCACGCCGGGCGGTTTCACCATGTCGGTGGCCCTGACCAATTGCGGGGCGCTGGGCTGGACCAGCGACCGGCGCGGATACCGCTACAGCGCAACCGATCCCGACAGCGGCAAGCCCTGGCCCGCCATGCCCGAGCCCCTCGCCCGGCTGGCGCGCGAGGCGGCATCCGCGGCCGGCTTCGACGGCTTCGCGCCCGACGCCTGCCTGGTCAACCGCTACGCACCCGGCGCGCGCCTTTCGCTGCACCAGGACAAGGACGAGCGCGACTACGGCGCGCCCATCGTGTCGGTATCACTGGGCATGCCTGCCGTGTTCCTGTTCGGCGGCCATGCGCGCGGCGACAAGGCGGCGCGCATCCCGCTGGCGCACGGCGACGTTGTGGTCTGGGGCGGGGAAGACCGGCTGCGCTACCACGGCGTGCTGCCGCTGAAGGACGAGCCGCACCCGCTGCTGGGTGCAGTCCGCATCAACCTCACCTTCCGCAAGGCAGGGTGAGCGCATGCGCAAGGCGGCCGGGCGGCCAAGGGCGCTCGCGCTGTCGGCTCACGCCTGCCCCTGGGCGCCTTCCGTCCTGTCGTGCACCCACCGCATTGCCTGCTGCTCCGCATGGCGCAGCGCCTCGGCCTCGGTGCCGTAGGAGACGTTGTCGGTGTCGGCGGGCAGCTGGACATCGTCCTCCCCCACCGAAGGCGCACGGCAGATCACGACGGGTCTGTAGGTCTGGTCGTCGAGTCGCTCGGCGCGGCAGAGGAACAGCCGGCCGCGGTAGCTGAAGGTGATGAGGCGTTCCTCGAAGGCTGGCGGTGTGGTTTCCATGGCATGAGCCCTTTCCTTGAGTCCTTGTTTTCCGGAAGTGGGCTGCAATGCGCAGCTCCACCGTCGTTCCAGGCCTACAGACAGAACGCCCGCGCAGCGCCATGGTGGCGCCATGACACATCCCATCGAACTCACCATCGAGGAGCCGCTGCCGGGTGCCTATGTCTGGCAGCTGCTCGAAACCGACGATCAGGGCACGCATCCGCGGGTGCTGCGCCAGGCCTTCGAGCCTGCGGAGAGCTACGAGCTGGCGCTTTCGTCGGGTCAGCGCGCCCTCCAAAGCGAGATCCGGCACCGCGCACCGCAAGCTTCGGGCGCCTCCTGAATTGCGGGGGCGGATGCAGTGCCTCTTGCGTTCTGTTTCCGTCCGGCCTGATGCCAATCTGCGCGGGCGCCTGATGCGCCGGATACGGCCCTGGCCTCCTCGCCTTGTCGGAGATTTGCCCGTGCGCCGACACGACCGCTCACGCGCCCGCGGCGCCGGGCGGCCTCAGGCGTGCAGCCCGAAATCCCTGATGGTGAGAGTGATCGCGCCGGTCGGGGCAGCCCTGTAGCGTGCGACGGCCGCAAGTTCTATGACGTGAAAGTGCTCCCGGCACGCGTGGAGCAAGTGCTCTCCCATCTCGCGCACGCCGAACTCGTCGCGCAGGGTTTCCTCGGAAATCTGCGCGAGCACGCGGGGGCCGCTGGGGCCTTCGGGATAGAAGGCGAAGCGCACGCTCGCGGTATCGAAGCAGTAGATGCCTTCGAAATTCATCACCATCTTTTGTCTCCTTGCCGCGAATGACCGTGCGGACCAGCAATGATTGAGCGCGCGTTGCGCGGCCATGAAGCGGAGAAAGCCGCGCACGCGCGCGCAGGAAATGTCCTACATGAATCGAGGCGCACGCTTTCACCCTGAAAAGGCCATGGCTTCGCTTTTCGCGCCTTGCGATGCAGCGAAGATCGGGGCCTTCCGATTCGCGCTCTGCTGCATGCTCTCTTTTCTCTCCGCCGCAAGGCCAGATCCGACGACCGCAACCCTCACGCGCCCTGCGCGGCTTCGCCTGCGCAGCGCCGCGTCCTGCCTCGCYGCTGCCGCGCTCTCACTCCAGCTGGGGGCGTGCGGCGGACCCAGCCAGGCCCGGCGGCAGGCCGAGGTGACGTCGGCGCCGCCCACCGACTGCACCGCCTGGGTCGGCACCGACCGCAACGCGATGATGGGCGGCTACCTGCTGCCGAAGAACCCGAAAGACGCGAAGGGCCCCAAGGTCTGCGTGCCGGTGCTCATGACGGCCAACCATCCGCCGGCCGACTACGCGGGCGGCAACTACTACATCAGCGAATTCACCGACGACAAGCTCAAGGCCCGCTGGCGCGCCTGCAAGGAAGACCCGGCCTGCTTCAAGCGCATCGACGCGCAGATGCAGCGCTGGCTGCCGCCCAACAAGGAGCGCGCCACGCGCTCGACCGGCGTGGTCGACCCGTCCGGACGCATCGACCCGGACGGCACCGTCGACCTGAAGCAGATCCGCCGGCCCGCCTTCTTCGCCAGGGCGCCGTACCGCGAAGGCATCGCCGAGGCCGACGCGCGCACCTACGTGGTGGAGTTCACCGCGCCGCGCGACACCTTCGAGCGCATCGACCTGAAGATGACCGGCGACATCAAGCTGCGCGGCTGGTACATCGAGGGCGCGGGCGTGGCCGACGCCAAGGGCAGGAAGACGCGCGCGCTGGTCGTCATGGCGCCGGGCGGCGGCGGGCAGCTCACGGCCATCCAGCATCCCGACGAGGTTTCGTACCGCATCGACCCGAAGACCGGCAAGACCGTGCCGGTGAGCTTTCCCAACGCGACCACCGAGACCATGGGCCAGCGCTGGTGGCGCGAGAACCTGTACGCGCTCAATCAGGCCGGCTTCGACGTGCTGGCCTACGACCGGCGCGGCGAGGGGCTGTCGGGCGGCTTCAGCGACACCAACACGCTGGAGCAAGGCGAGGACGTGTTCCGCGCGCTCACGGCGCTGGAGACCGGACGCGGCCTGCGCATCCTCACGCCCAAGGGCGAGCTGCTGGAAGGCGAAGCCACGCGGGGCCGGCTGCTGGCGGGCATGCCGGCCAGCGAGATCCCGCTGGTGCTCGGCGGCTATTCGCGCGGCTCGATGTCCACCGCCTGGGCCATGACGAAGAACTACGTCGCGCAGTGCAGCTTCGACATGCCCCAGCCCAATTGCACGCCGCCCAAGGGGCTGCGCAACATACGCGGGGCGATATTGCTGTCGTCGTTCGCCAGCGGCGCGGGCTACGTGGGCGATTCGCCCGACCTGGCGGACCGTAACCTGTTCCTGGGCGGCATGGCGGCGGAGCACCACATCGTGTTCTATCCCAACTCGTCCACGCTCGCGGGCATGGACCGCTGGCCCGCCGCCTTCTTCGGCAAGGGCCTGTGGGACCGCGCCGAGACGCTGGAAGGCACGGTGGCGGCCTACAACCGCATCCGCGGCCTGAAGGAGATCGTGCTCGCGCGCGGGCCGCACTCCATCGAGACCTGGCCCGCATCGGACCGCGCCTACCTGCGCGAGCGCATGGTGGTGTTCGCCAAGGGGCTGATCGTCGGCGGGCGCACCATCCCGGGCGCACGGCCCTGGAAGGACTTCAAGTCGCTGGTGGCGACCACGCCGGACTCTTGGGAGCCATCGTCGCGGCCGAAGGCGCCCTGAGCGATCTTCGCGAACCCCGGTGCGCCGGGTTGAAAACCGGGGCGCACGGCGCCAATTCCTTCAGGTTCCGCCGACTGAAAGAAGAGGTACTCCATGGGCGCGCGCGACGAATTCATTCTTGACTCCTATTCGGCCACCGTCACGCAGGTGGCCCATACCGCCAGCGCGGCGGTCGCCCACATCAAGGTCCGAAAGCCGGCCCAGCGCGGCAATGCCGTCGCCCACGGCAGCGGCTCGGGCTTTCTCTTCACGCCAGACGGCTTCACGATCACCAACGCCCACGTGGTCGAGGGCGCGAACGAACTGCGCGCAGCCTTCGCCGACGGCACCGAGAGCGTGGCGCGGCTGGTCGGGATCGACGCCTCCACAGACATCGCCGTGCTGCGCATCGAGTCGCACCCCAGCGCCTTCCTGCCGCTGGGCAGCTCGGCCGCGCTGCAGCCTGGCCAGCTTGCGGTGGCGGTCGGCAACCCGCTGGGCTTCGACTTCACCGTGACCGCCGGCATCGTGAGCGCGCTGGGCCGCAGCCTGCCCTCGCGCGGCGGCCGGATGATCGAGGACGTGATCCAGACCGACGTGGCGCTCAACCCCGGCAATTCGGGCGGCCCGCTGCTGGACAGCGCGGCGCGGGTCATCGGCGTGAACACGGCCGTGATTCCTTCGGCGCAGGGCCTGAGCTTCGCGGTGGCCATCGACACCGCCCGCTGGGTGGCCGGCGAGCTGATGCGCCATGGCACCGTGCGGCGCGGCAAGCTCGGCGTGCAGTGCGCGGCGGTGGCGCTGCCCCGGCGCTGGGTGCGCGAGAACGAATGGCCGGCAGCCACCGGCGTGCGGGTGGTCGAGGTAGCGACCGGCTCGGCCGCCGCGCGCGACGGGCTGCGCAGCGGCGACATTCTCATCGGCTGCGACGGCGTGCCGCTGGCCCAGCTGTCCGACCTGCTCAAGCGGCTGGCGGGCGAAGGCTACGGAAAGCCGCTGCTGCTCAAGCTGCTTCGGCCGGTGGCCGGCACGCTGACACCCTTCTACCTGACGGTGACGCCGGGGGGCTGAACACCGGCCCGGCCGGCGCAACGACAATAGGCCCCTGCATCGAACGAAGCACCGTCAGGAGAAAACCTTGTCCACCGTCACCATCACCCCCAAAGTCGCCACCAGCAACGACACGCCCTTCGTCCTCTTCGGCGGCGTCAACGTCCTCGAGTCGAAGGACCTCGCCATGCGCAGCGCCGAGGAATACGTGCGCGTCACGCAGAAGCTGGGCATTCCCTATGTGTTCAAGGGCAGCTTCGACAAGGCCAACCGTTCCTCCATCCACTCCTACCGCGGCCCCGGCCTCGACGAGGGCCTGAAGATCCTGCAGGCCGTGAAGGACGGCTTCGGCGTTCCGGTGCTCACCGACGTGCACGAGATCGCCCAGGCCGCCCCGGTGGCCGAAGTGGTCGACGTGCTGCAGCTGCCGGCCTTCCTGGCGCGCCAGACCGACCTGGTGGTGGCGCTGGCCAGGACGGGCCGGGTCATCAACATCAAGAAGCCCCAGTTCCTGAGCCCCTCGCAGATGCTCAACATCGTCGAGAAGTTCAAGGAAGCCGGCAACGACAAGCTGATCCTCTGCGACCGCGGCACCTGCTTCGGCTACGACAACCTGGTGGTCGACATGCTGGGCTTCGGCGTGATGAAGAAGGTGTCGCAGAACCTGCCCATCATCTTCGACGTGACCCACGCGCTGCAGCAGCGCGAGGCCGGCGCCGCCGCATCGGGCGGCCGCCGCGAGCAGGTGGCCGACCTGGCGCGCGCCGGCATGGCGGTCGGCCTGGCGGGCCTGTTCCTCGAAGCCCACCCCGACCCGGCCCAGGCCAAGTGCGACGGCCCGAGCGCCCTGCCGCTGGACAAGCTGGAGCCCTTCCTCACGCAGATCAAGGCGCTGGACGACCTGGTGAAGTCGTTCCCGCCGCTGAACATCTGAGCCGCGGGGGCTGGCTCCCCTGAAAACTCCGCACGGAGTTTTCTAAAGTTTTCATTTGATCGACCGATAACCAAAGGTGGAAGGTGGCCGAAGGCCGCCCTCCTTCCCCTCATTTGTGGTTTCCGGAGTTCGATCATGTTCCTGAGCAACGTCTCAATCGGCAAGCGCCTGGCCATCGTGCTGGGCATCATCCTGGCGCTCTTCGTCGCCACCAGCGCCGCCGCGGTGTGGAAGCTGCAGCAGCTCAGCCGCGAGATCGACGCCATGATCGAGGACAACCTGAAGATCGAGCGCGCCGGTTCCGACTGGCTGCGCTACACCACCGCCGGCGTGCAGCGCGCCGCGGCCATCGCCAAGAGCAACGACACCAGCCTGGTGGACTATTTCGCCCCGGCCTCGGCGGCGTCGATCAAGAGCACCAATGAACTGCAGAAGTTCGTCGAGGAGAAGCTGACCAAGCCCGACGAGCGCGCCCTGCTCGAGAAAATCGCCGGCCTGCGCAAGGCCTACCTGGCCGCGCGCGAGGAAGTGAGCAAGCTCAAGCTCGCCGGCGACCTCCAGGGCGCCACCCGCGTGTTCGACGCGCAGTTCCAGCCCACCTCCGTCAGCTACATCGCCGGCGTGCAGCAGGTGGTGGACATGCAGCGCGAGGAGCTCGACGCCGCCGCCGTGCGCGCCAACGGTCTGCGCGCGCAGACCGGCACCCTGCTCATCGTGTGTTCAGCCGTGAGCCTGGTGCTGGGCACGCTGCTGGCCTGGATGCTGGCGCGCAGCATCACGCGGCCGCTGCGCGGCGCCGAGGCCATCGCTCAGGCCATCGCCGCGATGGACCTGACGGGCAAGCCCCAGGCCGCCTACGCCGGCGACGAGACCGGCCACCTGCTGCGCGCCCTCGACCAGATGCGCACCGCGCTGCAGGGCTCGCTCGCGCAGGTGCATGGCGTGGTGGCCAGCGTGTCGACCGCCAGCACGCAGATCGCCGTGGGCAACCAGGACCTGTCCTCGCGCACCGAGGAGCAGGCCAGTTCGCTGGAGCAGACTGCCGCCTCGCTGGAGGAGCTGACCTCCACCGTGAAGCAGAACGCCGACAACGCGCGCCAGGCCAACCAGCTCGCCACCTCCGCCTCGGAAGTGGCAGCGCGCGGCGGGAGCGTGGTGTTCCAGGTGGTGGAGACGATGGGCTCGATCAATGCCTCCTCGCGCAAGGTGGTGGACATCATCAGCGTGATCGACAGCATCGCCTTCCAGACCAACATCCTCGCGCTGAACGCCGCCGTCGAGGCCGCGCGCGCGGGCGACCAGGGGCGCGGCTTCGCGGTGGTGGCCTCGGAAGTGCGCAACCTCGCGCAGCGCTCGGCCGCCGCGGCCAAGGAAATCAAGGCGCTGATCGGCGATTCGGTCGAGAAGGTCGAGGAAGGCAGCCGCCAGGTGGCCGACGCGGGCCGCACCATGGAGGAGATCGTCGGCAGCGTGAAGCGGGTGACGGACATCATGGGCGAGATCAGCGCCGCGAGCCAGGAGCAGACCTCGGGCATCGAGCAGATCAACCAGGCCGTCACGCAGATGGACCAGACGACGCAGCAGAACGCGGCACTGGTCGAGCAGGCCTCCGCCGCGGCCCAGTCGCTGCAGGAGCAGGCCGGCAGCCTGTCGCGCATCGTCGGCAAGTTCAGGCTGGATCATCGGCACCATGCCGACGCGCCCACGGGCATCGGCCTCGACTCCTTGCAACTGATTGCATCCCGCTAGGGGAAAGAAGCCGGCGTCGGCTTCCTGCCGGAGAAAGAGGCGAAACTAGGCGCCGCCCTTTCTCCCCCGGAGCCCAATTTGTCGTCATCCAAAGCCGCCCGCATCGCCCTGTCCGCATCGGCCGCCGCCATTGGCAGCATCGCCGCGTACTGGACTCTGCTCGCCACGCGCCAGGGACACATCCTCTTCAACGCCCGCAAGCTGCCGGTCGTTCCGCTGTCCGACGATTTCTCGACCTACTCCCACACCGTGCCGGGCGGCATGGTTCGCGGCTACGTCTACCACCCGCAGGGCGAAGAGGCGCTGCAGGATCTCTTCATCTACTTCGCCGGCCGGGGCGAGGACGTGCGCGCCACCGCGCGGACGCTGCACTGGCTGCCCAAGGGCTTCGGCTTCGCGGCCGTCAACTATCGCGGCGTGGCCGACTCGCAGGGCCACCCTTCCGAGATCGCGTCCGTCCAGGACGCCTGCCAGTTCGCCAGGCATCTGCGCAAGGCCTTTCCCCACGCGCGGCTGCATGTGGTGGGCCGCAGCCTCGGCACGGGCGTGGCCATCCAGCTCGTGGCGCGGCAGGAGTTCGCGAGCCTGCAGCTGGTGACGCCCTACGACTCGATGCTGGAAGTGGCGAAGAAGCGCTTTCCGCTGGTGCCGCTGTCGCTGCTGCTGCGCCACCAGTTCAACTCGCTGGAGCACTGCAAGGAAGTCGCGGCCAAGACGCAGGTGCTGCTGGCCGAGACCGACGACGTGGTGCTGCCCGAGCGATCGCAGAAGCTGATTGCGGCATGGCCCACGCCCGTGAGCGTGACGACCGTTCCGGCTTCGGACCATCACAACATCATGGGCCTGGAAGCGACCTGGCTGCACCTCGTCGACTTCGCGCTGACCTCGGTGCTTCCGGAGCTGAAGGAAGCGTAGTCCCCCGCCTGCGAAACCGCGTGCGGCGCTCGCTGCGCGGTCGGCTGGCATCCCCTCGAAGGGGCCATCGAGATAATCCGCCCCCATGGACTCCCTCATCGCCGCCTCCGCCCGCGCCCTTGCCGCAGGCGATGCGCTCGGCGCCCTGAAGCGGGTCGCCCTGCGCGACGACCCGCCGGCGCTGGCGCTGCGCGGCATCGCGATGGCGCAGCTCGGCGAGCACCCGCGTGCGCGCGAGCTGCTGCGGCGTGCGGCCCGCGGCTTCGGCGCGCATGAGGAGCTTTCGCGCGCCCGCTGCATCGTCGCCGAGGCCGAGGTGGCGCTGGCCATGCGCGACCTCGGCGGCTCGACGCGCTCGCTGACGCATGCCGCCGCCGCGCTGGAAGCGCACGAGGATCACACCAACGCGGTGCAGGCCCGGCTGATCGCGGCGCGCCGCCTTCTGCTGCTCGGCCGGCTCGAAGAGGCCGGGGCCGTGCTCGCGCACCTCGACACGCGAGGCCTGCCGCCGTCGCTGACGGCGGTGGCCGAGCTTGCGGCGGCGGAGCTGTCGCTCCGCTCCCTGCGCATCGCACCGGCACAGGCCGCGCTGGCCCGTGCGCACGGGGCAGCGGTTCGCGCAGGCGTGCCCGCCCTGCTCGCCGAAGTGGCCGAGGCGCAGGCCGCATTCGAGCGCCCGGCCGCACGGCGGATCGACGCGGCCCGCGAGCAGCCCTTGCGCCTGGCCGAAGTCGCCGCCCTCCTCGCCTCGGACACGCTGGTGGTCGATGCCTGCCGCCGCGGCCTTGGCGCCGGCGATGCGTGGCGGCCGCTGGCCCGGCGGCCGGTGCTGTTCTCGCTCGCACGGTCGCTGGCCGAGGCGTGGCCGGGCGACGTCGATCGCGAAGCGCTGATCGAGAGCGCATTCCGCACCCGCCACCCCGACGAGACGCATCGCGCCCGCCTGCGCGTGGAGATCGGCCGCCTGCGCGCACTGGTCGCCGCAATGGCGGGCATCGAGGCCACGCCGCGCGGCTTCGTGCTCAGGCCGCATGGCGAGCGCGGCGTCGCAGTGCTGGCGCCGCCCATCGACGGTGAACAGGCCTCGCTGGTGGCGCTGCTTTCCGATGGCGCCGCATGGTCGACCTCGGCCCTCGCTCTGGCGCTGGGGGCCAGCCAGCGCACGGTGCAGCGCGCACTGGTCGAGCTGGAGGCGCAGGGCCGGGTGCGTTCCATCGGCAAGGCGCGGTCGCAGAAGTGGCTCGCGCCGCCGCTGGCCGGATTCACGACGATCTTGTTACTCCCCGCTGCGCTGCCCATTGAATAGAGTTGGCTCCAGGCGCCGGTTTTGAGGCGCTTCACACAAGGAGCCAACGATGAGCAGCAAGACAGGCAAGAGCAATCCCACGGTACGCGCCGCCGAGATCGTGCGCGAATACGGCCCGTTCGGCGGAGCCGGCCAGGTCCACGGCGTGACCCACGACGGCAGCCGCGTCTGGGCCGCCACCGGCGCGAAGCTGGTGGCTTTCGATCCCGCCAGCGGGGAACCCAGCCAGACGCTGGACGTCCCCTGCGACGCCGGCACCGCTTTCGACGGCAAGCACCTCTACCAGATCGCCGAGTCGCGCATCGACAAGATCGACCCGGCCACCGGCAAGGTGCTGGCGTCGATACCCTCACCCGGCAACGGCTACGACTCGGGCCTGACCTGGGCCGAGGGCAGCCTGTGGGTGGGCCAGTACCGCGACCGCAAGATCCACCAGGTCAACCCCGAGACCGGAGCAGTTGTGCGCACCATCGAATCGAACCGCTTCGTCACCGGCGTGACCTGGGTCGACGGCGAGCTCTGGCACGGCACCTGGGAGGCGGAGGAAAGCGACATCCGCCGCATCGACCCGCAGACCGGCGCCGTGCTGGAGCGGCTCGAAATGCCGCGCGGCGCGGGCGTGAGCGGGCTCGAATCCGACGGCGCCGGTCTCTTCTATGCCGGCGGCGGCGGGAGCGGCAAGGTCCGCGCGGTGCGCCGTCCCCAGTCCAGCCAATGATTCAGGAGCCATCATGAACACCACGACCATCGAAGCACCCGAAGTGACGAAGCATCGCGTCGTCTCCAGCGAGCAGTGGCTCGCGGAGCGCAAGGCATTCCTTGCGCGTGAAAAGGAGCTGACGCACCTGCGCGACCAGATCGCCCGCGAGCGCCGCGCGCTGCCATGGGAGCGCGTGCAGAAGAACTACGTCTTCGACACGCCCGAGGGCAAGCGCACGCTGGCCGATCTCTTCAAGGGCCGCAGCCAGCTGCTGGTGCAGCACTTCATGCTCGGGCCGGACTGGGAGCAAGGCTGCCAGAGCTGCTCCTTCATGGCCGACCACACCGACGGCATGAACGTGCACCTCGCGCACCGCGACATCACGCTGGTGGCCATCTCGCGCGCGCCGCTCGCGAAGATCATGCAGTTCCGCGAACGCATGGGCTGGCGCTTCGACTGGGTGTCGTCGCACGGCAGCGGCTTCAACCTGGACTTCCACGTCAGCTTCACGCCCGAGGAGCTGGCCACGGGCGAGGTCTACTACAACTACGGCAAGCTGCCCTTCCCGCACGACGAAGCGCCCGGCATCAGCGCGTTCTACAGGAACGAAGCCGGCGAGGTGTTCCACACCTACTCGACCTACGGCCGGGGCGTGGAAGTGATGATGGGCGCCTACAACATGATGGACCTCATGCCCAAGGGCCGCGACGAGCGCGAGGTGCCCTACAAGATGGAATGGGTGCGCCACCACGACCGCTACGAGCAACAGGCCGACGCGCCCGCCATCGGCGCGTGCTGCTGCGACAAGCAGGCCTGAGACGCAACCGGCGGCAACTTCGGGGCGTGAAGGCGACCGCATCATGGCAAGCCTCTGGCCATGGCTGGCAGTCGCGGGGGTCGGCGCGCTTCACGGGCTGAACCCAGCCGCGGGGTGGGCCTTCGCGGCCGTCCTGGGTGTCGGGTCGAGCGAGCGTTCGCGGGTGCTTCAGGCGCTCCTGCCGATCGCCCTCGGGCACGCCGTGTCCGTCGCGCTGGTGGCTGCCGCAGTCCTGTTCGCTCCCTCGATGGATCGCATCGCCTTGCAGTGGGCAGCGGGCGCAATGCTCGTTGCCGTTGTCGCACACCACCTGCGGCACGGCAGGAAGGCCGGCCGCACGCGCATGCCGCCCGGCCGCGCCGGCCTCGCACTCTGGTCCTTCATGATGTCCACGGCCCACGGCGCCGGACTGATGCTGGTGCCGGCGCTGATTCCGCTGTGCATGAGCGAAGCGCCGGCTGCCCGGGAGATCACCGCATCGGGCTCCCTGGCGTTGGCTTTGGCGGCCGTCGGCGTGCACATGGCGGCGATGCTGGCCGTCACGGGGGCGGTCGCGGTCGGGGCGAGCCGCGGATTCGACATCGCAATCGCGCTGCTGCAGCGGCGTTCGCCCGGCGTGCGGAAGCCGAGAGACAGGGCGCGGATTCCCTCCATCGACGCCCGGCCCGAGCGACGACGCTAACGCTTGCGGGAGCCGCCGCCGTCGCCCCTTGCGGCAGTGACCAGCCCCGCGCTCTCGACGAAGCCATGGATCAGCTTCAGCCGCGGTGAAGCCCTGAGCCACAGGATGCCGAAGCGCCGTGTTTCCGAGGGCAGCGGCAGCGGGATCTTCACGATGCGCTGCCCGTCGAGCAGCGGAGACGCGATGTCGGGCACGACCGACACCCCAAGGCCCCTGTCGACCATCATCGCGATGGCCAGCAGCGAGCTGAGCTCGAAGCGCTCCTGCGGCACGATGCCGGCGGCGCGCAGGTAGCGGTCGGCCTGCTTGCCGCCGCCGAGGTTGCGGTCGTAGCGGATCAGCGGCGAGGTGCGCAGCAGCTCGTGGGGGTCGCGCCGCGCGAGGCGGCTGGGCGCGAGCAGTACCAGCGGCTCTTCGCGCAGCAGCGCCCAGTCGAAGGTCTTGGCGAGCGCGAACTGCGGGTACAGGCACACGGCCGCGTCGAGCTCGCCCTGTTGCATGGCCTTGTAAAGCGTGGCGGTGGTGCCCGACTGCAGGAACACCTTGACGCCCGGGTGCGTCTTCACGAAGCGCGCGAGGATGTCGGGCAGCAGGCTGTGGATGGCCGTGTTGATGGTGCCGATGACCAGCTCGCCGCCCGCCGCCTCGCTGCCCAGCAGCGCCTTGATGTCGCTCACCTCCCGCAGCAGCGTGCGCGCCCGCTGCACCAGCCGGTGGCCGGCCTCGGTGGGCTGCACGGTGCGGCCGGCGCGCGCGAGCAGCGGCGCGTTGAGCTCGCGCTCCAGCGCGCGGATCTGCTGCGCCACCGCGCCGGGCGTGAGGTCGAGCCGGCGCGCGGCCTCGGACATCGAGCCCGACTCCACCACCAGAAGAAAGCTTTGCAGGTAGGCCGTTTCCATGAAGATAGATTTTCTGCGATGTGATCGCAGTGAACAGCTGTTTTTCTCTTCTCATGAACTACCGACACTGCCCTCATGAGAAGCAAACTCTTCGTTCCCGGCACCCGCTCCGAACTGTTCGCCAAGGCGCTCGCTGGCGCGGCGGACGCCATCAGCCTCGACCTGGAAGACGCGGTGTCCGAGCCGCGCAAGGACGAGGCGCGCGAGACGGTGCGCCAGTTCCTCGAAGGCGGCGACGCGGCTTCGTCGCGCAAGACGCTGATCGTTCGCGTCAACGCCATGGACACGCCGCACTTCGAACGCGACGTTGCGGCGGTGGCGCGCACCGGCGTGCAGCTCGTCAACCTGCCCAAGCCGCAGAGCCCCGCGCATGTGCGTGCAGCCGCGGAAGCCATCGAGCGCGCGGAGCGGGCCAACGGCGTGCAGGCCCCCATCGGCCTGCTGCTGAACATCGAGACGCCCGCCGCCCTGCGCATGGCCGCCGAGCTCGCGCTGGCGCATCCGCGCGTGGCGGGGCTGCAGCTCGGGCTGGGCGACTTGTTCGAGCCGCTGGGCATCGCCCGGCGGGAGCCTTCCGCGATCCGCCAGGCGATGTTCGCGGTGCGCATCGCGGCTGGCGAAGCGGGCCTGTATGCCTACGACAGCGCCTTCGCCGACATCCGCGACGACGAAGGCTTCCGCGCCGAGGCGATGCTGGCGCGCGACCTGGGCTTCCTGGGCAAGACCTGCATCCACCCCAGCCAGATCGCCATCGCCAACGAGGTGTTCCGCCCGACCGACGAGGAGATCGCGCATGCCCGCAAGGTGGTCGAGGCGGCGCGCGAAGCCGACGCCAAGGGCGTCGGAGCCTACGTCGTGGACGGAAAGATGATCGACATCCCCTTCGTGATCCGCGCGCGCGCCATCGTCGAGAGCGCGCGCAGCCTCGGCCTGATCCCGAACTGATTTCGGGCTGGACCTGCTTCCCCATCCATAAGAAAACCGGAGACAAGACAGATGCGTATTCCCTCGTTCCTTCGCCCCCGCGCGCTCGCCGCAGCGTCGACAGTCGTGCTCGCAGCCGTGGGCGGTACCGCGTTCGCGCAAGCGGCCTACCCTTCCAAGCCGATCACCATCGTCGTGCCCTACCCGGCCGGCGGCTCGAACGACACCTTCGCTCGGCAGGTGGCCAAGGAGCTGGGCGACCAGCTCAAGCAGCCGGTCATCATCGACAACCGCCCGGGTGCCAGCGGCAACACCGGCACGGGCCAGGTGGCCAAGGCGGCGCCCGACGGCTACACGCTGGTTGCGGTGTCGTCGAGCATGACGACCAACGCGGCAGTGCAGTCGAAGCTGCCCTTCGACCCGGTCAAGGGCCTCGCGCCGGTGGCGATGTTCGCCAAGGGGCCGTTCATCGTCGCGGTCAACAACGAGTTCCCGGCCAAGACGCCGGCCGAGCTGATCGCCGCCATCAAGGCGAAGCCCGGCCAGTACAACTACGCGTCGTCAGGCTCGGGCAGCGTCAACCAATTCGGCACCGAGCTGCTGAAGGCCAAGGTGGGCGACCTGCAGATCGCGCACATTCCGTACAAGGGCATGGGCCCGGCCGTGACCGACCTGATCGGCAACCAGACGCAGCTGCTGATCTCCAGCGGCCCTTCGCTGCTGCCGATGGTGCGTGCCGGCAAGCTGCGCGCGGTGGGCATCACCAGCCTGAAGCCGAGCCCCATCGCGCCGGACCTCACGCCGATATCCACGGCCGTGCCCGGCTACGAGTTCGAGCTCTGGTGGGGCCTGCTGGCCCCGGCCGGCACGCCGCTCGACGTGGTCTCGAAGCTGAACGCGGCCGTCAACCAGATCCTGGGCCGGCCCGAGATCGCGGCCAACTTCCTGCGCGAAGGCGCCATCGCCACGCCGCTCACGCCAGCGCAGTTCGGCAGCGTCATCGCAGAGGACGTGGAGCGCTGGAAGAAGCTGGCGAAGCAACAGAACATCACCGCAGACTGAGCAAGGAAAGAAAAAGCCCATGAGCCATACCGCCCCCGAGCACACCCGCCTGCCCGAGCGCCAGGGCCCCGCCGGGCCGCTGAGCGGCCTGCGCGTGCTCGACCTGAGCGCCTACATCGCGGGACCGTACGGCTGCTCGCTGCTGGCCGACCAGGGCGCGGAAGTCATCAAGATCGAGCCGCCCACGGGCGACAACCTGCGCAAGTACCCTTCGACGCTGGAGGCCGAGAGCCGAGCCTTCATCGGCGTCAACCGCAGCAAGCTGGGCGCGGTGCTCGACCTGAAGAAGCCCGAAGACCTGGCTTCGCTGATGGAACTGGTGCGCGGCGCCGACGTGCTGGTGCACAACTTCAGGCCCAGCGTGCCGCCGCGGCTGGGCATCGCCTACGAGCAGCTGAAGGCAGTGAATCCGCGGCTCATCTACTGCGCCGTCACCGGCTACGGCGAGACCGGCCCGCTGCGCGAGAAGGCCGGCTACGACCAGGTGCTGCAGACCATGACCGGCATGTGCGCGCTGCAGGGCAAGCGCGGCGAACCGCCCGAAATCATCTACGGCTCGGTGGTCGACTACTACGCGGCCGCGCTGGTGGCCGCGGGCGTCGCCTCGGCGCTGTACGAGCGCGAGAAGAGCGGCGAAGGCCAGTTCGTGGGCGTCTCGCTGCTGCGCTCGGCGCTCACGATGCAGTCCGCGCGCATGGTGTGGGCCGAGGGCGAACCGAAGGACGTGGGGCGCGACATGCGCTCCGGCGGCATCACCGGCATCCATCCGACGCGCGAGGGGCACATCTACATCTCTGCCAACACGCCGCACTTCTGGCAGGCACTGTGCGCCAAGGCCGGCCTGCCGGAACTCGCGGCCGACGAGCGCTACGACTCGGTGCGCAAGCGCGCCCAGCACGCGGCCGAGATCGTGCCGAAGCTGCGCGCCGCGCTGGCCGCGCGCAGCGCGCTCGAATGGGAAGAGATCTTCGGCGAGGAAGTGCCCTGCTCCGCCGCGCGCACCGTGGAAGACATGTTCGACAGCGAGCAGGTGCTGGCCGAGGACATGGTGGCGAACATTTCGCATCCCACGCTGGGCTCCTACCGGGGCTTCACCCGCCCGGTGCGCTTCGGCCGCACGCCCGGCCCAGAACCCTTCGCTGCGCCGACGCTGGGGCAGCACACGGCCGCCGTCCTGGCCAGGCGACACGCGGACGACTGAGCCATGGCCGACGAGATCGCCGTGCCCCACAGCGCCGGCACGCGCAAGCCGGCCAGCGCGGCGCCCGAGGGCGCATGCGACGCGCACATCCACGTGTACGACCGCCGCTTTCCGATGCACGGCTCGCCCGATGCGATGCTGGACAACGCCACCGCCGGTGACTACCGCCTGCTGCAGCTGCGCACCGGCACGCAGCGCACGGTGATCGTGCAGCCGCGCGCCCACGGCACCGACAACAGCGTGACGCTCGCGGCCATCCAGGCGCTGGGCGCGCACCGCACGCGCGGCGTGGCGGTGGTGCGGCCCGAGGTGCGCGATGCCGAGCTGAAGCAGCTGCACGAGGGCGGCATCCGGGGCATCCGCTTCACGCTCTACACGGCGGCGAACGCGGCGACGGATTTCTCCATGGTCGAGCCGCTCGCACGGCGTGTGCACACGCTGGGCTGGCACGTGCAGCTGCACTGGAGCGCCGACCAGATCGCCACGCACGCGACGCTGCTCGATCGCCTGCCCTGCACGATGGTCTTCGACCATCTCGCGCGGCTGGCGCAGCCGTGCGCGCTGGCGCATCCCGCATACGGCGTGGTGAGCCGGCTGCTCGACGAGGGCCGCACCTGGATCAAGCTGTCCGGCGCGTACCTCGATTCCAGGCTCGGCGCCGAAGGCGGCTATGCCGACACCGTCGACGTCGCCCGTACCTGGGCGAGGCAGGCGCCCGAGCGCGTCGTGTGGGGCAGCGACTGGCCCCATCCGACCGAACGCACGGCCAAGCCCGACGACGCGCAGCTCTTCGACCTGCTGGGCCAGTGGGTGCCCGACGAGGCCGCGCGCCGCCGCGTGCTGGTCGACAACCCCGCGCGGCTCTACGACTTTTCCTGAACCACAAGACTCCCGAGACATCGACATGCAAAAGCGTCTACTGAAATCCATCGCCGCGCTGGCCGCCTGCGCCGTTCCCCTGCTGGGCTGGGCCGCCTGGCCCGACAAGCCGATCCGCATGGTGGTGCCCTACGCGGCGGGCGGCGGCGCCGACAACACGGCACGCATCGTCGCCCAGCAGATGAGCGCCGCGCTGGGCCAGCAGATCGTGATCGACAACAAGCCGGGCGCGGGCGGCGTGATCGGCGCCGACAACGTGGCCAAGGCCGCGGCCGACGGCTACACCGTGCTGTACGACGCCTCGGCGTTCTCGGTGAACCCGTCGCTGCGCAAACTGCCCTACGACGCGGCGAAGGACTTCATTCCCGTTTCGCTGGTGGCCACGGCGCCGCAGATCCTCGTCGTGCCCGCTACTGCGCCTTACAAGACAGTCCAGGAGTTCATCGACTACGCGCGCAAGAACCCGGGCAAGCTGAGCTTCGCCTCCGCCGGCGGCGGCACCGGCTCGCACCTGGCGGGCGAGGCGCTCAACGAGCAGGCCAGGATCAACCTGATGCACGTGCCCTACAAGGGCGGCGCGCCGGCGCTGACCGACGTGATGGGCGAGCAGGTGTCGGCCTACTTCGGCAACGTGGCCTCGACGCTGGGCTACGTGAAGAGCGGCAAGCTGCGCGCGCTGGGCGTGAGCTCCGGCAAGCGCGTGCCGGGGCTGCCCGATGTGCCGACGCTGGCCGAGTCGGGCCTGCCGGGCTACAACGTGGTCGAGTGGAACGGCGTGTTCCTGCCCAAGGGCACCCCGGCCGAGATCGTGCAGAAGCTCGGCAAGGCAGTGCAGGCCGCCGTCAACGACCCGGCCGTTCGCCAGAAGCTGCTGCAGCTGGGCCTGGAGCCGGCCGGCACCACGCCGGAGGCCTTCGCGAAGTTCGTGAAGGACGAGACCGCCAGGGTGAACGCGCTGGTCCGCTCGCGCAACATCAGGGTCGATTGATGCGCGCGCCCGGCGGGGCGTGAAACGTAGTGTGGGGCCAGCGTCCCGCAGATACAGAGGCATACGCAATCGGCTCCGCTGGCGGGCACCCGGAAGAAGAATCGGCTCCGTTCACAGACGAACGTCCGTCACTCTTCCTAAGGAACCGCCATGCGCTTTCGCTCTTCCGCCCTCTATTTCGCAGTCGCCATCGCCGCCTCGGCGGCTGGGCTCACGCTGACCTTCGCGGCACCATCGCCGTTGGGTGGTGACATAGCCGCCAGCGAGGTGCAGCCTGCACCCGAATTCCAGAACATCGACACCTGGCTCAACTCGCAGCCGCTCAAGCTGGGCGAGCTGCGCGGCAAGGTGGTGCTGGTCGACTTCTGGACCTACACCTGCATCAACTGCCTGAACCACCTTCCCTACGTGAAGGACTGGAACCAGAAGTACAAGGACCAGGGCCTGGTGGTAGTCGGCGTGCACACGCCGGAGTTCGCGTTCGAGAAGTCGACGAAGAACGTGAAGGACGCCATCGAGCGCCTGCAGATCAAGCATGCCGTGGCGCAGGACAACGGCTACGGCACCTGGAAGGCATTCCGGAACCAGTACTGGCCCGCCGTGTACCTGATCGACAAGCAGGGCAAGATCGTCTACTCGCACTTCGGCGAGGGCAGCTATGGCACGACCGAGAAGAAGATCCAGGCGCTGCTTGCCGAGCCTGCGCCTGCAGGGACCTGAAACACCGCTGCTGTTTCGGGGCGCGATCACGCCGACGGGGGACATTCGCGGAGGGGAGTACCCTGCGGCCTGGGCACTCGCCCCGGACACAGGCACACGAAACACACGGAGCAAGAAATGAAGAACCTCTGGCTCGCCCTGCTCTTCCTTGCGGGCGGCGTCGCGCACGAAATACGCAATCCGGTGAGCTGCCAGTGCATCTCGTCCAGACAGGAAGACGGCTCCCGCAAGCGCACGCGGAAGCCCTCGAACTGAAGCCGCCCTACCTCGCCGGATGATCCTGGCGGTAGAGCTCCCATTCCTCGATCTGCCGGCCATCCGGAAGCTGGCAGATGCCGTACTGCCCCCTGTCGTTCGACCGCATGAGCGTCCTGCCTCCGAGGCTGTTGCAGTAGACCGAAGCCGGATTCGCCATGCCGACCGTCGGCGGCATGGGCCGCGGAGCTTCAGGCTGTGCGCATGCGGTGACCAGAAGAAGCGACAGCGCGCCCGATGGGAGGAACAGTGCCTTGATCATTTCGCGAGTGCAGGTCCGCGACAGCGGCCTCAGTCCAGGGCGTCCACCGTCGAAGAAAAGACATAGCCCTCGCTGCGCACCGTCTTGATGTAGCGCGGCTCGCGCGCATCGTCGCGCAGGCGCTGGCGCAGGCGGCTCACCAGCAGGTCGATGGAGCGCTCGAAGAGCTCGGCCTCGCGGCCCTGGGTGAGGCTCAGCAGCTGGTCGCGGCTCAGCACCTTCTGGGGATGCTCGAGAAACACCATCAGCAACCGGTACTCCGCGCCGCTGAGCGCCACCATCACGCCGCTGTCGTCGATCAGGTTGCGCGCGGTGGTGTCGACCTGCCAGTCGCCGAAGGCCAGCTTCGAGGCCGACTCGGTGGAGCGCATGTTCGGCGGCAGCATGCGCGTGCGGCGCAGCACCGAGCGGATGCGCGCCAGCAGCTCGCGCGCGGAGAAGGGCTTGGCAAGATAGTCGTCGGCGCCCATCTCCAGGCCGAGGATGCGGTCGGCCTCCTCGCTGCGGGCGGTGAGCATGAGGATGGGAGTGGCCTTGTACTTGCCCGTGCGCAGGTCGCGGCACAGCGTGAGGCCGTCTTCGCCCGGCAGCATCAGGTCGAGGATGACGAGATCGAAAGGCCCCGACTCCTCCAGCGCCGCGCGCATATGCCGCCCCGTGGGCACCGCCACCACGCGCAGGCCGTTCTTGACCAGGTAGGTGGAGAGCAGCTCGCGGATTTCCCGGTCGTCGTCGACGATGAGGATGTGGTCGGAGGTCTTGGCAATGTTCATGGCAGTGCGGTGATGCGCCCGCAGGGCGGCGGGCAGGTGCAATGTAGCCCGGCCGGGCGCCGGATCGGGCGGTTTTGTATTCCCGTGTATCCCGCTGGCCGGAGGGCCACACTATGTTGCTCGGCGGGCCCGGTGGCTGCGGGCCCGGGACGGCGGGTAATGTTGTATGTCGGGCCGCGCTGCCCAACACACTGGAATACAAAGCGCCGCGCCAGGAGGCGGGACCGGGTCTATAAACCTGCCCATGCCTGAATCCGCCGCCAGCCTTCCCGCCGACATCGCCCCGGCCTCCCCCGCCACAGGCCTGCGCCGACTGCTGCCGCGCTCGCTGTTCTCGCGCGTGACGCTGATCATCGTCGTCGGGCTGGCCATCGCGCAGTTGCTGACCTTCATGGCCATCGGCTACGAGCGCGGCATCGCGATGCGCGAGCTGATGATGATCGGCATCGAGCGCGACATCGCCAGCTCGGTCGCCATCCTCGACCGGCTGCCGGCCGCCGAGCGCGAGGGCTGGCTGGCGCGGCTGGAGCGGCGCAACTACCGCTTCGTGCTCGGCGGGAACGCGCAGGGCAAGGCCCCCGACACGGCCTCGTCGCAGCAGTTTGCGACCGCCATCGCCGATGCGATGCGCCCCTTCGAGATCGTGAAGATCGGGCAGGTGAGCAACCCGCCGCAGGGCCTGCAGATCCAGGTACGGCTGTCCGACGGCTCCTCTGTGGTGGTGCATGCGCGGCGCGTGGACATGCCGGTGTCGAGCTGGGTGATGTGGCTGCTGTGGGCGCAGCTGCTGGTGCTGGCGGTGTGCGCCTGGTATGCGGTGCGGCTGGTCACGCGGCCGCTGGCGCAGCTGGCCGACGCGGCCGACGAACTGGGCCCCGACCTGAAGGGCCGGCAGCTGGCCGAGGAAGGCCCGACCGAGGTGCAGCACGCGGCGCGCGCCTTCAACGCGATGCAGAAGCGCATCGCCGGCTACATGGCCGAGCGGGTGGAGATACTCGCGGCCATCTCGCACGACCTGCAGACGCCCATCACCCGCATGCGGCTGCGCACCGACCTGATGGACGACGGCCATGACCGCGACAAGTTCCGCCAGGACCTGGAAGCCATGCACGCCCTGGTGCGCGAAGGCGTGACCTACGCGCGCACCCTGCACGGCGCCACCGAGCCGCCGCGCCGCATCGACGCCGACGCGCTGTTCGAGAGCATGGTGGCCGACTACGAGGACTCGGGCGAGCAGGTGCTGCTCGAAGGCCGCGTGGGCGAGCCCATGGTGACCCGGCCGAACGCGCTGCGGCGCATCCTGACGAACCTGATCGACAACGCGCTGAAGTTCGGCACCGACGTGCGACTGCAGGTGCATGCCGGTGCCGATGCTGGCGGCCACCGGCTGACGCTGGCCGTGATCGACAACGGCCCCGGCATTCCGCCCGACCAGCTGGAGCACGTGCTCAAGCCCTTCTACCGCGTGGAGGGTTCGCGCAACCGCAACACCGGCGGCACCGGGCTGGGCCTGGCCATCGCCCAGCAGCTGGCGACGGCGATGGGCGCGGAGCTCACGCTGCGCAACCGGGACGAAGGCGGGCTGGAAGCCCGGCTGACCATGAACACCAACGCGGCCGCGCCACCGGACTGAGCCGCGCGGCGACAGCCATGGCCCTCACCAACCGACGAAGAAGCGGCTCGCACGGCGAGACCGTGAAGGCCCCCGCTCGCCCTCGACTTTCCTTTTCAGCCATTCATAGCCAACATTCACCGAGAGGAATCCGACCATGTTCCTCCTCATCGTTGCCTACCTCGGTGGCGTGCTCACCATCCTGAGCCCGTGCATCCTGCCCGTGCTTCCCTTCGTGTTCGCGCGCGCCGACCGGCCTTTCCGCTCGCACGGCCTGCCAATGCTGCTGGGCATGGCGCTGGCGTTCTCGGCCGTCGCCACGCTGGCGGCCGTGGGCGGCGGCTGGGTCGTGGCGCTCAACGAGTACGGGCGGTACGCGGCGATCGCCCTGCTGGCGCTGTTCGGCGTGACGCTGCTGTTTCCTTCGGTGGCCGACCGCCTGGCCCGGCCACTGGTCGCGCTGGGACTGCGGCTGTCCGGGCCCGCGGCGGATGCGAAGGCGTCGGTGTTCTCGCCGCTGCTGCTGGGCATCGGCACCGGCTTTCTGTGGGCGCCCTGCGCGGGGCCGATCCTCGGGCTGATCCTGACGGGTGCCGCGCTCAACGGCGCGAGTGTCGGCACTTCGCTGCTCTTGCTGGCCTATGCGGCGGGCGCGTGCACCTCGCTGGCGGCTGCGTTGCTCTTCGGCGGACGGCTGTTCTCGGCGATGAAGGGGTCGCTGCACGCGGGCGAATGGGCGCGCCGCGTGGCCGGCGTGGCGGTGCTCGCTGGTGTTGCGGCCATCGCGTCGGGGCTGGACACGGGGCTGCTCGCCCAGCTCTCGATCGGCACGACCTCGGCCCTGGAGAAGGCGCTGGTGGAGAAGATCCACATGCCCGCGCCGTCGCAGCAGCCTCCGGCAGTACCGCAGGCATCCGTCGACCGCGGCGGCCTGATGCCGACATCGACGCAGCCCGAGCCGAGGAAACCTGCGCTGTCGTTGCCCGATGAAGGCCGGCTGCCCTCGCTCGATGGCGCCACCGAGTGGATCAACTCGGCGCCGCTCACGCCCGAGAGCCTTCGCGGCAAGGTGGTGCTGGTCGACTTCTGGACCTACTCCTGCATCAACTGCCTGCGCACCCGGCCCTACGTTCGCGCATGGGCCGAGAAGTACAAGGACGCCGGGCTGGTGGTGATCGGCGTGCACACGCCGGAATTCGCGTTCGAGAAGCAGCCGGTCAACGTGCGCCGCGCGACGAAGGATCTTGGCATCGGATTCCCTGTGGCCGTCGACAGCAGCTATGCGATCTGGCGCGCCTTCGGCAACCAGTACTGGCCGGCCTTCTATCTGGTGGACGCGCAGGGGCGCATCCGGCATCACCAGTTCGGCGAGGGCCAGTATGCGAAGTCGGAGCAGGCCATTCAGCAGCTGCTGGCGGAAGCCGGTCGGCCCGTTGCGTCGGCCGGGCTTGTCTCGCCAGAGGGCAAGGGCACGCAGGCCGCGGCGGCCGCGGAGCCGGCCCTGTCCGGCGAGACCTACCTGGGCTACGAGCAGGCGCGCAACTTCGTATCGCCCGGCGGCATTTCGAACGACCGCGCGCGGGTCTATTCCGGTGTGTCCTCGCTGCGCACCAACCAGTGGACGCTTTCCGGCGAATGGAAGATGGAAGGCGAGCGTGCGGTGCTGGCGCAGCCCAACGGCCGCATCGCCTATCGCTTCCATGCGCGCGACCTGCACCTGGTACTCGGCCCTTCGGCCGACGGAAAGCCGGTGCGCTTCAGGGTGCTGATCGACGGTGCACCGCCGCTCGCGGACCATGGCACCGATATCGATGCGCAGGGCAACGGCGTCATCGATGGGCAGCGGCTCTATCAGCTGGTGCGCCAGACGGCGAACGAGAAGGAGCGCCTCTTCGAGATCGAGTTCCTGGACGCGGGCGCGCAAGCCTATGCGTTCACCTTCGGCTGATCGGCGGTGGCCTACAGATGCTTGGCGACAAGCACCACGGCTCCAGCGACGGAGATCGCGCCGCCGACGAGTTTTCTGAAAGCTTTCATGGCGTGCTCCTTGTGGGGGAATGACGCCTCATGGTGCCGCAGAAGGAGCGCTTCGTGGGTTGGCAATCCTCATCTGCGAGATAGCCAACCCCAACCTGCGCCCGGCGGCGAGGTGGATCAGCCCGACCTTGCCAGGCTCGCCGACACATCCAGGGATGCGAGCCTCTCCCGAGCGAACTGGCTGGCCCGCAGCCGCACGCGCTGCAGCGCGGCTTCCAGCGTGGGCTGCTGCATGAAGACCAGCACGCCGTACCTGAGACCGCGCAGGTTCAATTCGGCAACGCCAGCGTAGCGGCCGCTGGTGGTGCGCTTGATGTCGATGCGGCTGGACCAGCCATCGGGCAGGTCGACGAGGAGTTGCAGTTGCTGTGCGGGATTCATCTTGGGCGCCGAGGATAGGCGCGAAGGCAATGCAACCAAAGGAACTAATTCCGCAGCGTTCGTATTTCTTCGGGACTATCGCAAGAGAACCTCGAAACCGGACCGAATCCTCAATATCTCCGATGGGTCGCGATCATCGGTTCGCGCGCCTTCACCGCCCCGTGCGAGAACAGGGTCCTCCAGCTAACCCTTGGTCGAGCTTTTTGGCGCCGCAACTGCGACTCACAAAGAAAAACGGCTTACGCCTTTTGAGCGTAAGCCGTTTTTCCATCTACTGACTTTGGTCGGTGTGAAAGGATTCGAACCTTCGACCCCTTGCACCCCATGCAAGTGCGCTACCAGGCTGCGCCACACACCGAAGCTCTCGATTATAGCGTCGGAAATTCAACGTCCGATGGTCAGCAGCTCACGAATTTCAAAGAGTTCGCGCCGAAGGTGCAGCAGCTGCGACGCATCGGCAGTTCGCACGACCGTCGAGACGGGTGAATCTTCAACGACGGCGGCGTCGAATTCTTCCTGATCGATCTCGATGGCTTCCACGCCCTCGAGCGGCACTTCGCCCGCCTTGCGCCGGTCTCGCTCGCCCTGCACGAGCTCCTGCAGCTTGTTGCGCGCACCGCTGATCGTGAAGCCCTGGTCGTAGAGCAGATCGCGGATGCGGCGGATCATGAGCACCTCGTGGTGCTGGTAGTAGCGACGGTTGCCGCGCCGCTTCATGGGCCGCAGCTGCGTGAACTCCTGCTCCCAATAACGCAGCACGTGCGGCTTGACGCCGCACAGCTCGCCGACCTCACCGATGGTGAAGTAGCGTTTGACGGGAATCGGAGGGAGCGTTTTCTCCATTGAAATCAAGACTGTGCGCGGGAAACCTGAGAGATTACTCTACGCGGCCGCGCAGCACCAAGCACTTATTCGGCGCCGAGGCTCCACTCGACTTCGGAGGTATTGCCTTGGTCAATGCTTCCGTGAATCTGTTCCTTGAGCTTGGCGCTCGCATGGAACGTCGCGACGCGGCGCTCGCCGATCGGAATGGCTTCGCCGGTGCGCGGATTGCGCCCGGGCCGAGGCGCCTTCACGCGGATCTGGAAGTTGCCGAAGCCCGAGATCTTCACGTCCGTGCCTTCGATGAGGCTGTTGGCCACGAGCTCGAAGAACGCCTCGACCATGTCCTTGGACTCACGCTTGTTCAGGCCGATCTGCTCGAACAGCAGGTCGGCGAGATGCGCCTTGGTGAGCGCAGGCGTTTCGAGAGCCTCGAGCGTGAATTCGGCAGCGTTCATTCTCATCACCCCCTCAAGCGGCCGCCGAGTTTGGCGCCGAGTTGTTCGACGATCGCGCGGACGGCGGGCTCGACCTGCTCGTCCGTCAGCGTGGCACTGTCGCTCTGGAAGCTCAGGCGCACCGCCATGCTCTTCTCGCCCTGGGCCAGCGCGCCGGGCGCGGCCACCGCGCCGTCGCGCAGCGGCTGCGGACGGTAGATGTCGAACAGCGTCGCATCGCGCAGCAGACCCTGGGCCGCTGCGGCAGAACGGATGGTCTGCATCAGCGCGTCGTGCGTGACGGCCTCGGCCACCACCACGGCGATGTCACGCTCGACGGCCTGGTGCTTGGGCACCGGCTGCGCCACCGGCACGAGGCGCGCGGTGACGGCATCGAGGTCGAGTTCGAACAGCACGGGCGCCTGCGCGAAGTCCCACTTCTGGCGCCAGCGCGGATGCAGTTCGCCGACGAAACCGATGGCCTTGCCATCGACCAGCACGCGCGCCGAGCGGCCCGGATGCAGGGCCGGATGTTCGGCCGCCTCGAAGACCGGCTGCAACGGCGCGAGCAGCGCCTCGACGTCGCCCTTCACGTCGTAGAAGTCGATGCGCTGCGGCTTGCCATCCCAGCGCGACTCGTCGGCGTCGCCCCATGCAAGGCCGGCCACGCGCATCGGCTGGTTCACGCCGCGCACGGTGCTGTCGGTGGTGACGACGCTGTCGTCGCGCATGAACACGCGGCCCAGCTCGAACACACGCACACGCGGTGCCTTGCGGTCGAGGTTGAACTTGAGCACCTGCAGCAGCGAGCCCATCAGCGAAGAGCGCATCACGCTCATCTGGCTGGCGATGGGGTTCAGCAGCTTCACGGGATTGGCGTTGCCCGCCAGGTCCTGCTCCCAGTGCGCCTCGACGAAGCTGAAGTTGATGGTTTCCTGATAGCCCAGCGCGGCGATGCTGCGGCGAACCGCGAAACGGCTGCGCTGTGCCTCGGGCCGCACGCGGGCGGTGATGGGCGCGAGCGGCGCGGTGGTCGGCAGGTTGTTGAAGCCGATCAGTCGCGCGACCTCCTCAATCAGGTCTTCCTCGATCAGCAGGTCGAAGCGATGCGGCGGCGGCGTCACGGTCAGCGTGCCCTCGCCCTCGGTGATCGTGAAGCCGAGGCGGTTCAGCGCCTCGGCGCACTGCGCCTGCGTCAGCGGCATGCCGATCACGCGGGCTGCGCGCGCAACACGCAACGTGACGGGCACGGCCTCGGGCACGCTCAGCGTCTGGTCGTCCATGCGGCCGGCCTGGCCGCCGCAGATTTCGGCGACCAGCTGCGTGATGCGCTCGATGATCTGGACGGTGCGGCTCGGGTCGACGCCGCGCTCATAGCGGTGGCCGGCGTCGGTCGAGAAGTTGAAGCGGCGCGAACGGCCCTGCACGGCTTCGGGCCACCAGAAAGCGGCTTCGACGTAGATGTTGCGCGTGTCGTCGGACACCGAGGTGGCGTCGCCGCCCATGATGCCGGCGAGCGACTCGACCTCGCGGTCGTCGGCGATCACGCCGACCTTGTCGTCCACGGTGATCGTGTTGCCATTGAGCAGCTTGAGCTGCTCGCCCGGCTTGCCCCAGCGCACCGTGAGGCCGCCGTGGATCTTGTCGAGGTCGAAGATGTGGCTGGGCTGGCCGTACTCGAACATCACGTAGTTCGAGATGTCGACCAGAGGAGTGACGCTGCGCTGGCCGCAGCGCGCGAGGCGCTCGACCATCCAGGCGGGCGTCGCGACCTTGGTGTCCACGCCGCGCATGATGCGGCCCGAGAAGCGGCCACAGAGCTCGGGCGCTTCGACCTTCACCGGCAGCACATCGGCGAACGAGGTGGCGACCGGCGCAATGGAGGGCGTCTTGAGCGGTGCGCCCGTGAGCGCGGCCAGCTCGCGCGCCACGCCGTAGACGCTGAGGCCGTGCGCCAGGTTGGGCGTGAGCTTCAGCGTGAGCAGCATGTCGTCGAGCTTGAGCACGTCGCGCACGTCGGCGCCGATGGGCGCGTCGGCATCGAGCTCGAGCAGGCCGCCGTGGTCTTCGCTCAGCTGCAGTTCGCGCGCCGAGCACAGCATGCCCTGGCTTTCAACGCCGCGCAGCTTGCCCAGCTTGATGAGGAAGGGCTTGCCGTCCTCACCCGGCGGCAGTTCGGCGCCGACGAGCGCGCACGGCACCTTGATGCCGACGCGCGCATTGGGCGCGCCGCACACGATGTTCAGCAGAGCGCCCTGCCCCGCGTCGACCTGGCACACGCGCAGGCGATCGGCGTTCGGGTGCTGCACCGCTTCCTTGATTTCGCCGACCACGATGCGCGTGAAAGGCGGCGCCACCGGTCGGCGCTCCTCGACCTCGAAGCCGCCCATGGTGAGCGTTTCGGCCAGTGCGGCGCTGTCGATGGGCGGGTTGCAGAACTCGCGCAGCCAGGATTCCGGGAATTGCATCTCTTCGATCTCGATCTGGTTTTTTCTGTGATGGGGTGCTGCTTACTGGAACTGCGAGAGAAAACGCAGGTCGCCGTCGAAGAAGAGGCGCAGGTCGTTCACGCCGTAGCGCAGCATCGTGAGCCGGTCGGGGCCCATGCCGAAGGCGAAGCCGATGTAGCGCTCGGGGTCGAGGCCCATGTTGCGCACCACGTTCGGATGCACCTGGCCTGAGCCCGACACTTCGAGCCAGCGGCCGGCCAGCGGGCCGCTCGCGAACTGGATGTCGATCTCGGCGCTCGGCTCGGTGAACGGGAAGAAGCTCGGGCGGAAGCGCAGCACGAGGTCGTCGCGCTCGAAGAAGGTGCGGCAGAAGTCGGTGAAGACGACCTTCAGGTCCTTGAAGCTCACGTTCTCGCCGAGCCACAGGCCTTCGCACTGGTGGAACATCGGCGAATGGGTGGCGTCGCTGTCGACGCGGTAGGTACGGCCCGGCGCGATCACGCGGATCTCGGGCGCCTTCACGGTGCCGGTGGTGTCGGCCGCGGCAGCCGCGAACTCGGCGGCGTACTTCTTGATGTGCTGATGCGCGTAGCGCACCTGCATCGGGCTGGTGTGCGGGCGCAGGTTGTAGGGGATGCCGTCGTCGCCATTCAGGTCGACGTAGAAGGTGTCCTGCATCGATCGCGCAGGATGGTTCGGCGGATTGTTGAGCGAGGTGAAGCTGTGCCAGTCGCTCTCGATCTCTGGACCATCGGCCACGTCGAAGCCCATGCTCGAGAAGATTTCTTCGATGCGCTCCAGGGTGCGGCTCACGGGATGCAGCCCGCCGGAAATGCGGCGGCGGCCGGGCAGGCTCACGTCGAGCGCCTCGGCACGCAGTTGCAGCGAGAGTTCCTCGTCGGCCAATTGCTGGCGGCGGTCGGTCAGCGCGGCTTCGATGGCTTGCTTGGCGACGTTGATGGCAGCGCCACGGGACTTCTTCTCTTCGACACTCAGCGCGGCCATGCCCTTCATCAGCTCGGTGATGCGGCCCGACTTGCCGAGGAACTGGGCCTTGGCGTTTTCAAGCTCGGCGGGCGTCTTCGCTTCGGCGAAGGCGGCACGTGCGGTGTCGACCAGGGAGTCCAACTCGTTCATAGCAACAAAAATCTTCGAGGGGAAATAAAAAAGAGCTGGAGCCTTTTCAAGCGCCAGCCCTTGAGCCGTGGGCGCAGGAAGCCGCCCGGAGGCAGCGCCCTGCTGTGCAGAATCAAGCAGCCAGCTTGGCCTTGACCTGCTCCACGATGCCGGCGAAAGCGGCCTTGTCGTGCACGGCGATGTCCGCAAGCATCTTGCGGTCGATCTCGATACCGGCCTTGCGGATGCCGTTGGCGAACTGGCTGTAGGTCAGGCCCAGTTCACGCGAGGCGGCGTTGATACGCGCGATCCACAGCTGACGGAACACGCGCTTCTTGGTACGGCGGTCACGGTAGGCGTATTGGCCTGCCTTCATCACCGCCTGTTTGGCGACGCGGAAGACATTGCCGCGGCGACCGCGGAAACCCTTGGCGAGTGCGAGAACTTTCTTGTGGCGGGCGCGAGCCGTTACACCACGTTTGACGCGAGGCATGTGTGTACTCCTTGTTCGTCTGAGTTAAATGCCACGGCCGGGCAGCATGGCGGCGACAGAAACCATGTTGGTCTCATGCACTGCGACTGCACCACGCAGGTGACGCTTGTTCTTGGTGGTCTTCTTCGTCAGGATGTGACGCTTGAAGGCTTGACCGCGCTTGACGGTGCCACCGGGACGAACGCGGAAACGTTTTTTCGCGCTGCTCTTGGTCTTCATTTTGGGCATGTGAATGCTCCTTTAGTTTGTGCTCGTGAGGCGCCATGGATGCTCCACGGACTTGTTGGCCCCGAGACACTTCTTCATCCCGCCCCTGCCTGCATTTCTTTCGAAATGCGGGCAGAAGCGAAATCCCTTCAAAACCTCTCTACCGCGACTCCAGCCGTCGGCCCATCAGGCCGTGGCGGGAGCCGCTGCCGGAGCGGCACCGGCATCAGTTGCCGGCTTTTGTTGCCCACCGCCACCGGGCTTCTTGCGACCCGGCGCGATCATCATGATCATCTGCCGGCCTTCAAGCTTCGGAAACTGCTCGACGAGAATCGTGTCGCCCAGCTCGTCGCGAATGCGCTGCAGCAGGGCCAGGCCGAGTTCCTGGTGCGTGATCTCGCGGCCGCGAAAGCGCAGCGTGATCTTGCACTTGTCACCCTCTTCAAGAAAGCGCCGGATGTTGCGCATCTTGATGTTGTAGTCGCCGTCGTCGGTACCGGGGCGGAACTTGATTTCCTTGACCTCGATGACCTTCTGCTTCGACTTCGCCTCGGCCGCCTTCTTCTGCTCGTGGTACTTGAATTTGCCGTACTCGATCAGGCGGCAAACGGGCGGATTGGCCGCGGCGACGACCTCCACCAGGTCCACGTCCTGCTCACCGGCAAGGCGTAGGGCCTCTGCAAGACTCACGACACCCAATTGCTCGTTATCCGGGCCGATCAGGCGGACTTCCGGGGCCATGATTTCCCGGTTCAGGCGGTGTTGGCGTTCCTCGCGGTGGCGGCGGTCGCGGAATGCAGTAGCGATGGTCAGGGTCCTTCAAAATTTGCTACAAAATCTGTAGCGAACGCCGCTCAGCCCTCGCGGACAAGCGGCACGATTTGGCCGGGAAACATATGGGGTTTTCCGAGGACAAATCAACGCTTGTCGGCAACATCCTGGACGAGCCGTTGCACGAACGATTCGAGGGACATTGCACCGAGGTCTTGATTGCCCCGGGCGCGCACTGCGACGGCACCTGCTTCCTTTTCCTTGTCGCCTACGACAACGATGTAAGGGAGCTTTTGCAACGAATGCTTCCGTATTTTATACGTAATCTTTTCGTTGTGCAGGTCGAGCTGGACCCTAAGCCCTTGATTTTGCAGCGTTTTCGCAACTTGCGAGGCGTAATCGGCCTGCCCTTCGCTGATATTCAGCACCGCGACCTGCACTGGAGCGAGCCATGCAGGCAGTGCGCCGGAGTGGTGTTCGATCAGCATGCCGATGAAGCGCTCCAGGCTGCCGACGATGGCGCGATGCAACATCACCGGGTGCGCGCGGCCGCTCGACTCCGTCACGTACTCGCCGCCAAGGCGCTCGGCCGTGTTGAAGTCGACCTGCATCGTGCCGCACTGCCACTGACGGCCGATGGCATCGCGCAGCGTGTACTCGATCTTCGGACCGTAGAAGGCTCCATCGCCCGGCGCGATGACGAAGTCGACGCCCGAGCGGCGCAGCGACTCCATCACCGCGTGCTCGGCCTTGTCCCACAGTTCGTCGGAGCCGACGCGGTTCTCGGGCCGCGTCGCGACCTTGTAGAGAATGTCCGTGAAGCCGAAGTCGGCATAGACCTTCTGCAGCTGCGCCGTGTAGGCAATGCACTCGTCAAGGATCTGGTCTTCCGTGCAGAAGATGTGGCCATCGTCCTGCGTGAAGCCGCGCACGCGCATGATGCCGTGCAGTGCGCCGCTGGGTTCGTTGCGGTGGCACTGGCCGAACTCGCCATAGCGCAGCGGCAGGTCACGGTAGCTGCGCAGGTCGCTCTTGAAGATGAGCACGTGGCCCGGACAGTTCATCGGCTTGAGCGCGTACTCACGCTTTTCCGACTCCGTCGTGAACATGTTGTCGCGATAGTTCTGCCAGTGGCCCGTTTTCTCCCACAAGCTCTTGTCAAGGATCTGCGGCCCCTTCACTTCCCAGTAGCCCGTGTCGCGGTAGATGGCACGCATGTACTGCTCCACCGCCTGCCAGATCGCCCATCCCTTCGGATGCCAGAAAACCACGCCCGGCGCCACTTCGTCGATGTGGAACAGGTCGAGCTCCTTGCCGAGCCGGCGATGGTCGCGCTTCTCGGCTTCCTCGATGCGCTGGATGTACTGGTCGAGCTGCTTCTTGTCGGCCCAGGCCGTGCCGTAGATGCGCTGCAGTTGCTCGTTCTTGGCATCGCCGCGCCAGTAGGCACCGGCCAGCTTCGTGAGCTTGAAGACCTTCAGGAAGCGCGTGTTCGGCACGTGCGGGCCGCGGCACATGTCGACGTATTCCTGGTGGTAGTACAGGCCCATGGCCTGCTCGTCGGGCATGTCCTCGACCAGGCGCAGCTTGTAGTCCTCGCCGCGCGACTTGAAGACCTCGATGACCTCGGCGCGCGGCGTCATCTTCTTGATCACGTCGTAGTCCTGCGCGATCAGCTCGCGCATGCGCGCCTCGATGGCGGCCATGTCCTCGGGCGTGAACGGGCGCTCGTAGGCGATGTCGTAATAGAAGCCCTCGTCGATCACGGGCCCGATCACCATCCTGGCCGTCGGGTAGAGCTGCTTCACCGCGTGGCCGACCAGGTGGGCCGTCGAGTGGCGGATGATCTCCAGGCCCTCTTCGTCCTTCGGCGTGATGATCTGCAGCCTGGCGTCATGGTCGATGACGTCGCTGGCATCGACGAGCCTGCCGTCGACCTTGCCGGCCACCGTCATCTTGGCCAGGCCGGGACCGATGGACTGGGCAACTTCGGCCACCGAGACCGGGCCGGGGAACTCGCGGCGCGAGYTGTCGGGGAGCGTGATCTGGATCATTTTGGGAGAACCTCGGGGAGAAAAACAAAAAAGCGCGGTGGATGGCCGCGCTTTGCTTGGTTGTGTAGCTGGCGAAAACCAGCGAGCGCGGGCTACCGGCCTTTTCCTTCGGTGAAGAAAAAGCCGCTGAAACCTTGCCGGGTAGTTCGCGGTGTCATAACCAAGGTGCCTTTCTCGCTCTTGTTGGAGTGCAGAGCCGGCGATTCTAGCCGCTGACCGCTCAGGACGCGGGCGCGGCGTTCTTGAGCCCCAGCACCTCGATGGGCTCGATCGAGGGCGGCGCGGCAAAGAGTTCGGGAGCCTTCGCCATCAGCGCCTGGGCGATCGGGCCGCTCAGGTGGGCCTGGCGCCCGGCTTCGTTCTCGAACGCATCGAACACGCCGAAGGTGGTCGGCGACAGGCGCAGCGCAAACCAGATCGGCGTGGTCTTTTCGTCGCGCGCCATGGCCAGGCCCGCTTCGAGAAACTTCTCGACATCGCTTTCCTTGCCCGGCCTGGCTTCGAGGCGGGCGAACAGTGCGTACTTGATCATGGGTCAATCTCCTGAGTTGAACGGCGCGCGACATTGCGCGGCGTTGGCATGAACTCTAGGCAGCCTCCACCTCTGTAGCCATTGGCATTTTTGACATCTTTGATATCGTTATGGCCATGAAGATCGACATACTCGCCATGGACGGCGTGTTCGACACCGGCCTGTCCACCGTGCTCGACGTGTTCACCACTGCCAATGAACTCACGGCCATGCTGCAGCTCGACGTGGCGCCGTTCGAAGTCGTGGTGACGGGCGTCCGCAAGCGCGTGCGTACCTCTCAGGGCTTCGCCGTGCCGATTGCTCGCGCCCTCGACGCCGGCACGGCCGACTGGCTGATCGTTCCCGCACTGGGCTGCAAGGTGCCAGAGACGCTGGAACCTGCTCTCGGCCGCCCCGACGTGCGCGACGCCTGTGCCGCACTGCGGGAGCGCTCGGACAGGAACGCAAACGTGGCCGCAGCCTGCATCGGCACCTTCGTGCTCGCCGAATCGGGCGTGCTCGACCGGCACAAGGCCACCACGACATGGTGGCTCGCCGCGCTGTTCCGCCAGCGCTACCCCGGCGTGGAGCTGGAAGACTCGCGCATGCTGGTCAGCTCAGGCCATCTGGTCACCGCTGGCGCGGCGCTGAGCCATGTCGACATGGCGCTGTGGATCGTTCGCCAGGCGAGCCCCGACCTCGCCACGCTGGTCGCGCGCTACCTGATCGTCGATTCGCGCCCGTCGCAGTCGGCCTACGTGATCTCCGACCATCTCTCGCACTCCGACCCGCTGGTCGAGCGCTTCGAACGCTGGGCGCGCGGCCGGCTGGCCGATGGCTTCTCTCTCGACGAAGCAGCTCAGGCCGCGGGAACCAGCAAGCGCACACTGGCCCGCCGCATGCAGCAGGTGCTGGGCAAGAGCCCGCTCTCATACGTGCAGGACCTGCGCGTCGAGCGCGCCGTGCACCTGCTCAAGACCAGCGACAAGAGCCTGGAACAGATCGCCGGCATGGTCGGCTATGCCGACGGCGTCACGCTGCGCACCCTGCTGCGCCAGCGCCTGGGCCGCGGCGTGCGCGAGGTGCGCCTCGAAGCCTGAGCACGCACGCAACGGACGCAAAAAAGCCCGGCACGCGGCCGGGCTGGAAGTGACAGCGAAATATCTGTCTATCGAAAGACCGACCCGAGAGGGTCGATCACCCGATCAGTGGAACTGCTCTTCCTCGGTCGAACCCGACAGCGCCTTCACGCTGGACGAACCGCCCTGGATCACGGTGGTCACGTCGTCGAAATAACCCGCGCCCACTTCCTGCTGGTGCGACACGAAGGTGTAGCCCTTGTCGCGCGCCGCGAACTCGGGTTCCTGCACCATGTTGACGTAGTGCTTCATGCCTTCGCCGCGAGCGTATGCGTGGGCGAACTGGAAGGTGTTGAACCAGTTGACGTGGATGCCGGCCAGCGTGATGAACTGGTACTTGTAGCCCAGCGCCGACAGGTCTTCCTGGAACGAGGCGATCTGCTTGTCGTCGAGGTTCTTCTTCCAGTTGAAGGAAGGCGAGCAGTTGTACGACAGCAGCTTGCCCGGGCAGGCGGCGTGCACGGCTTGGGCGAATTCGCGGGCGAAGCCGATGTCGGGCACGCCGGTTTCGCACCACACCAGGTCGGCGTAGGGCGCATAGGCCACGCCGCGGCTGATGGCTTGCTCCAGGCCGTTCTTGACGCGGAAGAAGCCTTCCTGCGTGCGCTCGCCGGTCAGGAACGGCTTGTCGTTGGCGTCGTGATCGGAGGTGATCAGGTTCGCGGCTTCGGCGTCGGTGCGGGCCAGGACGATGGTCGGCACGCCCAGCACGTCGGCGGCAAAGCGCGCGGCGATCAGCTTCTCGCAGGCTTCATGCGTAGGCACGAGCACCTTGCCACCCATGTGGCCGCACTTCTTCACGGCGGCCAGTTGGTCTTCGAAGTGCACGCCGGCAGCACCCGCGGTGATCATGTTCTTCATCAGTTCGAAGGCGTTGAGCACGCCGCCGAAACCGGCTTCCGCGTCGGCCACGATGGGCAGGAAGTAGTCGATGAATTCCTTGTCGCCCGGGTTGATGCCGCGGCCCCACTGGATTTCATCGGCACGGCGGAAGGTGTTGTTGATGCGACGGACCATCGTCGGCACCGAGTCGTAGGCGTACAGCGACTGGTCGGGGTACATCGTCTCGGAGGTGTTGCCGTCGGCGGCGACCTGCCAGCCCGACAGGTACACGGCTTCCAGGCCTGCCTTGGCCTGCTGCATCGCCTGGCCGGCGGAGATCGCGCCGAAGGCGTTCACGTAGCCCTTCTTGGCGCCACCGTTGATCTTGTCCCAGAGCTTCTCGGCGCCGCGCTTGGCCAGCGTGTGCTCGATGGGGAACGAACCGCGCAGGCGCACGACGTCGGCTGCGCTGTAGCCGCGCTTGACGCCCTTCCAGCGGGGGTCGGTGGCCCATTCTTTCTCGAGTGCGGCGATCTGCTGTTCGCGGCTCAGTTGTTCTGTGAGGGTCTGGGGCATGGTCACTCCGTGAGGTTGATTGAAGGTTGGGCGCTGTGGCCGTGGAGTTACTGTAACCCCGTCGCAGACTCTTATGTCTTATAGAAGACATATTTTTCAATCAACAAAATCAATAAGTTACGACGATATTTCTCAATGCAGAATTATTTTTCTCATATCGAGAAAAAATATTGCGGCGCAGCAGTCGCGCTTTTCGCAATGCGCAATCAATCTTTCGGTTGTGAAAACGAGGTATCACCGCGCGCCGCATGCGCGATCCAGTCGCCGCTTTCGATCACTGCTCGGCCTGCAATGCGCATCGGGTGGATCTCGTAGACCAGGCAATCGAACCACCGCCCGCCCACGTCCACGCGCACCCGCCGCTTGATGTACTCGCCCGAGTCGTCGTCCGCCACTTCCTCCAGCACATCGAGCGCCGCTTCCACCGCAGGCTCGATGGCGTAGACCTCGCCCCTCACCCGCCGCTCACCTTCGAGCACGATGCCCGGATAGGCGCCGAGATCGAACAGCGTGCCGGCGATGCTCGCCTCGCCGATCCATTGCGGCGCGGGCCGGTAGCGCGCGATGTCGTTGCGTCCGCCGCGGCGCAGCGTGCCGTAGACAAAAACGTGGGGCATCATCGAAAGCGCGCTCCTTCATCCACAACAAAAACACTTCGTCCAGTCTATTGAACTCCGCCGCCCCCGTATCAGGCCGTCTCGCGGCCTATGGCTGCCTGGCCTTGAGCATGTCGCTCGTCGGCGGCTACGTCGCCCTCTCCAAGCCCCTCGTCGCCGCCTTTCCGGTGTTGCTGCTCGCATGGCTGCGCTTCGGCATCGCCGCGCTGGCCATGCCGCACTGGCTCAAGCGCGCCCCCGACGAGCCACCGATGACCGCGCGCACGCGCTGGCTGGTGTTCCTCGAATCGTTCCTCGGCAACTTCCTGTTCTCGATCTGCATGCTCTTCGGCGTGAGCCTCACGAGCGCGGTTTCGGCGGGCGTGATCATGGCTTCGATCCCCGCATGCGTCGCCGTCGCGAGCTGGCTCTTCCTGCGCGAACGCATCACCGTGCGCATCGGCCTGGCCATCGCGTGCGCGGCATTCGGCATCGGACTGCTGGCGCTGTCGCCGTCGGCATCGCATGCGCCTGCATCGACAACCGCTTCGTCTTCAGCGTCGATGCCCTGGCTGGGCAACCTGCTCGTCTTCTGCGCGGTGCTCTGCGAGACGGCCTACGCGGTTATCGGCAAGTCGCTCACGGGCCGCCTCGGGCCCAAGCGCATCGCCTCGCTCATCAACCTCTGGGGATTCATGCTGTCGATGCCCTTCGGCATCTGGTTCGCGCTGCAGTTCGACTTCACCGCCGTGCGCTTCGGCACCTGGGCGCTGCTCGTGGCCTACGCCCTCGCCGCGAGCATCTGGACGGTGTGGCTCTGGATGACCGGACTTCGCCACGTACCAGCCGCACAAGCGGGTGTCTTCGCCGTTCTGCTGCCCGTGAGCGCAGCCCTCGTGGGAGTGCTCGTGCTGGGCGAAAACCTCTCTTCCCCACAGCTGGTTGCATTCGTCGTTGCGCTCATTGGCGTGGTGCTCGCGACGTGGCCCGGGCGCCGAAGGTGAAAAAGAGGGCTTCTCCCCTCGGAAAAAACAACAACTCCCAATGAAAAAAGCGCTTTTTCCCTTGGAAACGCGTTTTTTCTCATTTAGCATCCGCAATGCCACTGGAGACGCAAGTTTTTCATTGGTGACTGTTCAACCAAAAAAGGAAATCAACCATGGCAACTGCAAAGAAGGCTCCGGCCAAGAAAGCTCCGGCAAAGAAGGCCGCTCCCGCAAAGAAGGCGGCTCCGGCGAAGAAGGCTGCACCGGCCAAGAAGGCGGCTCCTGCAAAGAAGGCCGCACCGGCGAAGAAGGCGGCTCCTGCAAAGAAGGCACCCGCAAAGAAGGCTGCTCCCGCCAAGAAGCGCACGCCCAACGCCGCGTTCATGAAGGCACTGACCCCCAGCCCGGCACTGGCCGCCGTGGTCGGCTCCACGCCGCTGCCGCGTACCGCTGTCGTGAGCAAGCTGTGGGACTACATCAAGAAGAACAACCTTCAAGACAAGGCCAACAAGCGCAACATCAACGCCGACGCCAAGCTGAAGGAGATCTTCGGCAAGGCTCAAGTCTCGATGTTCGAACTGGCCGCGCTGATCGGCAAGCACGTCAAGTAAGCGCTCAGGGGCCTCGCGCTCCTGAATCAGAAAGCCCGCTTCATGCGGGCTTTTTTTTCGCCTGCGGCATCGTCCCGCCCTCCTCGAAAAAACGCGCAGGCGTGCAGCCGAAGTGCTTGCGGAAGGCCTCTATGAAGGCGCTGACGGAGCTGTAGCCCACAGTCAACGCCACAGCGGTGACGCTCTCTCGCAGGCTCAGCAACTCCACCGCCTTGAGCAGCCGCGCCTGCTGGCGCCATTGCGCGAAGCTCAGGCCMGTCTCGGCCGCGAAGCGCCGCGTAAGCGTCCTTCGGGCCATGCCGATGCGATCGGCCCATTCGTCGATGCCGTCCGGCAATGCCGGGTCGTCGGCCAGCGCTGCCGCCACGGCCGCAAGCCGCCTGTCCTGCGGCATCGGCAGATGCAGCGACGGCTTGTCTCCCGCCGCAAGCTCGTCGAGCAGCACACCGACCAGACGCCCACGGCGCGGCTCCAGCAGCGGCTCGGATGCATCCATGCCAGTCAGCCGATCCACCAGCGCACGCATCAGCGGCGTGACGGCAAACACGTGCGGCCCATCGGGCAATGCCTGCGCCATCGCCGCATCGATGTGCAGGCTCCAGCCCGCCGTGGCGCCGAAGCTCTGCGCCGCATGGGCGCAGCGCGGCGCTATCCAGCCGATCCATCCTGGCGGCTGCACCCAGCGGCCCGAAGGCGTCTCGATGACCTGCAGCCCCTCGCGCAAGGCGAACAGCTGCCCGGTCTCGTGCGAGTGATAGCCGGTGACGCGCGCCCCCTCGTGGGCGGTGATCCAGAGCGTCGCAGGCGCCTGTTCAGCCATGGGTGGCCCGCCGGAGGTATCGATTGGCCTCGCGCCGCAAGCCCGAAAGCATCGCGCTGCCTAGCATCGAACCCATCTCAACTCCCATCAAGGAACAGCCTCCATGAAAGCCCAGGACGTACTCCCCGACGGCGAAGACTTCACCACCATCAACGGCCGCACCCTGCGCAAGGGATCGGTCGCCGCCTTCCTCGCCAACGCGCGCATCCTCGAGGACGCCGGCACGTCCGCGGCCGACAGGCAAGCCGCCGAGCAGGACTTCGCCTCGCTGATCCCCACCCTCGACGCCCTCGGCCTGTTCGACGTGTTCGAGCTGCGCTCGCCGTTCCTGCGCGAGGAGGTGGCCCGCCATCGCGCCGCGCTCAGCTCTTCGCCTGACTCGCCTGCTTCGCCGAGCGCGTGATCGACGACAGCGTGCCGCGCGTGGTGATGACCTCGGGGTCGAGCGGAATCTCGATCAGCGTGCCGGTGTCGGCCGCCAGCGCACGCAGCAGCGCCGCCTCGAACTGCGCCGTCTGCGTCACCCGCTCGGCCGCGTAGCCGTAGGCGCGAGCGAGGCCGCAGAAGTCGGGGTTGCGCAGCGCGGTGCCGCTGGTGCGTTCGGGATATTCACGCTCCTGGTGCATGCGGATCGTGCCGAACATGCCGTTGTTGAGCAGCACGATGATGCTCTTGCCGCCGTGCTGCGAAGCCGTTGCGAGCTCCTGCCCCGTCATCAGGAAATCGCCGTCGCCCGCGATGGTGAAGGCCACGCGCCCCGTCGCCAGGTTGGCCGCGATACCGGCCGGCACGCCGTAGCCCATCGCTCCGCTGGTGGGCGCGAGTTGCGTCTTCGCACCCTTGGCCAGGCCGTGATAGCGGAAGTAGCGATGCACCCAGCTCGCGAAGTTGCCCGCGCCGTTGGTGATGGCCGCATCCGCCGGCAGGTGCTTCTGCAGCAGCGCGACGACTTCCGCCATGTCGACCGCGCCGCGCGGCGTTTCGGCGGGCATGCCGGACAGCGCCTGGGGCACGAGGTTGGCTTCGTAGTCGGCATGGGCCTGCAGCGTCCACTCTTCCCACGGAAGCGTCGGCGGCGCACTCAGCACCTCCAGGCTGCGCGCGGCCGCGCTCATGCCGGCGTTGATCGCCAGGTCGGCCTGGTAGACGCGGTTGAGTTCCTCGGCGCTCGCGTGGATGTGCACCAGCGTCTGCCTTGCCTTGGGCGCCTCCAGCAGGGTGTAGCCGCTGGTCGTCATCTCGCCGAGGCGCGGGCCGATGGCCAGGATCAGGTCGGCGTCCTTCACGCGCTGCGCGAGCTTCGGATTGATGGCAATGCCGACGTCGCCCGCGTACTGCGGGTGGTGGTTGTCGAAGGTGTCCTGGAAGCGGAAGGCGTTCGCCACCGGCAGGCGCCAGTTCTCGGCGAAGCGCTGCAATGCCTGCGCGGCCTGGGCGGTCCAGCCGCCGCCGCCGGCGATCACCAGCGGGCGCTGCGACTTCAGCAGCAGCTCGCGCAGGGTGCGCAGCGCGCCAGGGTCGCTCCAGGGCTCCACCGCCTCCACCCGCGCCAGCGGACGCGCGGTGGCCTCGCTGCGCAGCATGTCTTCCGGCAGCACCAGCACCACCGGCCCCGGCCGCCCGTTCATCGCGGTGGCGAAGGCGCGCGCGATGTATTCGGGAATGCGGTTCGCGTCGTCGATGCGCTCCACGCGCTTGGCGAAGCCCTTGGTGCTCGGCCCGAAGAAGCTGGCGTAGTCCACCTCCTGAAAGGCCTCGCGGTCGCGGAAGTCGCTGCCGACATCGCCCACGAACAGCACCATCGGCGTCGAGTCCTGGAAGGCGTTGTGCACGCCGATCGATGCGTTGGTCGCACCCGGCCCGCGGGTGACGAAGCACACGCCCGGCCGCCCGGTGAGCTTGCCGTGCGCCTCGGCCATGAAGGCCGCGCCACCCTCCTGCCTGTTGACGACGAAGCGGGTGCGATCGCGGTACGCATGGAAGCCGTCGAGCACCGCCAGAAAGCTCTCGCCGGGCACGCCGAACGCGATCTCCATGCCTTGCTCTACGAGGCATTCCACGATCAGGTGGCCTGCGGGTTGTGATGTACTCATGGGAAGTAGGAACCTCAGCTGCAAATGTCTCCGGCAATTATGTGCGTCCGCTCGGTACGCCTTGCGTTAATTCTCCAAATGGTTAAATTCGCGCCATGAAGGCCCCCAAGGACCCCACGCCCGACATCGCGATCGAAGCGATCGAACCACGCTCGCGCGACGCGGACAGGTCGCAGCTGGCCATCCTCGCCTCGGCCCGCGACGAGTTCTCCGCACGCGGCCTCGCTGGTGCGCGCATGGACAGCATCGCCGAGCGCGCGGGCCTCAACAAGCGCCTCATCTACTACTACTTCGGCAGCAAGGACGACCTGTTCCTTGCCGTGCTGGAGCGCGTCTACGCGGACATCCGCGAAGCGGAGCAGCGACTGCACCTCGAAGAGATCGACCCCGTGGAGGCCATCCGCCAGCTGGTGTCGTTCACCTGGAACTACTACCTCGAGCACCCGGAGTTCATCACGCTGCTCAACAGCGAGAACCTGCACTGCGCGGCGCACCTGAAGCGCTCCGACCGCATCCAGGAGATGAACTCGCCGCTGGTGCAACTGCTCGACACCGTGCTGGAGCGCGGCCGCCGCGACGACCTGTTCCGCGCGGGCGTCGACCCGGTGCAGCTCTACATCTCCATCGCCTCGCTCTGCTACTTCTACCTCTCGAACAACCACACGCTCTCGGCCATCTTCGGCCGCGACCTGCGTGCGCCCAAGGCGATGGCGCAACGCCTCTCGCACATGACCGACCTGGTCCTGGGCTATGTACTGAAATAGGCCCGCCCCCAGGCCGCGCGCACTTCGTGTCGCTTCGCCTTCCCCCTACCAGGGGCAACACCTGAGACCCGGCAAAGCCGGTTCCTCGGTGTTCCTGGCCCTGGCTGCGCCAGTTTCTTGCGCCGCGAATCGTGCAAATCACTCCAATCCACGCCTGAGCCGAGCCTCGGGTATTCACTAGGGAGCACCGGTTGACGCTTCCGCGCGGGCATTCCTACAATCAACAATTCACTCACTGGTGAATTGACCGATTCCAAGAAGGCGGCCCGACCGCGCGGAGACATCCATGAACTTCATTGCCAGCGGTGCCGTACGCACCACCGTCCTTGCCTCGCTGACCTGCATAGCGGCGCTGCTGCCGGGGCTGTCGGCGGCGCAGAACGGGTATCCGAGCAAGCCGATCCGCGTGATCGTGCCGTTCGCTGCGGGCAGCACCACCGACATCATTGCCCGCGCGATCACCGACAAGATGAGCGCCAGCATGGGCCAGACGCTGGTGGTCGACAACCGCGGCGGCGCGAGCGGCACCATCGGCCAGCAGGCGGTGGCCACGGCCGCGCCGGACGGCTACACGGTGATGATCCATTCGTCGTCGCACACGGTGAGCCCCTCCACCTTCGCCAAGCTGCCCTTCGACACGGTGTACGACTTCGCGGGAATCACGCCGATCTCGTCGCTGCCCAACGCGCTGGTGATCTCACCCAGCAAGAACATCAAGACGCTGCCGCAACTGCTGACCGCAGCGCGCGCCAAGCCCGGCAGCATGAACTTCGCCTCCGCCGGCCAGGGCAGCGCCACGCACCTGAACGCCGAGAAGTTCAAGATGGCCGCGAAGATCGATGCCACCAACATCCCCTTCAAGGGATCGGGCGAGGCCGTCACCGAGGTCCTCTCCGGCCGCGTCGACTACTACTTCTCGCCCATCGCGCCCGTCATCGGCCAGATCAAGGAGGGCCAGTTGCTGGCGCTGGCCGTGGGCTCGCCCAAGCGCGCGGCCGCCCTGCCCGACGTGCCCACCACCACCGAAGCCGGCGTGCCGGGCTCCGAATTCAACTTCTGGATCGGAATGATGGCGCCGGCCAAGACGCCGCGCGACATCGTCGAGCGACTGCACGCCGAGGTGGCGAAGGCACTGGCCACGCCCGAGGTGAAGGAGCGCTTCGCCAAGCTGGGCGCCGACGCCTGGACGCTCAAGCCCGAGCAGTTCGACGCCCACATCAGGGAAGAAATCGCGAGCAATGCTCAGCTCGTGAAGGCGGCCGGCCTCGCCGTCCAACAGTAAGCAACGCAAGCAATCAAGCACGCTCCTCCTGAAAGCCCCGGCCCCCGCCATGCTCCGTAAGCTCCTGCTCTCCCCGGCCCTGCGCCCCTTCCTCCTGATCCTGTTGCTGCTGGTGCTGTGGGATCTGGCGATCCGCCTGTTCAGGATTCCGGCCTACCTGATTCCTCCGCCGTGGGAAGTCGTGAAGCAGCTCGTGGCCGAATGGCCACGCCTGCTCGCCGAAAGCTGGAAGACCACGCTAGCCACGCTCGGCGGCTTCGGGCTGACGATCCTGATCGGCATTCCGATCGCGATGGTCATCGCCTACTCGCGCGTCGTCGAGTCGTACGTGTACCCGCTGCTGGTGTTCTCGCAGAGCATTCCCAAGGTGGCGATCGCGCCGCTGTTCGTGGTGTGGTTCGGCTTCGGCATCTTCCCGAAGGTGATCAGCGCCTTCCTGCTGGGCTTCTTCCCGGTGGTGGTGTCCACGGTGATGGGCTTCAAGTCGGTCGAGCCCGACATGCTCGACCTCTCGCGCTCCATGGGCGCGAGCCGCCTGCAGACCTTCTTCAAGATCAGCCTGCCGCAGGCCCTGCCCCAGATCTTCAGCGGGCTGAAGGTGTCGGTCACGCTGGCGGTGGTGGGTGCGGTGGTGGGTGAATTCGTCGGCTCCAACTCGGGCATCGGCTACGTGCTCCAGGTGGCCAACGGCAACTTCGACCTGCCCCTGATGTTCGCCGCACTGGTGGTGCTGTCGAGCATCGGCGTGATTCTTTTCGTCGCGGTCGACATCGTCGAGCGCGTGATGATTCCCTGGCATGCCTCGCAGCGCCACACGCATTGAGATGACCCCCAGTCTTCGCGCACTTCGTGTCGCTTCGCCAACCCCCTTGCAGGGGGCGATACCAGCGCCCCGGCAAAGCCGGTTCCGCGGCATCCCTGGCAAGACATGCCCGCCTCTCGCAGCCGGGATCGCGATAGCGCCGCGAACGTCCGAGTTCCCTCGCCATACCTGACAACCTGACAACTCCTGGAGACAACACCATGAAGAAACTGCTTCCCACGCTGCTCGCCGCGGCCGCGCTCGCCACCTTCGCCATCGCACCTGCCCACGCGCAGGGCGACAAGCCCAAGGACAAGGTCACGCTGATGCTCAACTGGTACCTCTACAGCGAGCATGCCCCCTTCTTCCTGGGCAAGGAAAAGGGCTTCTACGCCGACGAGGGCATCGACCTCGACATCCAGGAAGGCCGCGGCTCCGCCGTCACCGCGCAGGCGGTGGCCGCCAAGTCGGCGACCTTCGGCTACATCGACGTCACGACCATGATCAAGGCCGCAGCCAAGGGCGCGCCGCTGAAGTCGACCGGCGTGCTGTTCCAGGTGAGCCCGATGTCGGTGATGGGCTTCACCGAGAAGAACATCAAGACGCCGAAGGACATCATCGGCAAGACGGTGGCCGTCACGCCGGGCGACTCGATGTCGCAGATGTGGCCGCTGTTCCTCAAGGTCAACAACATCACGGCCGACCAGGTGAAGATCGTCTCGGGCGACGGCCAGACCAAGCTCAATGCCGTGATCAACGGCCAGGCCGACCTGCTGCTGGGCTACGTGATGGACCAGGCGATCAAGCTGCAGGACGCCACCGGCAAGCCGGTGACGCCGATCCGTTTTGCCGACTCGGGCGTGAACCAGATCAGCTCCGGGATCATCGCCAACAAGAATCTGCTGACCGAAAACCCCGACCTGGTGAAGCGCTTCATGCGCGCCTCCACCAAGGCCGCGGAAGCCGCCGAGAAGAGCCCCGAAGCCGCGGTCGACGCCATGCTCAAGGCCAACCCCAAGGCCGGCGTGCGCGACACGCTGATCGTGGGCATGAAGCAGAGCATCGCCCTCTATCACACGAAGGAAACCGCCAACCAGCGCCCGTTCCGCGTGACCATGAAGAACGTCAGCGACTCGCTCGACCTGCTGGTGCAGTACGGCGGCATGGACGCTTCCACGCGCGGCAAGCCGGAAGACTACGTGACCCTCGACTTCCTGCCCTGACTTTCTCTCGCTCCCGAACCCGCGCGCCTTCTGCAGCAGCCACCTCTCACGCATTCCATGTCCCAAGTCAACCTGATCGAAGCGCGCGGCGTCTCGAAGATCTACCAAAGCAAGGACGGCCCCGTCGAGTCGCTCAAGCCGCTCGACTTCGCCATCAAGGAAGGCGAGTTCGTCTCTGTCGTCGGCCCGTCGGGCTGCGGCAAGAGCACGCTGCTGAAGATGGTGGCGGGCCTGCTGCCCATCAGCGGCGGCAGCCTCACGCTGGCGGGCAAGCCGATCAAGGGCGCGCAGAAGGACGTGGGCATCGTGTTCCAGAGCGCGGTGCTGCTGCCCTGGCGCAGCGTGGAAGACAACATCCTGCTGCAGGCCGAGATGCGGCACCTGCCCATGGATGCTGCCAGGGCCCGCGCCCGCGAGCTGATGGAGATGGCGGGCCTCAAGGGTTTCGAAAAGAAGTACCCATGGCAGCTCTCGGGCGGCATGCAGCAGCGCGCGTCGATCTGCCGCGCCCTGCTGCACGACCCGTCGGTGCTGCTGATGGACGAGCCCTTCGGCGCGCTCGACGCGATGACGCGCGAGAAGATGAACCTGGAGCTGCAGCGCATCTGGATGGCATCGAAGAAGACGGTGATGCTCATCACCCACAGCATTCCCGAGGCCATCTTCCTGTCGGACCGCGTGATGGTGATGAGCGAGCGCCCCGGCTCCATCGCCGCCGTGTACGACATCGACCTGCCGCGCCCGCGCACGCTCGACGTGATGGCCTCGCCCGAATTCGGCGCCTACACCAAGCTGGTGCGCGCGCATTTCTATTCGCAGGGCATCCTGGACCACTGAAGAGCGAGTGCCTGCCATGGATGCGATCCGCTTTCACGTCGAGGAGATCCGCTTCGCCGAGCGCAACGTGGCTCTGCGGCTGCCCTTCCGCTTCGGCGCCGCCACCGTCACGGCCTGCCCGCAGGTCTACGTGAAGGCACGCGTGCGCTTCGCCGACGGCCGCACGGCCGAGGGCTGCGCGGCGGAAATGATGATTCCGAAGTGGTTCGACAAGAACCCCGCGCTCAACAACGAGCAGAACTTCGAGCAACTGCGCTTCGCCCTGCGCGACGCCCGCGAGGCCTACACCGCCGAGCCCGACGCGCAGACCGCCTGGACGCATTTCGCCTCCAACTACGCCGCGCTGCAGTCGCGCGCCAGGGCCAAGGGCCTGCAGCCGCTGGTGGCCAGCTACGGCCCGGCGCTGATCGACCGCGCCCTGCTCGACGCGCTGTGCCTGCATAGCGGCGCCAGCTTCGCGGCGGCGATGAGCGCCAACCTCTGCGGCATCGACATCGCCGGCAGCGGCCTGGCCGACGACCTGGCGAGCTTCGACATGCCGGCCTTCCTGGCAAAGCAGTCGCCGCGTAACAGCATCGCCGCACGCCACACGGTAGGCCTGGTGGACGCCATCGACGGGTACAACGCCTCTCCCGATGCGCCCGCCGACGGCCTGCCCACGACACTGCAGGCCGCGGTGCAACGCTATGGCCACACCCATTTCAAGCTGAAGCTCTGCGGCAACACCGCGCAGGACATCGACCGGCTCCAGCGCATCGCCCGCGTGATCGACGGCCAGGCGCAACTGGTCACGCTCGACGGCAACGAGCAGTACGCGGACGCCGACGCCTTCACCACCTTCCTCGACCGCATGCTCTCCACGCCCACGCTGTGGAAACTCGCGCAGAAGACGGTCTTCGTCGAGCAGCCGATCCGGCGCGACGCGGCGCTGCAGCGCGATGTGTCCGCGCTGGGCAAGCGCATTGCGCTGCTCATCGACGAATCGGACGCCACGCTCGACGCCTTCGTGCAGGCCCGCGCGCTGGGCTACACCGGCGTTTCGAGCAAGAGCTGCAAGGGCTTCTACAAGTCGGTGATCAATGCCGCGCGCTGCGCGCTGTGGAACGCCGGAGCGGAGAAGCCGCGCTACTTTCTCTCCGGCGAAGACCTGACCATGCAAGCCGGCATCGGCGTGCAGCAAGACCTGGCTCTGGTCGCCTGGCTCGGCCTCTCGCACGTCGAGCGCAACGGCCACCACTACGTCAACGGCCTCGCGGCGGCGCCCGAGGCCGAGCAGCAGGCCCTGCTGCGCGCCCACCCGGGGCTTTACGAAACCAGCGATGGCGCAGTGCGCCTCGCCATCCGCGAAGGGCAGCTCGACCTGTCCTCGCTCAACGCTGCACCCGGCTTCGCCACCGGCAAGCCAGGCGCCGGCATCTCGTGGGACGCGATGCGTTCCGTCTACTGAAACGCGCATTCAGCCCGCACCAATCTCTCGCACCCAAGGAAGAAAACGATGGCCACCCAACGTCTAGGAATCATCATGCACGGCGTCACCGGCCGCATGGGCATGAACCAGCATCTGATCCGCTCGATCTGCGCGATCCGCGCGCAAGGCGGCGTCACGTTGTCGAACGGCGACAAGGTCATGCCCGACCCGATCCTCATCGGCCGCAACGCCGAGAAGATGGAAGCGCTGGCCAAGGCCCACAACATTCCGCGCTGGGGCACCGACCTCGACCGCGCACTGGAGAACAAGGACGACACCATCTTCTTCGACGCCGGCACCACGCAGATGCGCCCCACGCTGCTGGCCAAGGCCATCCGCGCCGGCAAGCATGTGTATTGCGAGAAACCGATTGCCACCAACCTGAACGAGGCGGTCGAGATCGCGCGCCTCGCCGAAGGCTCGGGCCTCAAGCACGGCGCCGTGCAGGACAAGCTCTTCCTGCCCGGCCTGCGCAAGCTCGACATGCTGCGCCGCGCCGGCTTCTTCGGCCGCATGCTCAGCGTGCGCCTGGAGTTCGGCTACTGGGTGTTCGAAGGCGACCTGCAGCCCATCCAGCGCCCGAGCTGGAACTACCGCAAGGAAGACGGCGGCGGCATGATCCTGGACATGATGTGCCACTGGCGCTACGTGCTGGACAACCTGTTCGGCGAAGTGAAGTCGGTGTCGTGCATCGGCGCCACCCACATCCCAAAGCGCTGGGATGAGGCCGGCAAGCCGTATGAAGCCACCGCCGACGACGCTGCCTACGCCACCTGCGAGCTCACCGGCCACAACGGCGAGCCGGTGATCGCACAGATCAACATGAGCTGGGTCACGCGCGTGCGCCGCGACGACCTCGTGACCTTCCACGTCGACGGCACCGACGGCTCGGCCGTGGCCGGCCTGTCGAGCTGCCGCGCCCAGTCGCGCGTGGCCACGCCGCGCCCGGTGTGGAACCCCGACGAGAAGCAGACCATGAACTTCTTCGACCAGTGGCAGGAGATTCCGGACTCGCAGGTCTATGACAACGGCTTCAAGATCCAGTGGGAGCACTTCATCCGCCACGTGGTGGAAGACGCCCCCTACAAGTGGACGCTGCCCGAAGGCGCCAAGGGCGTGCAGCTGGTCGAGGCCGCGCTCGAGTCATGGCAGGACCGCCGCTGGGTCGACGTGCCCGCCCTGAAGGTCTGACATGGCACTTTCGCTGAACCTCCCCACCGCCGGCGGCACGCTCGCGCCCTACGCGCTGCGCGGCACCGCACCGGTGAAGCCCGATGCGGGCGTCAAGTTCAACCGCATCGCCTATTCGGCCGCCCACGTGGTGGCCGACCCGATGGCCGCCATCGACCCGTGGCTGCAGTGCGCGGTCGACTGGGACACCACCATCGCCTACCGCCGCCACCTGTTCTCGCTGGGCCTGGGCGTGGCCGAGGCCATGGACACCGCCCAGCGCGGCATGGGCCTCGACTGGCCCACCTCGCTGGAGCTGATCCGCCGCTCGCTCGACGCCGCGAAGGACGTGCCCGGCGCGCTGGTCGCCTCGGGCTGCGGCACCGACCACTTGGACATCGACAGCGTGAAGAGCGTCGACGACGTGATCCGCGGCTACGAGGAGCAGATGGCCGCCATCGAGGCGCTGGGCGGCAAGCTGATCGTCATGGCCAGCCGCGCGCTGGCCCGCGTGGCGAAGAGCCCGGCCGACTACGAGCGCGTGTACGACCGCATCCTGAGCCAGGCGAAGCAGCCGGTGGTGCTGCACTGGCTGGGCGACATGTTCGACCCGGCGCTCGCGGGCTACTGGGGCACCAAGGACGTCGATGCCGCAATGGACACGGCGCTGGGCATCATCGCCGCGCATCCGGACAAGGTCGACGGCATCAAGATCTCGCTGCTCGACAAGGACAAGGAGATCGCGATGCGCCGCCGCCTGCCGCCGGGCGTGCGCATGTACACGGGTGACGACTTCAACTACGCCGAGCTGATCGCCGGCGATGGCTTCGGCACCGAACCCACGCACGGCAAGAGCGATGCGCTGCTGGGCATCTTCGACGCGATCGCGCCCGCCGCGAGCGCCGCCCTCGGTGCGCTGGCGCAGGGCGACGAGAAGAAGTTCCACGACATCCTCGGCCCCACGGTGCCGCTGTCGCGCCACATCTTTGCCGCCCCCACGCGCTTCTACAAGACCGGCGTGGTGTTCATGGCCTGGCTCAACGGCCACCAGAAGCACTTCACCATGGTCGGCGGCCAGCAGAGCACGCGCTCGCTGCAGCACTTCGCGGAACTCTTCAGGCTGGCCGATGCGGCCAACCTGCTGGAGCAGCCCGAGCTGGCGGTGCGGCGCATGAAGACCCTGCTGGCCCTGCACGGCGTGGAAGGCTGAAGACGAGCATGCGCGATTTCTCGCAGAACCACGACCGGCTCTCGATCAACACCGCGACGGTGCGCAAGCAGTCGGGCGCCGAGGTGCCGCTGGACCGCATCATCGACCAGTGCGCCGAGCGCGGCATCCGCGCCATCAGCCCATGGCGCGACCAGGTGGCGGCCGTCGGGCTCGACAAGGTTGCGAAGCAGCTGAAGGCGCACGGCATCGGCCTCTCGGGCTACTGCCGAGGCGGCTTCTTTCCGGCGGCCGACGCGGCCGGCCTGAAGGCCGCGCTGGACGATAACCGCCGCGCCATCGACGAGGCCAAGACGCTCGACGCACCCTGCCTCGTGCTGGTCGTCGGCGCCCTGCCCGGCGCGCTCGAAGGCAAGGCCGCCTACAAGGACATCGGCCGTGCGCGTCGAGAGGTGCGCGACGGCATCGCCGCCTCGCTCGAATACGCCCGCGAGGTCGGCATGCCGCTGGCCATCGAGCCCTTGCACCCGATGCAGGCGGCCGACCGCGCTTGCATCAACACGCTCGAACACGCGCTCGACCTGTGCGACGAGCTCGATGCGGGCAGGAGCGGCATGCTCGGCGTGGCCCTGGACATCTACCACGTGTGGTGGGACCCGAAACTGCAGCAGCAGATCGCACGCGCCGGCCGCGAGCGACTGCTGGCGTATCACGTCTGCGACTGGCTTACGCCTACGCGCGATCTGCTGAGTGACCGCGGGATGATGGGTGATGGCGTGGTCGAGTTGAAGAAGATCCGCGGGTGGGTGGAGGACGCGGGCTTTGCGGGGTTCAGCGAGGTGGAGATTTTTTCGAATCTCGACTGGTGGCAGCGGCCTGGCGGTGAGACGCTGGACGTCTGTATCGAGCGGCACAAGCAGGCTGTCTAACACTGCTCTGTGCTCGCGTCGTTCGGGGCGAGTGCACAGGCCACCGGGCTTCGCCGTCGTTTGCTGATACCCAGGCTTTGCGCCAGTCACTGCGAATGGCCGAACCGAGCGACTATGCCCGGCGCATCGAGGCCTCGGCGCATGTTTGACCCTGCCACCAGGTGCAGCAGTTTTCTTGCTTCACCAAGGCTGCCGCTTCATTTATGTTCTGGCAGATGGCAACTTCGATAGCTCACCGATCCAGCGGATCGAGCGGGTCGTGCCGTCAGTCGCACCGTATCCAGGCTATCGACCGAAAACTTCCAATCACCGCATGGTCAGGTCCAGACCTATCCAATTGCAAAACTCAAAGGTGAGGAAGAGCACGAGGAACGCAGAAGCGACGAACGCCGAGCCCACCTTGATGGATGTCAGGACCACTGCAGCTGTCTTTTGATTCTTGTACTTCTGTCCCCGTTCGTAGTGCCACTTGACGGCCAAATACATGCCCACGCTGAGCACGAGAATCTTGAAAATAACAAAAGAGATAGGGATTGAATTCATCATTGAAAAGACATCAGGGGACAGACTGCGAAGTGCCCGAGTGCGGCGAGTAGCTCAATAGACCGATGAAGAAGCGGAAAGATTAATTAATCAATCCAACGCAACGGTAGCGGTCAGCTGAATGGGCGTCTGCAAGACGCGCCGAAAGGCGGAGCAGTCCGCCTGCACACAGAAGCACTCTCATCGTGCTGTCGAGTGTTCATCTTCCAGTCTGATACGTACAGAACCAGATCAGCTGAAAATCTCCGTATCAGATGCAAGGAGACCGGTAGTCGCGTCGGGCAGGCCGACGTCTGATATGACAATCTCGGGAGCGGTCCAGAACGCCCGTATCAGAAAGAGATGCCCATGAACCGCTACGAGAAGCTTGCCGACAACATCGCTCAGCGTATTCGCGCGGGTAGCCTGAAGGCGAACGATCGCCTTCCCTCCGTGCGCGAACTGAAGTCGCAAATGGGCATCAGCGCGTCCACCGTGTTCTCTGCCTACTACCTGCTGGAGGCGCAAGGGCTTGTCGAAGCCCGGCAGCGGTCGGGATACTTCGTTCGAGCGGGGGCGGAAATGCCGACCAATGAACTCGCGGCCAGCGAGCCTGTCCTCCGGTCCATGCCGGTCGACGTCTCGTCGCTTGTCTTTCAGGTCCTTGCGCAGGCTCGCGAGCGCGATATGGTCCCGCTCGGCTCGGCCTTTCCGTCGACAGAGCTGTTTCCCTTCGAACAACTTGCCGCCGGCCTGACGCGAGCGCTCAAGCGGATGGATCCTTGGCAGACCGTCGAAGATTTGTCACCAGGAAACGCCCAATTGCGCCATCAGATCTCCCTCCGATACGGCAGCGTCGGAATGGATGTTCCTGCGTCTGAACTGGTCATCACCAGCGGGGCGATGGAGGCCCTCAATCTTGCGCTCGAATCGGTGACGCAGCCGGGCGACGTCGTGGCGATCGAAACGCCAACCTTTTATGGTGCGTTGCAGGCACTGGAGCGGCGCGGTCTTCGCGCGGTCGAGGTCGAGACCCACCCGCGTACAGGCGTAGATCTCAGCTCTCTTGCTCGCGTGATCGACCAGCATCCGGTGAAGGCCTGCTGGTTCATGCCGACCTTCCAGAATCCAATGGGCTGCACCATGAGCGACGCAGCCAAAGAGCAACTGGTCAACATGCTCGCCACCCGCGCCATACCGCTGATCGAAGACGACGTGTACGGCGAGCTCGCGCATGGGGCTCGGAGACCGCCACCAGCCAAGGCCTGGGACCGGGCTGGCTGGGTGCTGCACTGCAGTTCCTTCTCGAAATCCCTGGCACCGGGATATCGCATCGGTTGGGTAGCGGGCGGTCGCTTTGCAGCCACTTTGGGTCGGAACAAGTTGATGAGCTCGCTGGCGACGGCACTCCCCTCGCAACTGGCGTTGCAGGAGTACCTCCAGCACAGGAGTTTTGATCGTCACCTGCGCGCCCTGCGGCATTCGCTCAGCCGCCAGCAGGCTGCATGCTTGCGACTTATCGATCGATACTTTCCGACTGGAACGCGGGTCACGCGCCCCGAAGGCGGCTATTTCCTGTGGCTCGCGCTGCCAGAAGGCGTCGACTCGCTCGCACTGCACCAGGACGCTCTTCAGCTCGGCATAGGCGTAGCGCCAGGACATTTGTTTTCAGCCGACCGCCGATACACCCGGCACCTGCGCATCAACTACGGGCATCTCGGCGACCCGCGCCTGGAAGGGGCCATAAGAAATCTAGGAGAACTCGCCAACGCGCAGCTTAAATCTACAACCGGAAAATCGGGGCCGATCTTCGAGGAACGGTCGTCGAGACCCTAGTTGGCGTCAATGCAGGTCGAGGTCCGCTGCCTTCGACTGGCTCTCAACGTCAAGCGCGCCGCTTCCGATCGGGTGAGGATGCGATATCAGTTCCTGCCCGACTGCAACTTGTCGCTCAATCATCGCGAAAGCTCAAGGGAACCTTGACAGCAGCGCTACAAAGCGGTGGCTCGCATCTTCCGCAAACGATCGGCCTGGAACACATAGCAGCCATAGAGCTTTACCCCGCATATTCAAGCGACCCGAATTCCCTCATCAGGAAGCCTTCACGCAGGCCGCGAAATCCGCGGCCCGCAGACCAGCCGCTAACCGCCGGTCTCAGGCACCTCACGCCGCGCCTTCTCGCTCATCTGAAACAACTCCCCCGCCTTCCGAGCCATCTCGGCCGCAAGCCAAAGCAGATTGTTCAGCTGCCGAGGCCCATCCCCGCTGCACCAGTCGATCTCTTCGCCGTGGCAGACCCACAGGAGGGCTTCGAGCTGAGTGAGGGTGGTTTCGAGAAGATCCGCCGGGTCTTGGGCGGTTTCTGCGGAAGCTACCGGCGTGCGAGGCCGGGCTATAGTCTTGGTAGCCATTTTTGTGCGTTCCTTCCAAGGTGTGTGCACGAACTTGGTTAGACGGCTGGGGTGCTGATAACACCCTGGCCGTCGCCTTTTGATACCTCGCATCTGCATCGCTGCTTTCGCACCGACGACCTGCCGCGAGGCAAGCAGCCTTCGAACATCTGGGTGGCTTGAGTGGGTGGCGCCTTTCTGGTCCCCTTGGTGGGGTATCGAGTGACAGGGGCATTCACTCTAGAGAAGAACCCGGCGAAGTAGCCGCTGCCACAGCACGAAGTCGCGCAGACTGCCAACAAATGCAGCTTCAGCAACGCGCCGTGCGCGAACCTCTTGAGCTCATGCCGCAGTAGCGCTGAACGCTCACGCCGATGGGGTGCCTTGCGCAGCGAAATCAAGGAGGAGGCCGAAGGCCGGGGGACATTCGCGGAGCAAGGTACCCCGTCGGCGTGAGCGCGCCCTGAACGACGAGGAACGCACAACCCAGCAGTGCGAAGCGAAAGTCCGCCGCCTGTGCTGCAATCCCCCGATGCCTGCCCCGACCCTCGACGATCTGCGCCGCTACGCAGTGGCGCGCACCCTCTTCAAGCCAACGACACTGCCCGCTGCAATCCGCCGCCTCGGCTTCGTGCAGGCCGACCCGATCCGAGCCCCGGCACGCGCGCAAGACCTGACGCTGCGCCACCGCGTGAAGGACTATCGCGCGGGCGATCTGGAAAGCCGCTACACGCGCCTCGCCATCGAGGAAGACTGCCTCGTCAACTACGGCTTCCTGCCGCGCGAGCATCTGGCGCTGATGCATCCGCGCGAGGCCAAGCGCGCATGGGACGCCGACACGCGGCGCAAGGCGGCCGACGTGCTCGCCTACGTGAGGGAGCATGGTCCGGTGCATCCGCGCCAGGTCGAACTGCACTTCGCACACGGCCGCGTCAAGAACTACTGGGGCGGCTCCAGCAACGCGACTACGCATCTGCTCGACGGCATGCACTACCGCGGCATGTTGCGCGTGGTGCGGCGCGACAGCGGCACGCGCGTCTACGAGGCGGTGACGCATGCGCCGGCGGACGACAGCCCCGCCGGGCGCGCGCGCCGCGCGGCGGCGCTCATCGAACTGGTGGTGCGCAAGTACGCGCCGCTGCCGGCCTCCAGCCTGACGTATCTCGTGCGGCTGCTCGGCTACGGCGCGCCGCATCTCTCGGCGCAGACGCAGGCCGCACTGCGCATCGCGCGCGAGGAGCTCGCCAGCTGCAGCATCGAGGGCACCACCTGGTTCTGGCCCGCCGACGAGAACCCGGCCTCGCGCCGCCACGCGCCCGACGATGCGGTGCGCCTGCTCGCGCCCTTCGACCCTGTCGTGTGGGACCGCCGCCGCTTCGAGCTGCTCTGGGACTGGACCTACAAATTCGAGGCCTACACGCCCGCGCCCAAGCGCCAGTTCGGCTACTACGCGTTGCCGATGCTGTGGCACGACCGCGTGATCGGCTGGGCCAACGTGAGCGCCCCTGAAGGAAAGCTGCAGCCGGCCTTCGGCTTCGCCGACAGGAAGCCGCGCGATGCGGCCTTCCGCGCAGCGCTCGACGAAGAACTGCAGCGCATGACGCGGTTTCTGGCTGGGCGTTGATGCCTTTCTTCCTATAATCCGCCCGCTCAGCCAGCCGCCCGCAACGGGCGTGCAAGCCGTCTTCGAAGGAACGAAGACCGCAGCCGCAAAGGCTGCCCGCGACGACGCAACAAGAACCCATAAAACCCACCGGCCGCCAGCCCGAAGCGAGCCGCCGGTTTGCGCTCGTGCGGATCGAACCGAATCCATCGGATCAGAGACGAGAAGCCATGGCGCGCCCGCATCCGGCGCACGCCGCAGCCACTCCCCCCAAACGCAGGACACAGGAGAAGCTGCACATGACATCGAAGAAGCATCGCCGCCCGGCTTGGCGCCCCACCTGGCGCATTTCACACACCCGCCGAGCCACGCTCGCCGCAACCGCCGTGGCGCTGGGCGCCGCCGTGCCGGCCTACGCCCAGGAAAAGGACGAATCCGCAGAGACCCGCAAAGCCCTGCCGACCATCACCGTCACCGGTGACGCGGTCGAGAGCGCGACCGGCCCCGTGACCGGTTTCGTCGCCAGGCGCGGCGGCACCGCCACCAAGACCGACACGCCGCTGATCGAGACGCCGCAGGCCATCTCGGTGGTGACGCGCGACCAGATGGAAGCGCAGAGCGCGCTCACGCTGCGCGAGACCACCAACTACACCGCCGGCGTGGTGTCGAGCTACTTCGACAGCCGCGTCGACTCGTTCAAGGTGCGCGGCGGCGACGCCATCCAGTACCTCGACGGGCTGCAGCGCAGCTACGGCACCTACAACACCACGCGCGTGGATCCGTACATGCTGGAGCGCGTCGAGCTGCTGCGCGGGCCCTCTTCGGTGCTCTACGGCCAGGGCGGCATCGGCGGCGTGCTGAACCTGGTGTCGAAGCGGCCGCAGGCCGAGCGGCAGCGCGAGGTGCAGGTGCAGCTGGGCAGCCACAACCGCAAGCAGGTCGCGGCCGACTTCACCGGGCCGCTGGACACCGAGGGCAAGTGGCTCTACCGCCTTGTGGCGGTGAACCGCGACAGCGGCACGCAGGTCGACCATGTGCCAGACGACCGCATCCTGCTGGCGCCCTCGCTCACCTGGCGCCCGAATGCCGACACCTCGCTCACGCTGCAGGCGCTCTACCAGAAGGACAAGAGCGGCTCGCTGATCGGCTTCTTCCCGTGGCAGGGCACGCTGCTGCMGTCGCTGTACGGCCAGATTCCCACCTCGACCTTCACCGGCGAGCCGGGCTTCGACCGCTACGACACGCGCAACACCTCGCTGGGCTACCTGTTCAGCCACCGCTTCAACGACACCTGGACCTTCAGGCAGAACCTGCGCTCGACCGAGAGCAAGGTGGTCTACAACTCCTCGTACACCAGCTTCACGGCCAACCGGCTCACCGGCCGCCCGGCACGGCCGGTGTTCAACGCCGACCAGCGCACCATCGAGCGTGACCTGATCGTGCAGCTCAACGGCGGCAAGATGCTGCTGCTCGACAACCAGGCCGAGGCGCACTTCAAGACCGGCGCGGTGGAACACACGCTGCTCGTCGGCGCGGACTTCCAGCGCAACGAGACCTCGCAACTCACGGGACGCGGCCGCGCGGGTGCGCTGGACGTGTATGCGCCGGTGTACGGCAACTACGCGCCGCCCGCATTCCTCACGCGGCAGCCCGCGGTGCTGCAGAAGCAGGCCGGCATCTACGTGCAGGACCAGGTCAAGTACGGCCGCTGGATCGGCCTGCTCGGCCTGCGCCACGACAAGGCCACTACCGACACCGAAGGCCGCCCCGCGGTGGCGGTCGACGACAAGGCCACCACCAAGCGCGCCGGCCTCGTCTACCTGGCCGACGGCGGCTGGGCGCCGTACCTGAGCTATGCCGAGTCGTTCCTGCCGCTGGGCGGCGCGGACGTGAACAACACGCCCTTCAAGCCGCAGCGCGGCAAGCAGTGGGAGGCCGGCGTGAAGTGGGAGCCCGAAGGCCAGCGCACCTCCTTCATGGCGGCGGTGTACGACCTGCGCGACACCAACCGCAAGACCACCGACCCGACCAATCCGCTCAACAGCGTGCAGCTCGGCGAGGTGCACGTGAAGGGGCTGGAGCTCGAATACAAGGGCAGCATCGGCCGCGACTGGGACTGGGTCGCCTCCTACGCCTACACCGACGCGCGCGTCTCGCGCAGCACCGGCACCGATCTGGGCAAGCGCATCTCGGGCGTGCCGAAGCACACGGCATCTGCCTGGCTGATGCGGCGCTTCTCCATCGGCGGCGTGCCCGGCTTCTCGCTGGGCGGCGGGGTGCGCTACATCGGCAAGTCGTGGGACGGCATGGACGCCAACCCGGTGCCGGCGGTGACCCTGCTGGATGCGATGTTCGCCTGGGACAACGGCCCGCTGCGCCTGTCGCTCAACGTGGGCAACCTGACCGACAAGGTGCAGCTCACCACCTGCCTGGCGCGCGGCGACTGCTTCTACGGCCAGCGCCGTACCGTGACTGCGGCGGCCACATATCGCTTCTGAAGAAAATCCTTGCCCGGACGAAGGTCTGGCGCGGGGGCGACAGGCCGGCACCGCGGGTGCCACCTAGAATCGCCCCCCGCTGCGCGGTTCGCCGGGCGGCAAGCGTTCTCAGGGCGGGGCGAAATTCCCCACCGGCGGTGATGGCGGCTTAAAAACCGCACAAGCCCGCGAGCGCCTGGGGCTCGCAACGAGTTCCAGGGTCAGCAGATTCGGTGCGATTCCGAAGCCGACGGTCACAGTCCGGATGAAAGAGAGCGCGAAATGCGGGTCGGCCCGCGCGCTTCGCCATGCCGGCGAACGAGCGCGCGAGCGGGCTCGCTGTTTCGTGCGCCCTGATTCAGGAAACCTGCTTTCTCAGAGGCACACCATGAGTCAGATCAACGACCTTCCCCTTTCCGCCGTCACCGCGTCGGGTTCGCCGCGCGGCACGCGCATCGCATTCGTCGAGGCGCAATGGCATTCCGACATCGTCCACCAGGCGCGCGACGCCTTCCTCGAGGAGATGGACCGCCAGGGCGTGGCGCGCGATCTCATCGACATCTTCGACGTGCCCGGTGCCTTCGAGATCCCGCTGCACGCCAAGCGGCTCGCCAACTCCGGCAAGTACGCGGCCATCATCGGCTGCGCGCTGGTGGTGGACGGCGGCATCTACCGCCACGAGTTCGTGGCCAACACGGTGGTCAGCACGCTGATGTCGCTGCAGCTGGAGACCGACGTGCCGATCTTCTCGGCCGTGCTCACGCCGCACCACTTCCACGAGCATGTGGAGCACCGCAAGTACTTCCACCGCCACTTCGCGGTCAAGGGCACGGAAGTGGCCGAAGCCTGCGTGAAGACGCTGGAAGGGCTGAAGAAGGTGGACGCGCTTCTGGCCGCCTGACCTGCGTGACATCGGGGGCGGGCCTGCGTAACCTGCGCGGATGAGCACCTCATCCACCCCCGCCCGCGAAGACCGCTACACGCTCTACGGCGCCCCCGGCTCGGGCGCCACGCCCGTCCACGCCGCGCTCACGCTGATCGGCGCGCGGGTCGAGACCGTCGACATCGCCCCATGGGAGGGCGAGGCAGAGCGCGAGCGCGTCTCCACCGTCAACCCCATGCGGCAGGTGCCTGCGCTCGTGCTGCCTTCGGGCGAAGTGATGACCGAGAGCGCGGCCATCCTCATCTGGCTCGGCGACCGCTATCCGGAAGCCGGGCTCTGCCCTGCGCCCGACGACCCGCTGCGCGCACGCTACCTGCGCTGGATGGTCTACCTGCCAGCCGCCATCTACTCGATGTTCTGGGTGCGCGACGAGCCCTCGCGCCTGGTGCCGGACCCGGCCGCGCAGGCGGCGATGCTCGAGCGCACCGCCGAGCGCATCGCGCACTGCTGGCAGCTGATGGATTCACAGATCGACGAGCCCGCGCCCTACCTGCTCGGCGAGAAGATCAGCATGCTCGACCTGTACGTGACCGTGATGTCGCGCTGGACGCCGCGCCGCGGGCACTTCTACCGCGTGGCGCCGCGCATGGCGCGGGTGGTGCGCCGCGTGGATGCCGATCCGCGCCTGGCGGAGTTCTGGGCGGCGCGCTTTCCGTTCTCGACGGACGAAGCGCAGCAAAGCTGAGCTGCCTCCGGTTTTCCTATCATCGACGCCATGACCGCACGCACCCCGACCACCGCCTACCCGATGACGATCTACCACAAGCCCAACTGCAGCACGTCGCGCAACGTGCTGTCGTTGATCCGCGAAAGCGGCGTGGAGCCCGAGATCGTTCTCTATCTTGAAACACCGCCCTCGAAGAAGAAGCTGCGCGAGCTCTCGAAGGCCATGGGCATGGGCGCGCGCGAGCTGCTGCGCGCCAAGGAGGCTCCCTACGAGGAGCTGAACCTGGCCGACGCGAAGTGGAGCGACGACCAGATCTTCGACTTCATCGTCGAGCACCCGATCCTGCTGCAGCGGCCCATCGTGGTGTCGCCGCGCGGCACGCTGATGTGCCGGCCGTGGGAGCGCGTGCGCGAGATCCTGCCGGCCTGAAGCCGGGCCTCAGTCCACGGTCTCTTGCGCGAGGCCCCAGGCGACGTGCTCACGCACCAGTTCGCTCGGGTGCTCGGCCCGCGTCGCCAGCGCTTCCTTCGCGCCGCTCTCGCCCGAGCGCGCCGCATTGCCCAGCGCCACCGCGATGTTGCGCAGCCAGCGTTCGTGCCCGATGCGGCGGATCGGGCTGCCTTCGGTGCGGCGCAGGAAGTCCTGTTCGGTCCACGCGAACAGATCGGCCAGCGTGCGGCCGGTGAGTTCCTCGCGCGCGTCGAAGTCGGGCAGCGTGCTCTTCTTCGCGAACTTGTTCCAGGGGCAGATCAACTGGCAGTCGTCGCAGCCGTAGATGCGGTTGGCCATCAGCGGGCGCAGTTCGAGCGGGATCGGCCCGCTGTGCTCGATGGTGAGGTATGAGATGCAGCGCCGGGCATCGAGCCTCTTCGGTGCCACGATGGCCTGCGTCGGGCACACGTCGATGCAGGCGCTGCAGCTGCCGCAATGCGCGGTGACGGGCTCGCTCGGCGGCAGTTCCATGTCGACGTAGATCTCGCCCAGGAAGAACATCGAGCCCGCGTCGCGGTCGAGCACCAGCGTGTGCTTGCCGCGCCAGCCCTGGCCGCTGCGCGAGGCCAGCTCGGCCTCGAGCACCGGGGCCGAATCGGTGAAGGCGCGGTGGCCGAAGGGGCCGACCTCTTCGGCGATGCGCTCGGCCAGCCTGGCGAGCCGGTTGCGCAGCACCTTGTGATAGTCGCGACCCCGGGCGTAGACCGAGACGATGGCCTCGCCGGGCTGCTTCAGCCGGTCGAACTCGATGGCCTGCCACTCGGGCTCAGTGCTGCGCGGCAGGTAGTCCATGCGCGCGGTGATCACGCTGACCGTGCCCGGCACCAGCTCGGCCGGACGCGCGCGGCGCGTGCCGTGCGTTTCCATGTATTGCATCTCGCCATGGAACCCATGGGCCAGCCATTGCATCAGACCGGCCTCGGCGCTCGATAAATCGACGCCCGCGATTCCGATTTGGGAGAATCCGAGTTCCCTGGCCAAGGCCTGAATACGAACAACGAGTGGATGGCTGACGATCACTTGCCGATTGTAGAAACGCACAAGAGCACCCGCAGCCTGCGCTGGTGCAGCGAAGCCGACACCGAAGCCTTTGCGCAGGCGCTGGCCGCATCGCCCGCATTGCGCGACGCATTCATCGAGCTGCATGGCGACCTCGGCGCAGGCAAGACCACTTTCGTACGCCACCTTCTGCGCGCCCTGGGCATCGCCGGGCGCATCAAGAGCCCCACCTATGCCGTGGTCGAGCCCCACGAAGCGCCCGACGGGCTGCAGATCTTCCATTTCGACTTCTATCGCTTCGCCGATCCGCGCGAATGGGACGACGCCGGCTTTCGCGACATCTTCGCCGGGCCGGGCCTCAAGCTGGCCGAGTGGCCGGAGAACGCCGCGGGCCGTACGCCAATTGCCGACCTCGCTATTAAAATAGAAGCAATGACTGACGACACACGCAGCGTGAACCTCCTCGCGAACACCCCTCGCGGCAGCGATCTGCTGGCGCGCATCGCCGCATGAAGGCGGCCGGCCTGAAACGGCGCGTGCTGCTGCAGGGCGGCAGCATCGCGCTGATGCTCGGCGTGCACCAGATCGCGCGCGGAGCCACCATCCTCGCCGTGCGCGTATGGCCCGCAGCCGACTACACCCGCGTGACCATCGAGTCCGACGCACGCCTGAACTCGCAGCAGCTCGTAGTGGGCAGCCCGCCGCGGCTCGCGGTCGACATCGAAGGCATCGACCTCAACCCCGAGTTGCGCGAACTGGTCGGCAAGATCAAGCCGGGCGACCCGTACATCAACGGCCTGCGCGTGGGGCAGAACGCGCCGAAGGTGGTGCGCATCGTGTTCGACCTGAAGCAGGCCGTGGTGCCGCAGGTGTTCTCGCTCGCGCCCGTGGCCGCGTACAAGCACCGGCTGGTGCTCGACCTGTATCCCGAGCAGGCGATCGACCCGATGGAAGCGCTGATCGCCGAGCGCCTGCGCGATGCGCCGCGTGCTTCGAGTGGCGGCTCCGCTGTCGCCGGCGTCGTGCCGCCCCCCTCTGCCCCGGCTGCCGATCCGCTGGGAGACCTGATGGCGCAGCAGTCGATGCGCCCCGGCCCGCAGACGCCTCCGCCCGCCGTCGCGATCGCGCCCGGCCGCCCTTCGGCCCCGCCTCCTCCCGTGGTCGGCACCGCGCCCGTCAGGCCCGTCGCGCCGCCACCGCCGGTTGCGCCTGCGTCGCGAGGCCCCAGCAGCACCGCCACCGCCAGCCGCACCGACCGCATCATCATCGTGGCGCTCGACCCCGGCCATGGCGGCGAAGACCCGGGCGCCATCGGCCCCGCCGGCACGCGCGAGAAGGACATCGTGCTGCAGGTGGCCCACCGCCTGCGCGAGCGCATCAACGCGAGCAGCGTGAACGGCAGCCCGATGCGCGCCTTCCTCACGCGCGACGCCGACTTCTTCGTGCCGCTGGGCGTGCGCGTGCAGAAGGCGCGCCGCGTGCAGGCCGACCTGTTCGTGAGCATCCACGCCGACGCCTTCACCACGCCCGCCGCGCGCGGCGCCAGCGTGTTCGCGCTGAGCCAGAGCGGCGCATCGAGCAGCGCCGCGCGCTGGCTCGCCAACAAGGAGAACGACGCCGACCGCGTGGGCGGCGTGAACGTGGGCAACCACGAGGCGCAGGTGCAGCGCGCGCTGCTCGACATGAGCACCACCGCGCAGATCAACGACAGCCTGAAGCTCGGCGGCGCGATGCTCGGCGAGATCAAGGGGATCGGCGCGCGGCTGCACAAGGGCTCGGTCGAGCAGGCCGGCTTCGCGGTGCTGAAGGCGCCCGACATTCCGAGCGTGCTGGTGGAAACCGCCTTCATCAGCAACCCGGAAGAAGAAGCGAACCTGCGCCGCGTCGACTACCAGGAGAACCTGGCCGATGCGCTGATGCGCGGCATCCAGCGCTACTTCGCGCAGAACCCGCCGCTGGCGCGCAGCCGGCAGCTCTAGCCTTGCCGGCTCTGCCTGTAGAGCCAAAGCATGCACTCCCGTCCCACGCGGTACGCCCCGCGCGGCCGCACAGGCACGTGCGGCTGGTTCCTACACGGCGCACCGGGGTGCTTTGGACATGATGAGCCATCACTCATCGAAAGGTGGACATCATGAATACACGTCTCTGGATCGCTGCAGCCGCAGCCACTTCGGTCATGACCATTGCGGGCTGCGCGAGCGGTCCCAATCAGAACCTCGGGACCGGCGTGGGCGCCGTAGGCGGCGCACTGGTGGGCAATGCCATAGGCGGCAACACCGCGAGCACAGTGGGCGGCGCGGCCATCGGCGGCATCATCGGCAACCAGATCGGCCGCAATGCCGATGAACGCAACTATTACAACCAGCAACGCTATCCGCGCGGCAGCGGCTACTACCCGGGCAACGGGCCGAACTACTGATACACAGCCTGAACAACAGGCCTGAACGAAAAAGCGCGCTCCCGGCGCGCTTTTTCATTGGTTGGCGGATCGAAGATCAGGCCTGCGAAGCCTGCTGCGCCTCGCGCGCCTTCTCCGCCTTCGAGGCGCGCCACGCGCCATAGATAGCCAGCAGCCCCGGCACGAAGATCAGCGCCCAGATGATCTTGTCGAGATGCTGGCGCACGAACGGCAGGTTGCCGAAGAAGTAGCCGGCAGTGGCGATGCCCAGCACCCATATGAGGGCGCCCACCACGTTGAACATCGTGAACTTCGCGCGGCTCATCTCGGCCACGCCGGCCACGAAGGGCGCGAAGGTGCGGATGAAGGGCATGAAGCGCGCAAGGATGATGGTGATGCCGCCATAGCGCTCGTAGAAGGCATGCGCCTGGTCGAAGGCCTTGCGGTTGAAGAAGCGCGAGTTTTCCCACTGGAACACCTTCGGCCCGAAGTAGCGGCCGATGGAGTAGTTGCACTGGTCACCCAGAATGGCGGCGGCAATCAGTATTCCGCAGGCCAGCGGATAGTTCATGAGCCCCGCGCCGCATAGCGCACCGACGATGAAGAGCAGCGAGTCGCCCGGCAGGAACGGCATCACCACCGCACCGGTTTCCACGAAGACGATGAGGAACAACAAGGCATAGACCCAGGGGCCGTAGGCGATGACGAAAGCCTCGAGGTGCTTGTCGACGTGAAGGATGAAGTCGACGAGAAAGCTGATGATTTCCATGGGCGCGGATTATCCTTGCTCGACCCGACGCCCTTCGTGAATCACCCCATGCTGCACATACGCGCCGCCACAGATGCGGACTGGCCCGCCATCTGGTCCGTCCTCGAACCCACCTTCCGACGCGCAGACACCTACACCTTCGCGACCGATGTCTCAGAAGTCGAGGCACGCCATGCGTGGATGGACGTGCCCGCCGCGACCTTCGTGGCCTGCAACGACCAGGGCGCGGTGCTCGGCACCTACGTCATCAAGGCCAACCAGCCCGGCCAGGGCTCGCACGTAAGCAATTGCGGTTACGTCGTGTCCGATACGGCGCGCGGCATGGGCGTCGCATCGGCCTTGTGCGAACACTCGCAGCAGGAAGCCGTGCGCATGGGCTTTCGCGCGATGCAGTTCAACTTCGTGGTGTCGACCAACGAAGGCGCGGTGCACCTGTGGCGCAAGATGGGCTTCGAGATCGTCGGCACGCTTCCCGGCGCGTTCAGGCATCCGCGGCATGGCTTCGTGGATGCGTATGTCATGTTCAAGCAGCTGCAGCAGCCCTGAACAGGCGCCCTGGATTCACCGCTTCTAGAATGCCCCGGTGAGCGCCCTCCCCACTTCCATCTCCCCCGCACAACGCCGCCCGATCCGCGAACTGCCCGACGAGCTGATCAGCCAGATCGCAGCCGGTGAAGTCGTCGAGCGGCCGGCCTCGGTGGTGCGCGAGCTGCTGGACAACGCGCTGGACGCGGGCGCCGGCCAGATCACGGTGCGGCTGGCCTCGGGCGGTGTGCGGCTGATCTCCGTGGAAGACGACGGCCTGGGCATTCCGCGCGAGGAACTCACGGTGGCGCTGCGCCGCCATGCGACCAGCAAGATCGCCAGTCTCGACGATCTTGAAACGGTCGGCACGATGGGTTTTCGCGGCGAGGCGCTGGCGGCGATCAATGCGATTGCCGAGCTCAGCATTCTTTCGCGCTTCGCCGGCTCCGACTCGGCCTTCGCGCTCGACGGGCGCACCGGCGAGCTGCGGCCGGTGGCCCGCTCCACCGGTACGACGGTCGAGGTGCGCGAGCTGTTCTTCGCCACCCCCGCGCGACGCAAGTTCTTGAAGACCGACGCCACCGAGCTGGCCCATTGCATCGAGGCGGTGCGCCGCCATGCGCTGGCGCGTCCCGAGGTGGGTTTCTCGATCTGGCATGACGGCAAGCTGGTCGAGCAGTGGCGTGCCGCCGCCACGCGCGAGCAGCGGCTGGCCGATGCGCTGAGCGACGAGTTCGTGTCGCAGAGCGTGGCGGTCGAGCGCGAAGGCGGCGCGGTGCGCGTGGTCGGCCGCGCCGGCATTCCGGATGCGGCGCGCTCGCGTGGCGACCATCAGTTCTTCTACGTCAACGGCCGCTTCGTGCGCGACAAGGTGCTGTCGCACGCGGTGCGCAGCGCGTACGAAGACGTGCTGCATGGCCAGCGCCAGCCGGTGTATGCGCTGTACCTGGAGATCGATCCGTCGCGCGTCGACGTGAACGTGCATCCGACCAAGATCGAAGTGCGCTTTCGCGACGGGCGCGAGGTGCACCAGGCAGTGCGCCATGCCGTCGAAGACGCGCTGGCGGCCCCGCGTGCCGGCGACGCGACAGCGCCGGCGGGCGCGCCGCAGCCGTTCTTCAAGCAGGCAGCTCTGCCGTCGAATGCCAGCTGGGCACAGCCGGCCATGGATTTCACACCCCGCGAGCGCGGTACCGGCGATTTCGAGGCCATGTGGCCCCGGCGCAGCGAACAGCAGCAACAGGCTGCGCTGCATGCGGCGGAACCTTCCGCGCCGCCGCCATGGCCAGCGGCAAGCGCGGCGCCGGCCAGCTTCCAGGCGCCAAGCGGGCTGCCCCTGGCGCCGAGCCCCAGCGCGCAGTCCATCGCCAACAACGACGAAGCCTGGCCGCTCGGCCGGGCGCTGGCCCAGCTGCAGGGCGTCTACATCCTGGCCGAGAACAGCCAGGGCCTGGTGATCGTCGACATGCACGCCGCGCACGAGCGCATCGTCTACGAACGGCTCAAGACGCAGCTCGATGGAGCGTCCATCAGCAGCCAGCCGCTGCTGATTCCGGCCACCTTCGCGGCCACGCCGCAGGAAGTGGCCACGGCCGAGGCCTGCGCCGAGGTGCTGCCGACGCTGGGGCTGGAGATCACGCCCTTCTCGGCGCGCACGCTCGCGGTGCGTGCCGTGCCGGGAACGCTGGCCGACGGCGACCCGGTGGAGCTGGCGCGCAGCGTACTGGCCGAACTGGGCCAGCACGACGCCAGCACGGTGGTGCAACGCGCCCAGAACGAGCTGCTGTCCACCATGGCCTGCCACGGGGCTGTTCGGGCCAACCGCAAGCTCACCATCGACGAAATGAACGCGCTGCTGCGCCAGATGGAGGCCACGGAGCGTTCGGACCAGTGCAACCACGGCCGGCCGACCTGGCGCCAGCTTTCGGTGCGCGAGCTGGATTCGCTCTTCATGCGTGGCCGATAAACAGCGAAACACGGCCGATCCGCGGTTCTCGGACGTTTTTAGTTCTTTTTTCCAGGGTTTTCCTCAGTCGGCGAAGTCCCAGGCACATCCGTTGCATGTGCTCGGTAAAGTGCCGCCGAGCACTGTTTCAGGGAGTTACCTTGCTGCTGTGTCGGCGCATCAAGGTGAAAGCAGGTGAACTTTCGAGCCGACTCCGCTGTCCCTCAAACCCATGATGAAACGCTGGACCCTCCTCGCGTCTGTCTTCTCGCTGTGTGCCCTGCTCGCCGCCGGCTGCTCGACGCTCGACGAACAGCAACGCGAATGGATCTTCCAGCCCAGCGACCGCAGCTGGGGCAACACCGCCGCCATGGCCCGGGGCATGGAGGACGTGTGGATCGACTTCCAGTCCTCCATCACCGGCGAACCCGTCCGCCTGCATGGCCTGTGGCTCGGCAGCGCGCCCGAGACGACCGCCACGCCGGTGCTGCTGTACCTGCATGGCGCCCGTTACAACGTGGCCGGCTCGGCGCCGCGCATCCAGCGCATGCATGAGCTGGGCTTCTCGGTTCTGGCCATCGACTATCGCGGCTTCGGGAAGAGTTCCAAAGGCCTGCCATCGGAGGAGACGGCTCGCGAGGACGCCCGCGCCGCCTGGACCTGGCTGGCTGCGCGCCACCCCAGGCAGCACCGTTACATCTTCGGCCATTCGCTCGGCGGCGCCATCGGCATCGACCTGGCGGCACACGTGAACGACGAGAGCGGCACCATCGTCGAAAGCACCTTCACCTCCATCGCCGACGTCGCCAGCAGCTTCAAGTGGGGCTGGCTGCCCTTCGGCCCGTTCATCACGCAGCGCTTCGAGGCGATCAAGGCGGTCAAGGACATCGGCTCGCCCCTGCTGGTGGTGCATGGCACCGCCGACAGCCTCATCAACCCGACGCTGGGCCGCAAGCTGTACGACGCGGCCACCGGGCCCAAGATGTTCGTGCTGGTCGAGGGCGGTTCGCATCACAACACCAACTCGATCGGCGAGGCCCAATACCGCGCCGCCCTCACGCAGCTCTTTCGCATGAAGCCGGAGAACATGGTCGCCAGCAACGCCGCCGCGCGGCCGACACCGCGCCTCTCGCCGCCAGCGGCTTCGAGCCCGATCACCCCGCATGACGTGAGCGGCAAGGTGCAGCCGCCGGCACCCGCGGCCATCTGACGGCGCCGGCGCCAGTTGCCCGCCGCCCGGCACTCGGCCGGGCCCGCGCCATTTGCTACGCTCGGCGCACCATGCCTCCCAGTTCCGATGCGGCCGTGAAGGCCGTCACCCAGGCATCCCCGGATGCCGCGCCCCCCCCGATTTCACCGCGCTACATCGCGCTCGCAGGCCCCACCGCCTCGGGCAAGACGGCCGCCGCGCTGGCGCTCGCTCGCCTGCTGCCGCTCGAGATCGTTTCGGTCGACTCGGCACTGGTCTATCGCGGCATGGACATCGGTACCGCCAAGCCCACGCCCGCCGAGCAGA
>NZ_JASMRZ010000130.1 GCF_030462475.1 Variovorax sp. CAN15
CTCGTGCGGCCCGCCACCTCGATGGCGCCCGCCAGCCCGGCAAGCGCGCCAGAGAGCAGCGCCACCATCACCACGGTGCGTGTCACCGGCACGCCCGCGAAGGCGGCGGCGCGCGCGTTCGCACCCACGGCGCGGATGTCGAAGCCCAGCACCGTGTACTTGAAGATCGCCCACACCATCACCGCGAGCGACACGGCCCACAACAGGCCGGTGTGCACCCGCGTCTGCGCGATGAGCTTGCCCAGCTCCAGATCGGACTGCAGCGACACGCTCTGTGGCCAGCCCATGGCGCTCGGGTCTTTCATGGGCCCGTCGAGCAGCGCCGACACGCCCAGCAGCACGATGAAGTTGATCAGCAGCGTGGTGACGACTTCGTCCACGCCGAGCTTGTTCTTCATCAGCGCCGGGCCCAGCAGCATCAGCGCACCCGCCACGGCGGCGGCCAGCATCATCAAGGGAAACAGTACCCACGGCGACAGCTCGAAGCCCGTGCCGCCATGCATGCCGCCCACGGCGACGGCGGCCAGTGCGCCGGCATAGAGCTGCCCCTCGGAGCCGATGTTGAAGAGCCGCGCCTTGAAGGCGACGGTGGCCGCCAGCCCGGTGAGGATCAGCGGAATAGCCCGCGTCAGCGTCTCGCTCCACGCGAACACCGAGCCGAAGCCACCCTGCAGCAGCAGCGCGTAGGTGCGGCCGACCGGCGCACCGGCCCACAGCACCAGCAGCGCGCTGATCGCCATCGTGAAGACGATCGCGCCGATGGGCGCGAGCACCAGCGCCGTGCGCGAGGTTTCATGGCGTCGTTCGAGCCGCATCATGACGAGGCCCCCTTCGCGGGAGTCGCTGCCGCGCCCGCCATGGCCAGCCCGATGGCCTCGCGCGTCCATGCAGCGGCCGGGCGCGCTTCGCCCAGCCGGCCGCCGTGCATCACGGCCACGCGGTCGCCCAGCGCGAGCACTTCGTCGAGGTCGTCGGAAATCACCAGCACCGCCGCGCCGGCATCGCGCGCGGCGATCAGCTGCTGCTGCACGTAGGCGACGGCGCCGATGTCCAGGCCCCAGGTGGGCTGGTGGGCGACGATAAGGCGTGGCGCGCGGTTCGGGTGCTTCCTGTCGGCCTCGTCCTGGCTGGAGTCCGGCCCGGGTTGTTCGGGCGCGAGCAGGGCGCGTCCAAGAATCAGTTTCTGCATGTTCCCGCCCGAGAGCGAGCGAGCCGGCGCCATCAGGCCGGCACCGCGCACGTCGAAGGCCTTTTCGATGCGCCGCGCATGCAGACGTGCGGCGGCGCGCTTCACGAGCCATGACCAGCGTGAGAACACCGGGCTGCGAAGCCGCTCCGACACCGCGTTCTCCCACACGGGCAGGTCGCCGACCACGCCGACCGCATGCCGGTCTTCGGGAATGCGCGCGACGCCGCGCTGCACCAGCCGGGCAGGCGAGGGCGGCAGCGCGCGGCCCATCAGCTGCGCGGTGCCCGATGCGGCGCGGCGCGTGCCGCACAGCAGCTCGGCGAGCGCGACCTGTCCGTTGCCGGAAACACCGGCGATGGCGGTGATCTCGCCCGCGCGCAGCGTCAGCGACACCTCGTGCAACCGGTCGCGCCCGTCGCCCTTGGCGGAGGCCGCCGTGCTCACGTGGTCGAGCACGCAGACTGCATCGCCCACCGATTGGGCGGGCCGGCGATGCGGCGGCTCGACCGCATGCCCGACCATCCACAACGCGAGCTGCGCCTGCGTGGTGTCGGCCGTGCGTGCTTCGGCCACCAGCTTTCCGCCGCGCAGCACTGCAATGCGGTGCGACACGCGCAGCACCTCGTCGAGCTTGTGGCTGATGAAGATCACCGACAGCCCCTGCGCCACCATCTGCGCGAGCGTGGCGAACAGTGCCTCGCTCTCCTGCGGCGTGAGCACGGCGGTGGGCTCGTCGAGGATGAGGATGCGCGCGCCGCGGTACAGGGCCTTCAGGATTTCCACGCGCTGGCGCTCGCCCACCGAGAGGCTGCCGACCAGTGCGTCAGGCTGCACCGGCAGGCCGAAGCGCCTTGCCACGTCGAGCAGCCGCTCGCGCGCGGCCGCGCGGCGCGACACCGGGCGCCACAGCGGCTCGGTGCCCATCATCACGTTGTCGAGCACGCTCAGGTTGTCGGCCAGCGTGAAGTGCTGGTGCACCATGCCCACGCCCGCCGCCAGCGCCGCCTTGGGGTTGCCCGGCGGCAGCGGCGAGCCGAAGACTTCGATGCCACCCTCGTCGGCGACGTAGTGGCCGAAAAGAATGGACATCAGCGTGGACTTGCCCGCGCCGTTCTCGCCGAGCAGCGCCAGCACCTCGCCTGCCTGCAGGTCGAGGGAAATGGCATCGTTGGCCACCAGGGCGCCGAAGCGCTTGGTGATGCCGTTGAGCCGGAGCACGAAAGGGTTCATGGGATGGCGGGCTCCGGGCTGCCGAGCTCGCGGCAAAAGTTGTCGATGGCCTGGGCTGCGGCGATGGGCGCAGCCTGCAGCAGGCCGTGCGGTCCTTCCAGCCGGACGATGTTCAGCCCCGACAGCGCGCGCTGGATGGTACGGGCGGCCTGGTCCGGAACGATGCGATCCTCGATGGCCTGCAGGTACATCGCGGGCACGCGTATCTGCGCGAGCTTGCCAACCACGTTCACGCGCTGCACCTCCTTCATGCGGCGCGTCATGACGGCGGTCGACACCTGCCGCAGCGAACCCTGCAGCAAAGCCGCAAGGCGTGGCGTGGCGAAACGGCCCAGCAGCATGCGCCGCATGGGCCCGCGCATCGGGCCGGAGTGAAGGAGCTTCATCGACAGTTCGAGCAGGCCGCCGCGCAGCAGGGCCAGTCCGGGTGCGGGGCGGCGGGCAAAGCTGCAGCACAGGATCAGCCCGCGCAGCCCCGGCGGCGGGGCTGCCGCGATGGAGATGGCCAGCGGGCCCGAGAAGGACTCGCCCAGCAGCACGAAGGGCTGGCCGGTGGGGAGCTGCGCACGCACCAGCCGCTCGAGTTCGTCATAGCCCAGCGGCTGGGTGCCGGGGTAGCGCACGATGTCGATGGCGTCGCGTCGCCCCATGGCCTGGGCCAGGGGTTCGAAGAGTTCGCCGGTGCCGTCCATGCCCGGAAGCAGAACAAGTCGAATGAGGCCGGCAGGCGCCGGAGTCACTTCCAGGCGGCCAGGAAGGCCAGCATGACCTTGGCGGAGTTGTCGGCCGCGATGCCCATGAAGGTGCCCATCTCGTTCTCGCCATCGCCGCCGCCCGCGAGGTCGCTGAGCGAGCGGAAGGCGATGAAAGGCACGCCGTTGCTGTAGGCGACCATGCCCACGGCCGCGGTCTCCATGTCGAGCACGTTGGCCTGGAAGGTCTTGTAGGTGTATTCGCGGTAGGCCTTGTTGTCCATGAAGGCCTGGCCCGAGACGCCGTTGCCGCCCACCACCAGCTGCGGCTTGCGCGGCAGGCACTTGCCGGCGCTGCAGTTGGCCAGGTCGACGTTGCGGATGCTGCGGGCCACGTCGAGCATCTTCGGGTCGGCCTCGAACCAGAACTTGCGGTGGATCTCCGGGCGCGCCGCCGAGCGCACCTCGACCGGACGCGGGAACATCATGCCGAAGTTGGGCAGCGTGGCGTCGGTGATGAAGGGCGGGGCGGCGTACTTGCCGGGCGAGGTCTCGCGCGCCATCAGCACTTCGAGGTACTGGCCCCATTGCGCCGGCACGGTGACGTCGCCCACGTGCAGCGACGGGTTCACGCCGCCTGCGATGCCGCTGAAGACGATGTTGGTCACGCGAAAGCGGTTGAGCGCCAGCTGCGTGTTCATCGTCGCGTTGGTCATGCTGATGCCGGATAGGAACAGCACGACCGGCTTGCCTTCGAGCGTGCCGGTGGTGAACTCCACCCCGTTCACGCTGTGCTTCACCGGCCCCTGCAGGCGCGCGAGCAGCAGCTTGAGCTCGGGCTCGAAGGCCGACAGCACCGCGATGCGCGGCGTGTCGTCCAGGCGGGTGCTGCTGTTGATGCTGACGCCAGTGCCCTTGTAGACGCCAGCGCAGCCCGCGAGGCCAAGGGCCAGCACGCCGGACGCAAGAAGGGAAGCCCAGCGGATCTTCATCGGCGCGCTCACTTGGCGGTGGACTTCGGTTGCGCGTCGTCCACCTTCACGATGAACTTGCCCGAGAGGATGTCAGCCTGCCTGGCCTTCACCTTGGCGACGATGTCGGCAGGCACCTTCTTCTCGAAGGTGCCCAGCGGCGCGAGTTCGGAGCCCTTGTGCTTCATCTGCGCGTACACGCCGTAGTCTTCGGCCGCGAACTTGCCTTCCTTCACGAGCTTGATCGCGCGGTCGGCCGCCGGCTCGAAATTCCACAGGGCCGAGGCGACCACCGTGTCGGGGTACTGGCTCTGCGTGTCGATCACGTTGCCGATGGCGAGCTTGCCCTTTTCCTTGGCCGCGTCGGAGACGCCGAAGCGCTCGGCGTACATCACGTCGGCGCCCTTGTCGATCATCGCGAAGGCCGCTTCCTTGGCCTTCGGCGGGTCGAACCAGCTGTTGATGAAGCTCACGCTGAACTCGACCTTCGGATTCGTTTCCTTCGCGCCGGCCATGAAGGCGTTCATCAGGCGGTTGACCTCGGGAATCGGGAAGCCGCCGACCATGCCGATGCGGTTGCTCTTCGTCATGCCGCCGGCCACCATGCCGCTGAGGTATGCGGGCTCCTGGATGTAGTTGTCGAACACGCTGAAGTTGGGCGCCTGGGGCTTGAGCGAGGAGCCCATCAGGAAGGCGACCTTGGGGAAGTCCTTCGCGACCTTGCGCGCCGCCGCCTCCACGCCGAACACCTCGCCCAGGATCAGCTGGTTGCCGCCGGTGGCGTACTCGCGCATCACGCGCTCGTAGTCGGCGTTGCTGACGTTCTCGGTGGCCTTGTATTCGATTTCGCCGCGCGCCTCGGCCGCCTTCAGCGCCTTGTGGATGCGGCCCACCCATTGCTGCTCGAAGGGAACGGTGTACACCGCCGCCACCTTGAGCTTGGCCTGCGCGAGCGCGAGGCCCGGAGCGCCCGCCGCGGCAAGCGCTGCGGCAACGGCGACGGAACGGATGATCAATTGACGGCGTGCGGTCACGGTACTTCTCCTCGATTCGATTGGTGATGAAAGAACTTGCGCTGCAATCCTCGTGCCCGGCCAGCACGCGATCCCAAACCAGCCTCGGCCCATTCCAGGAACACCGAGGAACCGGCTCCGCCGGGGCCTCAGGTGTTGCCCCCCGTTAGGGGGTGGGCGAAGCGACACGAAGTGCGCGCAGCCCGGGGGGCGAGCCTACTTCGTGCCGAAAATCCGGTCGCCCGCATCGCCAAGGCCGGGCAGGATGTACCCGTGGCTRTTGAGTTCACGGTCGATCGCAGCGGTGTAGATCGGCACGTCCGGATGGGCCTTCTGCATCGTCGCCACGCCCTCGGGGCAGGTCAGCAGGCAGACGAATTTGATCGACTTCGGATTGAGTTCCTTCAACCGTTCGACGGCCGCCACGGCCGAGTTGCCGGTGGCCAGCATCGGGTCGACCACGATCACGTCGCGGTTCTCCATCTCGCCGGGCATCTTGAAGTAGTACTCGACGGCCGTCAGCGTCTTCGGGTCGCGGTACAGGCCGATGTGGCCGACGCGCGCGCCGGGCACCACGGTGAGCATGCCGTCGAGGATGCCGGTGCCGGCGCGAAGAATGGATACCAGCACCAGCTTCTTGCCGTCGATGACCTTGGCCTGCATGGTCTCGAGCGGGGTTTCGACCTCGATGTCCTGCATCGGCATGTCGCGCGTGACCTCATAGGCCATCAGCATGCTGATTTCGTTGAGGAGCCGGCGGAAGCTGTTGGTGGACGCGTCCTTGCGGCGCATCAGCGTGAGCTTGTGCTGGACGAGGGGGTGGTCGAGGAGGTGGACGTTGCTCATTCTTGAATTGTGCGTGGCGTTGCTGAAAGAGAACCCGAGAGTCTAAAAGACGGTGCCGTCGCTCTCGATCAGCAGAGGCGGGGCACCGTCGCGCAAGCGCTGCGCCAGCGCGCGGCCCGCCGCCCAGGTACCGCCTTCGAGCACGCAGGCCAGCGGAAGCTCTTCCTCGGTGCGGTCGAGCACCTTGCGCACGCGCGGCGCCACCTCGTCCAGCAGCGCCACCGTGAGCGCGCGCCATTCGACGATGAATTCGTCGCCCACCTTCCACTGGCGCGCGAGAAAAGCCGGGTCCTTGGGCACGATCACGCCGCTGTCGATCAGCAGGCCGCCGTTGCGGTACTCGGGCAGGGCGGTGAGCGCGTCGAGATGGCGCACCTTCACGCCGGCCCACTCGAAGGGTTCCAGCAGCGAATACGTGAGCCACTGCGAGAGCTTGTGGAAGGGCATCCAGCCGTTGGTGAGGCCGGGGCCTCGCACCGCGCTGTGGCGCCAGCAGTCGCCAAGCGCAAGCGCCGGGTCGCCGGAGCCGATGCCGCCCACGTTGTCGCTGCCGTCGGCCGCGATGCTGTCGACCGAATTGGCCGCCGGCCAGATGCGCGAGAGCGTCTCCAGCAGAAGCGAAAGGATCTGGTGCGCCGTGATCTCTGCGGTGGGCGGTGCGGCCGGGCCATAGGGGCCGACGAGCGCGTCGAACAGACCGCCGGGCCGGCCGTCGTCGCCGAAGGTCTCGGGCTGCTCGCTCATGGCCTCGCCGAGCCGGCGCAGCAGCGTGGCGCGGCCGGCAAGGCCGACCAGCGGATTGACTTCGCTCACCTGGAAGGCGTCGCCGAGCCGGTCGGTGACCAGGCCGCGCAGTCCGGCCGCATCGACTTGGCAGGGGTGGTCGGGGTTGGACGAGAAAAGTCCGCTGGTGAATGCATGGAAGCTCGCTACGCCAAGCCCCTCGGAGCGCGTGAAGCGCTGGCCGGTGGCCGATTCGGTGTAGTGCCAGCCGGCGCCCGCGCCGGCATCGAGCAGCACGCTCACCAGCACGAGGTCGATGTGGGCGCGGGCGCGCTGCCGCGCGTCGACCTTGCCTAACAGCCTGTCGAGCTCCTCGACCCGATTCACCCCGCCGGCTTCGAAATGGCGCCAGCGGCTGTGGTAGGGGATGGTGTCCCACGGATAGCGCTCGCGCGTGACCTCGGCCACGGTGCGTGCCGCGTCTTCGAGCGCGTCGTCGCCGCCGATGCGGAACCACTGCGATTCGCCGCGCCGCGCGCGAGCGAGCAGGGCGTTTGCGCGCTGGCGGATGGCGGCGGTGGTGCGCAGCAGCGTGGCCGCGCCAGCCGGATGGGCGGTGTCGGCGGTGAATTCGATGGACGGGTCCACGTCACCCGCACCGCCAGGCGGCAGGCTGCCGGAGCCGTCGACCGGCAGGTTCGGGTCGTCGTTGCTGCTGTTCTTGCTCATTCGCTCAGTCCCCGGCCCTTGGCCTTCTTCAGTTCCTCGGCGTCCGGCACCGGGCCGGGCGTGAAATAGCCCGCCGCCATCTTGGCGTCCATCTCGACGCGGGCATCGGCAGGAATCAGTTCGTCGGGAATGTTCACGCGTTCGCCGATCTCGATGCCCGAGCCGGTGATGGCGTCGAACTTCAGGTTGCTCATCGACACCAGCCGATGGATCTTCTTGATGCCGAGCCAGTGGAAGACGTCGGGCATCAGCTCCTGGAAGCGCATGTCCTGCACGCCGGCCACGCACTCGGTGCGCGCGAAATACTGGTCGGCCGTGTCGCCGCCCACCTGGCGCTTGCGTGCGTTGTAGACCAGGAACTTGGTCACCTCGCCGAGCGCGCGGCCTTCCTTGCGCGAGTAGGCGATGAGGCCGACGCCGCCGCGCTGCGCGCCCTGGATGCATTCCTCGATGGCGTGCGTCAGATAGGGGCGGCAGGTGCAGATGTCGGAGCCGAACACGTCCGAACCGTTGCACTCGTCGTGGATGCGTGCGGTGAGTTCGACCTCGGGGTTGGCCAGGTCGCGCGGGTTGCCGAAGATGTAGAGCGTCTGCCCGCCGATGGGCGGCAGGAACACTTCGAGGTCGGAGCGCGTGACCAGTTCGGGGTACATGCCGCCTGTTTCCTCGAAGAGTGTGCGGCGCAGGTCGGTCTCGGAGCAGCCGAAACGGCGCGCCACCTCGGGCAGATACCACACGGGCTCGATGGCGGCCTTGGTCACCAGCGCGGCGCCGCCGGCGGTGAGGAATTTGCCGTCGGCCTTGAGCCGGCCCTTCTGCAGCGCCTCGATCACCTCGGGCAGGATCACGTGCGCCTTGGTGATCGCGATGGTGGGTCGGATGTCGTAGCCCGCCGCCAGCTCGGTGGCGAACACTTCGGCCACCTGCGCGCCCCAAGGGTCGAGCGACACGATGCGCCCCGGCTCGCTCCATTGCGGGTAAGGGCCGATCGTGTCGGTGGGCGCGGTGTTGGTGAGGTCCGCCTTGTGCTCGCGCTTGAGCGCCCCGGCCGCCACCGCGAGCGCGCGGTACACGCTGTAGGAACCGCTGTGCGTGCCGATCACGTTGCGGTGCGCCCGCTTGGTGGTGGTGCCGACCACCGGTCCGCGCTCGG
>NZ_JASMRZ010000131.1 GCF_030462475.1 Variovorax sp. CAN15
GCAGACCATGCCCGCCCTCGGGCGGGCATGGTCTGCTGTTCATCGCGCCAGCGCTCCAGCGTCTCGACGCCAATACCAGTCTCGTCGGCCACCACTTCCAGCGGCGCGCACTCCGGTGCGAGCAGCCTTGCGACAGCCTTCCTCTTGAAGCCTTGGGAATATCTCGCCACTTCGAATCCTTTCTTTGGGTTCTAAGGAGGCGACAACTATTCTGACGTGGCGGGTCTCCCGAACCAGAACCATCACCCCCGAAATCAAGAAGTACGCCGCCCCCACCGCCGCATACCCCCCAATGGTCTGAAGCACAGGCGCACCACTACCCTGCTGCGCCACAAAGAACCCACCAGCCAGCGCAGACTGCGCCCCGCTCAGCATCATCACCCACTGCCCTCCGTTGTCCTTGCGACGGCGAACGGCCGTGGCCAGTTGCAGCAGGCCTGCGACGATCGCCCAGGCCCCGAAGATCGCCAGAGCGATGTGCAGCTTGAACAAGAGGGAGCTCGCAACAGCCAGCGTGACCAGCGCGCTGATCCAGATGTTGAGCAGCTGCGTGGCATTGGCTTTCGCACCGCCTGTCATCCTCACGTCCAGCAGGTTGGCGAACGCATCCCACGCGGGATAGACGATCAGCAGCACGGTCGCCAAGGCGGGCGACTGCTTCGCGACGGTAAAGACCGCCGCGACCCATGCGAACGAGAAGGCGGCACGGACGAGGTAGTAATTGCGCAGCCAGGCGGCTCGCCGGGATTCGGTTTTCAAGGCGTCGGACATGGTGATGAACGAATAGAAGAAAAAAAGAAAGAAAGAGAAGATCGCCGTCCATCGAGTGAACGGCACGGACGCGGTCATTCTTTTCCCTTCCCGCCTCACGCGGTATCCGTCGGATGACCGACAGGGCCCCAGGGAACTGTGAGATGCTGAGTACCCGCCGCCGCGATCCACGCCTGCCCCATGTCCGACGACACGACGACCATCACCGTTTTCGACGCAGTCCGCGCGCTGGCGTTCATCGGCGACCTGAGCATGGGCCAGCCGACCGACCACTCGCTGCGCACGGCCTGGCTCGCCGGGAAGATCGCAGCCGGGGCCGGGTGCGACGCGTCGCAGGTCGAGGCCGTGCGGCATGTCGCGCTGTTGCGCTGGTCGGGCTGCACCGCCAATGCGCAGGAGTTCGCCGATTTCCTCGAAGACGACGTGCAGGGCCGGCAGGCCCTGCTCGCATCGCGGGCACCCCGCATGCGCCGGCCGCACATCAGCGGGCCGGTGCCCGATGCGGTGCTGGCCATGGCCGACATCCATTGCGAAATTGCCGGCGACATCGCGAACACGCTGGGGCTGAGCCGCGAGACCGAAGCCGCGCTGCGCGCCGTGTTCGAGGCTTACGACGGCAGCGGCGTGCCCGGCGTGCTTCAGGGCGAAGAAGTTCCGCTCGCGACCTATGTCGTGGCGCTGGCGAGCGATCTGGAAATCTTCGGCCGTCTCTACGGGATCGATGAAGCGCTCACCGTGGCGCGCGGACGCGCGGGCAGCCTCTACCCGGCCTTCCTCGTCGACGCGAGCGCACCCTGTGCTGCAACATGGATGAAGGAACTGGACTCCCCCGTCGCGCCATGGACCGAGCCCGCGGATCAGCCTGCGTCGATGCTTCGACGCATGGGCCTGGAACTGGTCGGCGACGTGATCGACCTGAAGCTGCCATGGATGACGGGCTATTCGCGCCGCGTGGCCCAACTGGCACGCGACTGCAGCGCACGGCTCGGCCTCGACGAAGCCACGTGCCACCTTGCGTACAAGGCCGGCCTGATCCACGGCATCGGCCGGGCGGCCGTTCCCAACGCGATATGGAATGCGCCCGAGCCACTGCCGGCATCGTCGCTGGAGCGCGTGCGGCTCGTGCCGTATTGGACTTCCCGCGCCGCCGGTCAGATCGACGGCCTCGCGGCCGAGGCGGAAATCGCATCCTTCGCCTTCGAGCGGCGTGACGGCTCGGGCCACTTCCGAGGCCGCTCGGGCTCGGCGATGCCGCTGGAGGGGCAGATCGTCGCCGCGGCCGAGCAGTGGCAATCGCACCGCACCCGCCGCCCGTGGCGACCGGAACTCACGGAGGCGCAGGCGCTCGACTGCATGAAGGAAGATGCCAAGGCAGGCCGCTTCGACCAGGAAGTCGTCACGGCGCTGCTGGCATGCGTTCTGCCGGGCAGCGCCTCAAAGCCCGTTGCGCCGGCACAAGTCGACGCCTCCCTTTCCCAGCGCGAACTCGAAGTCCTGCGCTGCATCAGCCAGGGCCACAACACGAAGGAAGTCGCCCGTGTGCTGGGAATCAGCCCGAGCACGGTGCGCACTCATGTCGAGCGCGTGTTCCAGAAGCTCGGGTGCACGACCCGTGCGGCCGCGACGCTGAAGGCTGCGACCAGGGGGCTCATCTAGCAAGCACGGCAACACGCAGCAACTGCAGCGTGTTCTCGGCCGCTTCGATGCGCCTGCGCAGTTCTTCGTTGACAACCCGCACCAGCGCGCTGAGTTCGGACCGGTTCGGGCAGACCTCTTCCGTATCACCGACCTGCTGGGGCACGATGAGCTTTTCGAGGCCCGCATACGCTTGCCTCACCTCGTGAAGACTGTCGATGTCGTCGCAGGCCTGCAGCGTGAGCGATTCGACGCCGGTGGATTCTGGAGATTCAGGGAATGAAGAGACACGCGCGGACGCGCGGGGAGATGCAGCCATCAATGGCCTCCAAGAGGTGCGGTTTGCAGAAACCACCGCTCCCGAGACCAATCGAGGGCGGCAGCTCGACGGGTTGGTCTACCGGGCACCTCTTGCGAGAACCGGCCGGGCTTGCGCCCGCCCGTCGAGCCGCCAAAAACTGGAGGCACGAATGACGAAGCCGCAGACCCTGCGGGAGTGACTGCGGCTTGCGTCGCAGAGATGCTTCGGGAGACCAATCCCGATCACGCCTTTTTATGACGTGACGGGGCGCAGTATAGCCACGGAGGTATTCATCGCATCAGCCCGAAACCGGCGATGCCCCTACACCCGACGGCCTCATCCCGGAAGCTGGAACAATCCGCCCACCATGGACGGTCTGGACCTCATCAAAACATTTCGCGAAGTCGCCTTCCGGCGCAGCTTTTCCCGGGCGGCGATCTCGCTGGGCATGTCGAAAGCCACGGTGAGCCGCTACGTGGCGGAGCTCGAAACCCGCAGCGGCGTGCGGCTGCTCAACCGCTCCACGCGCTCGCTGAGCCTCACCGACGCCGGGCAGGTGCTGCTGGAGCGCAGCACGCAGCTGGTGACGATGGCCGAGAACACGCTGAACGACCTGCAGGCGCACGGCTCGCATCCACGCGGGCGGCTGCGCATGAGCGCGCCACACGGGCTCATCGCCGGCTGGCTCTCCGACGTGATCGCGGGGTTCATCAAGCTCTACCCCGACGTGTACGTGAGCCTGGTGTTCACCAACGACGACCTCGACCTGATCGAGGAAGGCATCGACATCCACCTGACCGGCGGTCGCATCGACGACATGAACCTGATCGTGCGCCGCCTCGTGCAGTTCGACATGGTGGTGTGCGCCGCGCCTTCGTACTGGGCGCAACGCGGCATGCCGCAGGTGCCCGAAGACCTGAGCCGCCACGACGTGCTGAGCTTCTCGGCCAAGCAGACGACCAACCTGCCCTTCGAGACCAATGGCGATCCGTACGAGGTGTCGGTGCACAGCCGCATGGAGGCCAACGATGCCGTTGCGCTCATCGAGCTGGCGCTGCGCGGCGTGGGCGTGGCCTATGTGCCGGAGCCGCTGGCGCAGTCGCACCTGGAGCGCGGTGCGCTGGTGCCGGTGCTGCGCGAGCACATGCCGCGCGAGCACTGGCTGTACGCGGCGTACTCGCAGCGCCGCCACAACAGCGCCGCGATGCGCGCGATGCTGGACTACCTCGAACAGTCGATGGACGCGCTCACCGAAGGCCCTGCGCTGCCGCCCCCGATGCCCGTGACGGTGGCACCGCCGCCACCGGTCACATGCGCCCTTTCCAAGGCACAAGCCGGCGTTCGAGCCACCGCATCAGCAGGTCGAAAAGATAAGCCACCACGCCGATGACGATGATGCCCATGATCACGATGTCGGTGCGCAGGAAGTTCGACGCGTTCAGCACCATCTGACCCAGCCCCATGTTGGCCGCCACCATCTCGGCGGCCACCAGCGTGGTCCAGCCGAAGCCGATGGCGATGCGCATGCCCACGAGGATGTCGGGCAGCGCCGAGGGCAGGATCACGTGGCGTATCACCTGCATGTAGCTCGCGCCCATCGAATACGCAGCGTTGATCTGCTCCTGCGACGCGCTGCGCATGCCCGAGCGCGCGGCCAGCGCCAGCGGCGCGAAGCAACTCAGGAAGATCAGCAGCACCTTCGGCAGCTCGTCGATGCCGAACCAGATGATGATGAGCGGCAGGTAGGCCAACGGAGGCAGCGGCCGGTAGAACTCCAGCGGCGGATCGAAGATGCCGCGCCAGAAGCGGCTCATGCCCATCGCGATGCCCACCGGAATGGCCGTGGCGCAGGCCAGGAAGAAGGCAGAGAACACGCGGAACATGCTCGCCAGGAAGTGCTGCCACAGCGGCTTGTCGTTGGCCTGGCCGGTAAGGTATTCGTAGAACTGCTGGAACACGGCCTGCGGCGTGGGCAAAAAGAGCGGCTTGACCCAGCCCATGTTGGTGACGATGAACCACAGTGCCACCAGCGCCACGACCGTGACCACGCTGATGGTCACGCTCGATCCCTCGCCCGGCACCTTGAAGGCGCTGGTCTTGAGCTTGGCGCCGGCCGCGGGAACAGGCGGCGCGGCAGGCTTGGACGGCGGCGGTTGCGTCATGACGGCACTGGGCGATGCTACGGTGACGACCTCATGCATGGGCGGCCTCGCGGTGATGAATGATGGACAGCACTTCTTCGCGCATGCGGATGAACTCGGGTTCCGATTTCACCTTGCGCGAATCGCCGTGCGACAGGTACTGGCGTGAGAACGGCACGTTGTCGTAGACGTGCGAGATGCGCCCCGGGCTCGGGCTCATCACGATGAGCCGCGTGGCCAGGAACAGCGCCTCTTCCACCGAGTGCGTGATGAAGAACACCATCTTGTTCGACTTGGACCAGGCGTGCAGAAGAATTTCCTGTACCTGCTCGCGCGTGAACGCATCGAGCGCGCCCATGGGCTCGTCCATGAGCAGTACGGCGGGGTCGCTGGCAAGCGCACGCGCGATGCCCACACGTTGCTGCATGCCGCCGGACAGTTCGTACACAGCGCGGTCGGCGTATTTCTGCAGGCCGACGAGACCGAGTTTTTCTTCCGCTATGCGGTCGCGCTCCGCCTTGCCCATGCCGCCCAGCCGCAGCCCCAGCGCCACGTTGTCGCGCACGTTGAGCCAGGGCATCAGCGCATGCTTCTGGAACACCACGCCACGGTCGGCGCCAGGGCCGACCACGGGTTTGCCGTCGAGCAGGATCTCGCCGGTCGAAGGCGGCAGGAAGCCCGCGATGCTGTTGAGCAGTGTGGTCTTGCCGCAGCCCGAGGCACCGAGTGCGACGACGAAGTCGCCGTCGTGCATCGTGAGGTTGACGGGGGCCAGCGCCTGCAGCGTGCCGCCCTTGACGGCGTAGTTGACCGTGAGGTCGCGGATGTCTAGCGTGGGCATTCAGTTCTCCAATGCGGGTTGCTGTCTGATTGCTTGCTGTCGTTGTTCGTTCGGGGGGGCGCACAGGCCACCGGGTACTCCCCTCCGCGAATGTCCCCCGGGGCTACGCCCCTCCTGCTTTATTTCGCTGCGGGGAGCACCCGGCGCCCCGTGCACTGGGCATGCTGCTGGTTTGCGGCCGATCAACAAGTGCCCTGAACGATCACGCCGATGGGGTGCCTTGCGCAGCGAAATAGAGGAGGAGGCCGCAGGCCGGGGGACATTCGCGGAGCAAGGCACCCCGTCGGCGTGATCCACCCGCGAACAAATTACTTCCCCATCGCCTTCTCGACATAAGCAGTGGTAACGAACGCGCTGTAGTCAGGCTTCACCTCCTGCACCCGCCCCTGCTCCTTCAGGAAGGCGGCCGTATTGGCCATCGCTTTCGCGGCACCGCCACCCAGCCAGGTCGGCGAAACCTGCTCCGCCATCGTCGGGAACGTGTACAGAGCCATCGCAGCCCCCACGTCCTTCGGATCGGCCTTGGTCCACTTGGCCATGGCCTTGGTCTGGGGTGAATCGGGCGTCCAGCTCTTGCCGGTGGCCTTGTACTCTTCGTTCGCGCGGTTCAGCGCCTTCACGAAGGCCACCATGAAAGGCTCGTTGGCCGCCGCCCACTTGGCGTTGACCACGATGCCCTCGAAGGTCGGTGCGCCGCGCTTGCCGATGCTGCCCGACGTGGCGATGGTCTTGCCGCTGGCCTTGATCTTCGACAGCACCGGGTCCCAGATGAAGGTCGCGTCGATGTCGCCACGCTCCCAGGCCGCCGCGATCTCGGGCGGGCGCATGTTCATCACGTTCACGCTCTTGGCATCGACGCCGTCCATCTTCATGCCAGCCATGAGCTGGTAGTGCGCCGTCGACACGAAGGGCGTGGCCACCTTCTTGCCGGCCAGGTCCTTGATGCTGTTGATGTTGGTGCCGTTGCGTGCCACCAATGCTTCCGCATTCGCGATGTCGGCGGAGATCCAGAACAGCTTGATGTCCTGCCCCTGGCTGGCCGCGGCCGTGAGCGGGCTGGAGCCGGTCTCGCCCATCTGCACGTCGCCCGAAGCCATCGCGCGGATCACGTCGCCGCCGCCCGCGAACATGCGCCAGTTGATCTTGTAGCCCGTGGCTTTTTCTACCTCGCCGGATTCCATGACCAGGCGCAGTGGGACCAGCATGTCCTGGTGGGCGAAGGTGACTTCCTTGGCTTGCTGTGCGTGGGCACTCGTGCCGTACAGGGCTGCGAGGGTGGTGGCCAGGATGGCTAGCTGGAGGGGGAGACGGCGGGACATGGTCATCGGGTTTCTCCTTGAGGGTGAATCTTCGGGGACTTTGCACTTAACGTCTGCGGCCAGGAAGTGCCAGCAATGGGGTGGGGATGGAGCCAGTGGGTACGGAAATACCCTTGTTGTGGTGCGTCTTGCACGGGGGAGGTGCACTTTGGGATTTGGCGTTTTTGGTGGGGTTGGTTTCCGGGGCCGGGTCTCGGCCCGGCGGCCGACCTACTTTTCTTTGCTTCGCCAAAGAAACGTAGGCAAAAGAAAGGCGACCCTACTGTCTGCGTCCCTTCGCTTCGCTACGGGCAACCTGCGGTGCTCGACGTAGGAGGGGGTCCGCAGAACTCGCTTCGCTCAAACAGCTGCGGCCCTTATCCCTCCTACGTCTGCGCTCCTCGGCGCAGCCAGAAGGGAGCGATCCGCGCCATCGCTGCGCTCGGCTTTTTTGAACAGCCTGAATCGGCCTTCGCTTCGCTCGGGCGGGGATTCAAGGTCAGAACCAATTCCGACGACGCCAACAACGCACGCAACCCCAACACCCCTTCCGCCCCATTCCAAGCACGGCAGGCGCGAAGCGCTGCCGTGCCTTGGTGGCCGAGCGAAGCAAAGGCCCGGGCGTCTCCCCTCCCCTCTGGCTGCGCCGAGGAGCGCAGCGTTTCGCGGATCAGGGCTCGCCCTTGTCTGAGCGAAGCGAGTTTGGGCGAGACCCCGCGAAACGCGAGCACCGCAGGTTGCCCCGTAGCGCAGCGAAGGGGTCGCAGACAGTGGGGTCGCCTTTCTTTTGCCTACTTTTCTTTGGCGAAGCAAAGAAAAGTAGGTCGCCCGCCGGGGCGAGTC
>NZ_JASMRZ010000132.1 GCF_030462475.1 Variovorax sp. CAN15
GAGACTTCAACTGCTCGATTAGGTCAAGCAGATCTACCAGCCCACGAGAAAGCCGATCAAGCTTCCACACGACGAGAACATCGCCTTGCGACATGCCAGCCAGAGCCCGACGCAACTCCGGCCGAGGCCCAACCGAACTACCCTTCTCCGCGAATACCTGCTGGACGCCCGCCGCGCGCAAGGCGTCCATCTGCAAATGCGTCTCCTGCTCGCTGGTAGAGACTCGCGCGTATCCGATAAACATCGCTCCTCCAATTTAAAAAGCCACCCCTCCGGTGGCTTGACAACTGTGCAACAAACACGGGTACAGGGTGCGCGATGGCCTTCCCCCCGCAAGCGGGTCCCCGAACTTCCGGCTTAGCAACAAGGGGGCTGGTTCAAGGGGGCGACGAACTGCACACAAAGCGGCGACGGCGGCGCGCGGCCCGTCCGCCCCGCTAACGCAGGGCTACCGGCCCGCGCTTGCCCTCGCATATCGCGCCATCACGCCAAGCCGCTCGGCGGGTGGCAACTGACGGCACAGACTGACGACGCGCGCCCACCGCGGATCGAAGGTCTTCGGGGCCTGTCTGGCGGGTTTGGGCGGCTTGGTGAGGGCTAACCATGCCTGAGCCCAGAAACCGAGCTTCTCGGGCTCGAGAAACCGCCCCTCGACGTGCCAGGGCGAGAGAACCGAGTGCGTACCGTGCGGGTAGTCGTGCTTGAAGACCTGTCGCGTGTCGTAGCACCCCTCAATGTCCTTGCCGGTGTACGTGGCCCGGTCTGCAGCCATTTCCTGAGGGTTGGTGCCCATGCGCGCAACAGCCAGGTGGAAGCGCGGCAGATAGCCGGCCTTGTCGCCAAAGAGCAGCGCCAGGAGCCAGCCGATGAAGGGGATGCGGACCTTGTCGAAACGGGTGTGCCGAACGGTCTGCTCGATGAAGGCTTCGCGGAGCTGTTTGTCGACCTGCAGGACGTTCTGCATGATGTAGTAGGTGTCCCAGCCGTGCTTGCGCGCGTGGGCGAAGAAATCGAGCGTCGCGGCGCGTTCCTTGTCCGCGAACGTGCGGGTGTTGAGCCAGGTGCCCATTTCATCGAGGAAGAGCCCGCCGTTGAGGTCTTCATCGTAGCTTTCAGGATTGCCGTGACCTGCGGCGAGCAGATCGAACGCGGTGGGCTTGTCAGGCACGCGCACGTAGGTCTGTTTCGAGTGAACGCCGAACATCGCCTTGAGGTCGATATCGAGATTCGTCGCACAGCGGCGCTTACGCTTCAGGTATCGATCGCGGAAGAGCCGAACAGCATTCTTGCTCTTGCCGGTGCCTTTCTTACCGGTCAGCGCGTAGTCGGTCATTTCGAGAAGTTCTCAATGCCGATGCGCTGAATCTTCCACACGCTGGAAGCGATCCAGACCGAGGCGACACACGCCATAACCGCACCTGCGTTCTGCGGGATGAACATGCCGAGGCCCATCCAGAGATAGCGAGCCCAGCCAGCGCCGACACTCACGTTGCCAAGCATGCCGTACAGCGTCGCGCAGCAAACGAAGACCGATGCAATGAACACTCCGGCCACCGTGATCCACGTCACATAGGCCGCGAGCTTGAGCGCAGTCGTGTACGCCATCTGGGTTGCGAACAGAGTCGCAAGGCCAGAGGCCAGGGACCCGATGAAGGCGGCGAGCAATGGCATGTCAGAAACTCCTCTTGATCATTCCGAAGCACAGGAAAAGGCCGGCACCAGCCCACACCAGAGCCATGGCGCTACGGACACCATCGACCACGCCGCAGGCATCCAGCTGCAACCCTCCTACCTGCTGCGGCAGCGCGAACGTCTCGCAGGCAGCAACCGGCGGTGCCCAAAACATGGTGCGAATGGGCTCGAAGAAACCCTTGTCAGCAGTGCCAGACGCACGCCCAAGCTGCTCTTCGTTCTTGCCCTTCGTCTCATCAAGCTTCGACTTCACAGTATCGAAGGTCGTACCAGCACCCTCGGGTGTGCCCTTCTCATTCACCTTCACCGCACAGTCAGCCTGCCCAGGTGCACCGCAGGGATCTTTTTCCTCTGAGCCATCAGATTTAACGGTAGAACCGGTGCCAGACGCCGCGCCACCCGCGCCGCCGCCCTTACCTCCCGTCGCAGCAGCAGCCGGACCGCCATCGTTTCCACCCGTACCGGTGCTGGGCGTCTTGCCCGCCCCGGTAGCCGGTCCAACACCAGACGAAGCAGGCGTACCAGCCGGAGGGTTACCAGCAATGATGGTTCCGCTGCTACCGAGCGCGCCAGGAATAGGCTTATCCACTGTCGTGACAGGCTTCTCCGCCGTCCCATAACAACCCAGCTTACCGTCCACCTCCCCCACAAAGCCGGGGCACTCTTTAATGGGCGTGCTCTTCTCCGCAGCTTCAGTATTGGATGTGCATTCCTTGCCACGCCCCAGACCTTCAAATGGGGCAGTCACGCGATACATGCCATTGGCAGCAGGAACTTGAGACTTCTGCGGAGGGCCGCTCAAGGTCAGGTTCATATCGACCTCACATCCTTCAACGCATGCAACCCCACCTCCTGAAGGAACGGACATCTGCCCACCAACCCACCGGGTGTCCGTGTCGTCAGGAGTCCGAGTCCAGCCAAGAGTCCAATTCACAGTCCGCGGCTTGTTCGTTTGAGCAGTGCACCGATTGACGTGCGGGACACACTGCCCGTTGCTTTCGTCGTAGCCGGTGTTGCACTGGCAACCACCCGTGACCGCTGTACTGTTAGCAGGACAAGAGCCACCAGCGGACCTATATAGCCCAGCCTCCATCGGACCAATCGTTCCGTTGTTCGCGTAGACCGTGCACTTGAAATCACCCCAGACACTAGCAGGCGATGCAGCCGCACCTACAACACCGGAACCAAACGTCCACGCGGGTGAAGCAAGCTTCTTCTTCTGGACGTAGGCATCACAGGCCTCCGATGCAGAAGCAAACGGCGAGCCCTGAGTCCCGCTGTCGCCGTATTGCCCAGCGTTAAACGACCAGACGCCGGAAGTCGGCACCAACGCATGCGCCAACGTCGCCGCAGATAGCAGCAGCACGACAGAAAAGAACGAGCGAAGACCGCGCGTCATCGACCACACCCACCGATGAGCGAACCACAGCGGCTGACACGCTCGGCCACGGATTCATTGAAATCAGGCGGGAAACGGGAAGCACGACCGGCCGCACAGCCGATGAGTCCCAGAATGACGAAGGCAAGCGCGAGACGGTCCATAGTGGCTCCAGACGTTTACCACTGCACACCCCGAAGGGTGCACAGCAGAAAAGGCCCGAGGCTGATGCTTAGGCCGCGCCGCGAGCGCGCTTGATCCACTTCACGCCGATCATGATGCCGACGACTGCCACGGCCAGCCCCCACATGACAGGACCGAAGCCCGTCGAACTGGTGCTCAGCGACTGCACGGCAGCCAGGGCGTCGGTGGGATCGGCAGCGAAGGCTGAAGCACCGGCACCCATGGCAGCGGCACCAGCGGCCAGACGCGCGAAGGGCTTGCTGTGGATAAGGGCAAATTGCTTGTTCATTTCTCTTTACTACATTGACACCGCGACGTTGCGGCGATGAGCCCTGCACGCAAGGCTCAGCGCTGGAACTTCGTCAGGCTGCGTACAGGGTTCGCTTGATCGCGCGGACCTTCCACCCGAGCACATAGCCCGTCATCCACGCCAGCAGGAATGCACCAACCATCGTCATTCGGTGCACTCCTTCGAGCAGCCGGGCATGGAGGGCATGACGGCCGTGACGGGAACAGCGGCTTGCCACGGGTTTTTCCACTTACCTACCAAGTGCCACGCACACCAAATGACGCCGAGCACAACGATCCATGCGGTGATGCGCGCTTTCATGCGGTGTCTCCTGCGAGGTAGCCGAGGCCGAACGTGATCACGGCGGAAACCGCGTAGATCACATCCATGAGAGTTGCAAACTGGTCAGTAGTCATCGGGTGCCCTCAATGCGTGAGAGAAGCGCCAGGAAGCCACGAGAACGGTCCGGCTGGGTCGATGCGGCGAGGGGTTGTCCGCACGCGGATAAAGCTCTGAAAACCGCCGCCTGTTGGTGCGAATTCAGACTGGAGAAGCTCTCCCGTCTCAGCATTGAGATAGCCGCCTCCCTTCGCAGGTCGGAAGCGATCGTTGATCGAAGCATTGCCCTGCACATACGCAGGCCACAGAGCCCAACGACGAATAGCAGCGCCAACAGAGCAAAGGCCTCCGACGCCATGAATGCGTGCTCCACGGGGAAACCCTCCTACGTTCTTGCTGTCCGCCTTCTTGGCGTAGCTCATGAGGTAGGCCACCGGTGCGCGGCCCTTCTCGGTGTTGGTAAAGCCATGGACCCACCAACCGCGCTTGTCGGCCATGGGCATCGACACGCCGGGCGGCAGGAAGAAGATCGCGTGGTAGTGAATGACGCCACGGCCTTGGCCGTCCTCGCGGCGCTTGCCGTCCTGTAGCTCGCCGACCCACACGTACTTCAGCCGTTGGCCGGGGCAACGGTGCTTGAACCACGCACGGACCTTGCGCAGGTAGTCGGAGATATGGCGGGGACGCCAATCGGCGTTGGTGCCCCTGTACGTGAGGGTCACCATCACGTTGTTATCGCCGACACCATCGCCAAGGTTCAGGAGGCACTTCGCGCCGACGCCCACAGCCTTGCGAAGGCGGGCGACACGCGCTTGCGCGCGGTCGATCTTGATGCAGTGCTCTGCCCAAACCATCACCGTCGGGAGGGAAGGCTTCAAGGCAAAACCACTTGTTGATTCTGAGACAAGCCCGCGCGCTGCGCGCGCTTCCGGCGACGACCGGCGAGCACGCGCGGCGAAGGCTTCGCCAGCGGGAGACAGAGCAAGCATGCTCATGCGCAAGCCCTCGCGACTTCGACCAGCCAGGCAGCGAGCGGAGCGGGCGTACGTTCACGCTCCGGGCGGCCCATGCGCTTCACAATCGTGGAGGTCGGCGCGTCGAGAACGTACGGCACCTCAGGCAGCGGGCCGACGACGTAGATACACGACTTCTTCGGGGCACGATGGCCCCACCAGCTCTGCATCACAGGCACCAAGATGCCGCCATGCTGATCACGAACGCCAGGCGAGAGACAACCCGACTCGCGCCAGAGCTTCGAGTTGAACGGGTGTTCGAGCACGCCGCCGAACTCACGCACCTTTTCCATCGCCCAGATCGCCAGCTCGCGCTCACCTTCACGAGGCTTTGCGAAGTGCGCCAGGTTGGCCCACGTGCGGCAAGGGGGATGGAAGACGCCAGGACAGCCGCCCTGCCAGCTCAGCGCATTGCGCTCGTAGTCGTAGCAATCGCAGCCGAGGTCAGCGTAATGCGTGGTCTTGCGCACGAACAGCGCAGCTACGGGCGTCATGCTTCAACCAAGTGCGATGCCTGCGCGCGGAGCGAGTCCCACAGGCGTTGTTCGTAGGGCGACAGCGAACGCGCTTCGCCACCGTCGAGGCCTTCGAGCCAGTAGCGAAGGCGAAGGAAGTTGCGGGCGTAGGCGCTCACAGCGACCTCACGCAGTCGTACGCGATCTGCTGATACGCGCCAATGTCAGCAATGCGGGCGAACACCTCGATGGTCACCAGCACAGCCCATGCAAGGGCGGCAGAGCCGAGAGCAATGTTGCAGACGATGGCGGAGGCATCAGCGACACGCTCCAGCGTGATGAGCTTGAGCGCCTTCACAGCGACTGCCCTCCCATCGGAATGCCCCGCTGCGTGTAGGTAAGGTCAATGGCCGTGACACCATCGTCTACGGTGGCCTCGATGCTGAGGCCGTCGTAGCCGTCCTCAACTGCCGCCTTGAAGGCCGCTTCGACAGCAGCCGACAAGAGCGCCAGTCGGGCGGCGTGTAGCGCGTCAGGACTGACGAGCATGGTGCACCCCTTCAGCCCTTGGCCGGAACGAGCTTCGGAGCCACCGACAGACGACCGTTCTGGTCAACGTAGATGCTGGAGGGGTGCAGGACGTACTTGCCCACGGGCAAGGCGACGGGATTGCCGACCTGATCGCGCTCCGCGAACAGTTCGACCTTTTCAGGGTACGGGTTGGGCTGACCGTTGCGGTCGAACGTGTGCACATAGACCGTCTGCAAGTGCAGCATTTGCTGGCTACCGTCCTTCTTGGACTTGTAGGGCTGCTGACGCAGTTGGTCGCTATGGATCGAGACTTGGATCATGGTGGCTCCTATGTCGTGCGACGTTGCACGCGGAGGCCCTGCACGCAGGGCTACCGTGTGGAACGTCAGACGCGGAAGCCCGCTCCGGACTGGCCGTTACGATGCGGCCCCATGACCGTGAACCCACTCCTGTTCTGGGCCATCTGCTTGATGGCCTTCATCGGCTTCGTGCAAGCCGTCGTGCACGTGCTCAAGCGCGAACCGGAATCGAACTCACTGTTCGATACGCCGACTGCGCCCGAGGGCTTCGAATGGGTGCTGATGCGCTCTTCGGAGGCCACAGCCTTCCGGGAATCGTTGCGTTGTTGATACAAGGTGGCTCCTGTAAAGTGCGTGACTGCATGTTGCAGTCAACGCGGAGCCTATGCTTGACTGCACCTTGCAGTCAAATCGTTTCGTAAGATGACTGCACTTTGTAGACAAAGCGCAACACAGGAGTACCCCGCATATGCAGACAACGATGAACCTTCTCGAAAAGGCGTTCAGCCTGCACCCAGCCCCGTTCTGGACCGAGCGGCTGAAGCTAGCCAGGCAGACCCTGCACACCGCGAAGACGCGCGGTCACTTGAGCCCAGCAATTGCAGGCGCGCTGGCCGAAGAACTGGGCCAAAACCCGGATGAATGGATCGTGGTCGCAGCCCTCGAATCCGAGAAAGCCAGCGCCTGCAAAGAACGGATGCTGAAGCGCCTGCAGAGTGCAGTTCGCTCCTACTTCAACCGGACTGTGGCTCTTGGTTTCCGAGGGAAGAAACCCCAGCGTCAGCCTCAACAAGCGGCCCAAGGACGGGCATCCTCGCGCGCTTGCTAACACGCGTCACCCCAAGGTAGTCGTAAAGAGTAGATCGGGATATCCCGAACACCCGGGAAAGCTCCAACACAGATACCCCTTCCCCCTTCAGCCGTCGAAGCTCTGCCACCTGAAACTCATCAAGCTTACGCGGACTGCCTCCCCACCTGACACCCCGCCGATAAGCCGCCACCTGACCGGCAAGCACCCGCTGATGGATCAAAGAGCGCTCCAACTGCGCGACCGCACCAAGCACCTGAAGCATGAAAACACCGAGCGGATTGGTAGTGTCTATCGGCTCGGTCAGCGACTTGAACCCGCACCCGCTTGACTTCAACTGCTCGATTAGGTCAAGCAGATCTACCAGCCCACGAGAAAGCCGATCAAGCTTCCACACGACGAGAACATCGCCTTGCGACATGCCAGCCAGAGCCCGACGCAACTCCGGCCGAGGCCCAACCGAACTACCCTTCTCCGCGAATACCTGCTGGACGCCCGCCGCGCGCAAGGCGTCCATCTGCAAATGCGTCTCCTGCTCGCTGGTAGAGACTCGCGCGTATCCGATAAACATCGCTCCTCCAATTTAAAAAGCCACCCCTCCGGTGGCTTGACAACTGTGCA
>NZ_JASMRZ010000133.1 GCF_030462475.1 Variovorax sp. CAN15
ACCTGGTACCACCACCGTTACCCGGTGCGGACGATCTGAGGCAGGCGACGGCGCGATGCTTCAGATCATCAACGACTACTGGGTCTACTTCCTCATCGGGCAGTACCCCAACGGCCCGCTCGGCGGGCTGGTGCTCACGCTGCTGCTGGCCTCCTGCGGTCTGGTGCTGGCGCTGCCGCTGGGCATCCAGTACCTCGAACGCATTCCCGCCGGCTCGCGCACGCGCGACATGGCGGCACTGCAGCGCCGCCTCTGGGCGCAGCAGCAGGCGGCGCGCGCCCAGGCGCTGGCCCGCCAGGGCCAGGTGGACGCAGCGCGCGGCGTGCTCGCGCAGGCAGAGTCGGCGCTCAGCGCCGACATGCCGGCCGAGCTGTGGGGACAGCTCGCAGGCGCCTATGCCGAGATCGGCGATGCGCCCCGCGCCCTGGCCATGAGCCGCCAGCTGCTCGCGCGCTCGCCCACGCCGAGCACCGGCGACCGGCTGCTGTACGCGTCGGTGCTGCTCAAGACCAAGCAGGACATCGAGCTGTCGGCCGTGCTGCGCCAGCTGGCCGCCACCAACATGACGGCCAGCCAGCGCGCCGACTTCGACAACCTGCGCATAGCCTTCGCGCTGCGCCAGACCGATTCGCTGCGCGAAGCGGGCAACCTCGAAGCCGCCTACAACGCGATGGCGCCCGTGCTCGCCGAGCGCCCGGAAGATCCGCAGGCGCTGGCCGCGCTGGCTCGCCTGTACTCGGCGGCCCGCGACGAAGGCCAGGCGCTGGCGCTCTACCAGCGCGTGCTGCAGCGCAACCCGACCGATCTCGACACCCTGCTCGCCGCCGCCGCAAGCGCCAGCGCGCAGCGCGACCACAGCTCGGCCGAGAACTACGTGATGGCCGCGCTCAAGCAGGCCCCCGACCAGTCGCGCGTGCTCGCAGCGGCCGGCCGCGTCTATCGCAACGCGGGCGAGAGCCGCAAGGCCGAGCAATACCTGCGCGCGGCGGTCGAAGCCGAACGGCAGGTGGCCTCGGGCGGCTTCGCGCCCGGCGGCATGGCCGCATCGCCGCTGCCGCCGGCCAATCCCTTCGCGGGCATGACGGGCGGCGCGCCGAGCGCGGCGGTGCCGGCCGGCTATCCGCCCGCCAACGGCAATCCGTTCGCGCAGGCACGCATGCAGCCGGCGTCGTACCAGGCGTATCCGGCTCCGGCGGGATTCCCGGTCGCACAGGCCTATCCGGCCTACCCCGCTTATCCGGCCACGGCTGCGCAGAGTGCCTATCCGCCCGGTGCGCTGCCCTGGAACCCGGGCACTCCGGCTTCGAACGCCAAGGGCCATTCGAGGGCGGCCAAGTCGTCCACGCGCACGGCGCGCAATGCAGCGGCGAATCCGAACAACGTACCGCAGGCCTCGGCCTACATCGCGCCGCCGATGCAGCAGCCCCTGCCGCAGTACCCGGTGCCCGGCACGCAGCAGGTCGCGCCGGTCTACATTCCGCCGGCGCAGCAGCCGGGCGGCTATCCGTCACCGGGCTACCCACAGGCCAACGCTGCCTATGCACAGGCCAACACGCCGCGCGCGGAAACCGGATGGAACGCGCCGCCGCGCACCGCGCCCGCGACGAGTTCGGTGGCCGCCGAGTTGCAAGAGCTGGAGTCGCAGCGCGCCGTGAGCCTGACGGCGGGCACGGTGTACCGCAACCGCGCCGGCGAGGCGGGCCTGAGCCGGCTCTCCGACTTCCAGCTGCCGATACAGGCGCGCTTCCCGGCGGGCGAAGGCAAGATCGTCGTGGGCGTGACGCCCACGGTGCTCGATGCCGGCACGCCCGCCAGCGACTACGCCACCGGCAGCCGCTTCGGCGGCGGCCCCAGCGCCGCGCTGAACTCTCTGCGCACCGGCGCCACCGCCGGCCAGCAGAACGCAGCCGGCGTCGGCCTCAATGTGGGCTACGAGGGCAAGAACATCGATGCCGGCATCGGCACCACGCCTCTGGGCTTCCCCACCACCAACGTGGTCGGCAACGTGACCTTCAAGGGCAGCATCGGCGACTCGTGGAACTACAAGGCCGACATCTCCCGCCGCGCCGTGACCGACAGCGTGCTGTCGTTCGCGGGCGCCAAGGACGAGCGCACCAACGAACGCTGGGGCGGCGTGGTCGCCACCGGCGTGCGCGGCGACATCGGCTATGACGACGGCACCTACGGCGTGTACAGCTACCTCGCGGCGCACGGCATCACCGGCAGGAACGTGCAGAGCAACTCGCGCGTCGAGACCGGCGGCGGCGCCTACCTGCACCTGCTGAACAGCCCGAGCTCCAAGCTCACGCTGGGCATGAACATCGGGCTGATGGGCTACCAGAAGAACCTGAGCTACTACACCTACGGGCAAGGCGGCTACTTCAGCCCGCAGAGCTTCGTGAGCGTGGCCTTCCCGGTCGACTGGACCGGTCGCAGCGACCGGCTCTCGTGGCGGCTCAACGCCTCGCTGGGCGTGCAGTCGTTCACCCAGAAGACCTCGCCCTACTTCCCCACGGACCCGTCGCGCAATGCCGCTGCGTCCAACGCGGCCTACCAGGCGCTGGCGCTGGGGCTGAACAGCTCCAACTTCAACAACACCTACGCGAGCAGTTCCAAGACCGGCCTGGCCTACAACCTGGCCSCGGTGGTGGAGTACCAGCTGGCCCCGAAGATGTTCCTGGGCGGGGCGCTGGGCTTCAACAATGCACAGAACTACCGGCAGTTCACCGGCAGCGTCTACCTGCGCTATGTGTTCGGCGGCTCCAGCAGCATCGGCGTGCCCGGCTACGGTTCAGGCACCACGCTGAACCCGATGACCTCGCCCTACACGCCGCTGCTCTGATCCGGGAGGCCCAAAGTGGGCCACCCGTCGCGGCCCCACAGCGGCGCGCGCTCGTACTGGGCCACCCACTGGACGACGTCCCTGGCCTCCATCGGCTTCGCGATGCCGTAGCCCTGGCCCAGCGTGCAGCCCATGGCCAGCAGCGCCTCGCCCTGCTTCACCGTCTCGACGCCCTCGGCCACCGCCGTGAGACCGAGCGCGTGCAGCAGCGCGATGATGCCCTGCACGATGGCGCGGTCCTGGCTGTTGTCGAGCATGCCGCGCACGAAGGACTGGTCGATCTTCACCGTCGACACCGGCAGCTGGCGCAGGTAGGTCAGCGACGAATAGCCGGTGCCGAAGTCGTCGATGGTGACGCCGACGCCGAGCATCTTGCAGGCTTCGACGAACAAGGCGACGTTCGCGAACTGGCTGATCGCGGTGGTCTCGAGGATCTCGAGCTCCAGCATGCCCTCGCCCTGCTTCGGAAACTGCGCGAGGTGCCGCGCGAGGCGCTCGACGAAGTCCCAGCGCATCATGTGGCGCGGCGCCACGTTCACGCTCACCGAGATCTGCAGGCCTGCAAGCCGCCACTGGTGCGCCTGCCACAGCGCGGTGGCAATGGCCCAGTCGCCGACCTGCTCGACCAGCGCGTCGTCCTCGATGAGCGGCACGAACTGCGCGGGAGGCATCAGGCCGCGTTCTGGGTGCTGCCAGCGGATCAGCGCCTCGACGCCGACCACCACGCCGCGAAGCATGTCGACCTTGGGCTGGTAGACGAGGAAGAACTCGCCCTGCAGCAAGCCTTCCTGTATGCGCTGGCGCTCGCGCACCACCTGCTCGTCGGCACGCGCCTGCGGAGCGTCGAAGTAATGAACCTTGCCGTCGGCGGCGCGCTTGGCGAAGAAGGCGGCGTGCTGCGCCTGGCGCAGCGCCGTTTCGGGAGGCGGGCCATTGCTGTCGAGCAGCATGGCGCCGATGCTCGCTTCGATGCTGACCACCTGACCGCGCCAGTCCCAGGGTTCGGCGAGCACTGTCTGGATGCGTTCCAGCACCTGCGCGCACTGGGAGGTTCCGAGGCCGGCGAACAGGGCCGCGAACTCGTCGCCGCCCACGCGCGCCATCACGCTTTCGCGCGGCAGCTCGGCCTTGATGCGGCGGGCCACTTCCTCCAGGGCCGCATTGCCCGCGACCATGCCGAGGCGCGCGTTCAGATCGGCAAAGCGGTCGACGTCGATGAAGCAGACGGCAGCCAGCCGCTTGCCGGAGCGCGCCCAGTCGGCCATCAGCGGGCGCAGCACCTCATCCGGCGGGAGGCGGGCCGATCCGTCGTAGTACGACGGCAAAGAGACTGTGGGTTGCTGGTTCGACAAAAGACTGGAGCTCCGGAAGTCGCGGGCTATTGTTCTCCCAATTCATACCGATGCCCCCTTTGCGGCGAACATTTGTTACCGGCGCGTGTTTACGTAACAACACCTTCGTATACATCGTGGCGACGTGCCGCCCGGCGAGGATTCGCTAGCCGCAGTACGCACCCACCACCCGGCCAGTGGGCTCGACCTGCACGTTGAGCCGCATCATGTCCTGCGCCTGATCGGCGGGCTCGGTGGCCAGCACGGTGCGCGCCATCCGTGCGCCGGCGCGCTGGCGCATTTCCTCCAGCAGCTGCGGGGTGATGCGCAACCCCAGCCCGAAGCGAACGGATGGTGCCTGGCAGGTTTCGGGCGGCGTGACGAAGCTCGGGGGTTCGGGCACTTCAGAGGTCAAGGGGCGGTCAGCGGGAGGCGACTGGCAACCGGCCAGCGCGAGGCAAAGGCCCAGGGCCGCCAGGCCGGACAGGTGTCGACCGTTCGTGATGCGCATCTTTCTTGCTCCTTCTTTCTTCATTCTTCAAGCTGTGCGGAAGCTTATTCAACTCCGGGGACGGTCCTGTGGCACAGGTTAAGCCAGCGGGCGGCGAAGCATCAACTAAATCACGAGGGTGCGGCCCGGCGTCGCATCCGAGGGGTATGCTGAAAGCCACGCGCGCAGTTCATTGCAGTCAAGGCCCTTCGGGCGCATATCCATGACACAAACCCCTGCCACGGTTTTCCTGATCGACGTCGACAACACCCTGCTCGACAACGACCGCGTCATCGCAGATCTCCACGAGCGCCTCGACCAGGCCTTCGGCGCCGAAATAGCCAGCCGCTACTGGACGGGCTTCGAGCAGCTGCGCGACGAGCTTGGCTATGTCGACTACCTCGGCGCGCTGCAGCGCTTTCGCGCCGGCGCAAGCCGCGGCGGCATGAGCGATCCGCGACTGCTGCGGATGTCGGAGTTCCTGATCGACTACCCCTTCGCCGACAGGCTCTACCCCGGCGCGCTCGAAACGCTGAAGCACCTGCGCCGCCACGGCCCCACGGTGATCCTGTCGGACGGCGACGTGGTCTTCCAGCCGCGCAAGGTGCAGCGCTCGGGCCTGTGGGAGGCCACCGAAGGCCAAGTGCTGGTCTACGTGCACAAGGAGGAGATGCTCGACCTCGTCGAACAGCAACACCCCGCGCGGCACTACGTGATGATCGACGACAAGCTGCGCATCCTCTCGGCCATGAAAACCATCTGGGGACCGCGTCTTACAACCGTCTTCGTGCGGCAAGGGCACTATGCGCTCGACGCCGGGGCCAACGCGGCCTACGCACCCGCCGACATCACCGTCGAGCGCATCTCGGATCTCATCAACTTCGACTTCCCATCCACATGAGCCAAGCAAGCAACCCTCTCGCGGGCAAGCCCGCACCCATCGAACTGCTGGTCGACGTGCCGCGCCTCGTCTCGGCCTACTACACCGGCCGGCCCGACCCGGCGGTGCCTTCGCAGCGCGTGGCCTTCGGCACTTCGGGGCACCGGGGCTCTTCCTTCGACGATGCCTTCAACGAATGGCACGTGCTCGCGATCAGCCAGGCCATCTGCGACTACCGCAGGCAGAAAGGCATCGACGGGCCGCTGTTCCTGGGCATCGACACGCACGCGCTTTCGACGCCGGCCTTCGGCAGCGCGGTCGAGGTGCTGGCGGCCAACGGCGTGGAGCTGATGATCTCCAAGGACGACGAGTACACGCCGACCCCGGCCGTGTCGCACGCGATCCTGGTCTACAACCGCGGCCGCACCACGGGCCTGGCCGACGGCATCGTCATCACGCCCTCGCACAACCCGCCCGAGAGCGGCGGCTTCAAGTACAACCCGCCCAACGGCGGACCGGCCGGCACCGACATCACTTCCGCCGTCGAGGCCGCCGCCAACAGGATGCTGGCGAACGGCCTGGAAGGCGTGAAGCGCATGCCGCTCGCGCAGGCGCTGCGCGCATCCACCACGCACCGCCATGACTACCTCGACACCTACGTCGAAGACCTCTCGCAGGTGCTCGACATGGACGCGATACGCGACGTGAACCTCGACCTGGGCGTCGACCCTTTGGGCGGCGCCGGCGTGCGCTACTGGCCCGCGATCGCAGAGCGCTACAAGCTCAAGCGCCTGAACGTGCTCAGCCGCGAGGTCGACCCGACCTTCCGCTTCATGTCGCTCGACTGGGATGGCCGCATCCGCATGGACCCGTCCTCGCCCGACGCGATGCACAAGCTGATCGAGCTGAAGGACCGCTTCGGCATCGCCTTCGCCTGCGACACCGACCACGACCGCCATGGCGTCGTCGCCGGCAGCACCGGCCTGATGCAGCCCAACAGCTACCTCGCGGTGATGATCGACTACCTCTACACGCACAGACCGAACTGGCCCGCGCAGGCGGCCATCGGCAAGACGGTGGTGAGCAGCCAGATGATCGACCGCGTCGCCAACCGGCTCGGCCGCAGGCTGCACGAGGTGCCGGTGGGCTTCAAGTGGTTCGTCGACGGGCTGGTCGATGCCTCGCTGGCCTTCGGCGGCGAGGAAAGCGCGGGCGCGACCTTCCTGCGCAAGGACGGCTCGGTATGGACCACCGACAAGGACGGCATGGTGCCCGCACTGCTCTCCGCCGAGATCGCCGCACGTACCGGACGCGACCCGGGCGAGCGTTATGCCGAACTGACGCAGGCGCTGGGCAGGCCGGTGTCGAACCGGGTGGACGCGCCGGCCACGGTCGAGCAGAAGAAGCGGCTGTCCAGCCTGTCGCCGCAGCAGATCCGCTCGACCGAGCTCGCGGGCGACAGGATCGTCGAGGTGCTGAGCCATGCGCCGGGCAACGGCGCGGCCATCGGCGGCGTGAAGGTGGTGACCGCGAACGGCTGGTTCGCCGCGCGGCCCTCGGGCACCGAGAACATCTACAAGATCTACGGCGAGAGCTTCAAGGGCGAGGAGCACCTCGCGCGTATCCTCGAGGAGGCGCAGCAGGTGGTGGACGGCGCGCTCTCGGGGAGCTGAAGCCGCCCGGCAGCTCCTGGCGCGCAACAACCGCACCTCGCCCTACCTGTGGATGTTCGCGGCCCTGTCGGTGGTGCCGGCGGTGCTGTTCTGGAACAACACCATCGTGCTGAT
>NZ_JASMRZ010000134.1 GCF_030462475.1 Variovorax sp. CAN15
TGCTCAGGCCGAAGAAGGCGGTGATGGCCGCGATGTCCCAGATGTCCTCGTCGTCGAAGCCGTGGGCGTGCAGCGGCGGGAAGTCGCTGTCGTCGATCTCGTGCGAGCGTTCGCAGACCTTCATCGCAAAGTCGAGCATCGCGCGCTGGCGCGGCGTGATGTCGGCCTTGCGATAGTTCACCGCCACCTGGTCGGCCACCTGCGGCTCACCCTCACCGAGGGCAAGTACCACCAGGTCAAGCGCATGCTGGCGGCGGTCGGCAACCGGGTGGAGGGGCTGCACCGCTCGCGCATCGGCGAGCTGGCGCTGCCCGCCGAGCTCGCGCCCGGGCAGTGGCGCTGGCTGACCGCCGACGAGGTGGCGGGCCTGCGCGCGCCGGCCAGACCCGCCAAGGCGTTGAAGTAGAAGAGAAAAGCGCGGGGAAACCGGGGAAAAGGACACGCTTCCGGTCAGCCAGTCTTAAGGGCCGGCCGTTAACATTCCGAACTCTCTCCCGGAACCTTCCCTTGCGACTCCCTGCCCGACCGAACGGCCGCCTCGCGGCTTTCCTGCTTGCCTGCATGACGGCCTTCGCGGCCCATACCGCCGCCGCAGCGCCGGAACCCCCTCCGATCTTCGTGCTCAACTCGCTGGACGCGAATGTGAGTGTGATCAATCCCGTCGACTGGACGGAAAAGCAGCGCATTCCCACCGGCAAGGAGCCGCACCACATCTACATGACGCCCGACGAGAAGTCGGTCATCGTGGCCAATTCGGCGGGCGACTCGCTGACCTTCCTGAACCCCCGCACGGCGGAAGTGCAGCGCGTGGTCTACGGCATCATCGATCCGTACCAGCTGCAGTTCTCGCGCGACATGAAGTGGTTCGTCACGGCCGGCAACCGGCTGAACCATGTCGACGTCTACCGTTGGGACGGCAAGGACCTGAAGCTGGCCAAGCGCATCGCCAGCGGCAAGACGCCCAGCCACATCTGGATCGACAACACCAGCACCATCGCCTACGTGACGATGCAGGACAGCGACGAGATGATCGCCGTCGATCTGCCCACGCAGACCATCAAGTGGCGCACCACCACCGGCGCCATGCCGGCCGACATCTTCGGCGTGCACAACGACAAGACGCTGCTCGTGGGCCTCACCGGCAGCGACGGCGTGCAGGTGTTCGACGTGGCCGGCGCCGAGCCCAAGCTGGTCGGCAAGATTCCCACCGGCAAGGGCGCCCACGCCTTCCGCTCGGCCGGCGACGGCAAGAGCGTGTTCGTGAGCAACCGGGTGGCCAACACCATCAGCCGCATTGACCTGGCGACGCTGAAGGTGGTCGCAACCTACCCGGTGCCCGGCGGCCCCGACTGCATGGACGTGTCGGCCGACGGCAAGACGCTTTACGTGACTTCGCGCTGGGCCAAGAAGCTCAGCGTGGTCGACCTGGCAAGCAACAAGGTCGTGCGCCAGGTCAACGTCGGCCGTTCGCCGCACGGCGTTTGGACGCTGGACCATGCCAAGCGTATCTAGGCGCACCGGCCTGGCCGTCGCCGCATCCATGGTCGCCCTGGCGGCGGCGCTGTCGCCTGGCGCCTGGGCGGCGCAAGAGCCGGCCGCCTGCGAAAAGCCCGTCTACCTGACCTTCGACACCGGCCACATGGGCATCGCGCCGCTGGTGGCCGACGTGCTCAAGCGGCAGGACGTTCGCGTCACCTTCTTCGCCGCCGCCGAGCGCACCCAGACCGACGGCGACAGCCTCGACGACCACTGGGCGCCGTGGTGGAAGGCGAGGGCGGCCGAGGGCAACGAATTCGGCTCTCACACGTACGACCACGCCTACTGGCGCGCCGACGTGAAGGGCACGCCGCCGGCCTTCCGCATCAAGCCCTCGGCCGGCCCGCAGAACGGCAAGGAATCGACCTGGAGCGCGGCCGAGTACTGCGCCAACATCAAGAAGGCCTCCGACCGGCTGGCGGCGATCACCGGCAAGAAGCCGCTGCCGCTTTACCGCGCGCCGGGCGGCAAGACCTCGCCGGCGCTGCTGGCCGCGGCTGAAGGCTGCGGCTACAAGTACGTGGGCTGGGCGAGCGCCGGCTTCCTCGGCGACGAGCTGCCGAGCGAGAAATTCAGCAACGCGAAGCTGCTGACGCAGGCGCTGGACACGATCCGCCCCGGCGACATCCTGCTCGCGCACCTGGGCATCTGGTCGCGCAAGGACCCGTGGGCGCCCGCCAACCTCGAGCCGCTGATCGTCGGCCTGAAGGCCAAGGGCTTCTGCTTCCGCACCTTGCGCCAGCATCCGGACTTCAAGGCCTGGATCGCCTCCCATCCCTGAACGACTGACGACGAGTTTCCCGATCGTGATCGACTGGCTGACAGACGCCTTCTCCGCCTTGCAGGGCTGGTTCTTCGAGGCCGCCGTGCAGCCGCTGGTCTACGCCGTGGGCCTGGGCGGCTGGACCGAGGATGCCTTCGATGCCACCGGCTGGCTGCTGGTGGGCGTGATCCAGATCCTGGTGCTGCTGGCCATCATCGGGCCGCTGCAGCGCTGGCGCTCGGTGGAGCCGGTGCACGACCGCCACGCGATCCGCATCGACGTGCTCTACACGCTGATCCACCGGCTCGGGCTGTTCCGGCTGGCGATGTTCTTCACGCTGCAGCCCTTCTTCGACGACGCCATGGGCGCACTGCGCACGGCGGGGTGGGGCACATTCCACCTCGACGAGGTGTGGCCCGGCGTCACCGACATCCCGTGGGTGGCCTTCGCCATCTATCTCGTGGTGCTCGACTTCGTCGGCTACTGGATCCACCGCGGCCAGCACCAGTTCAACTGGTGGTGGGGCCTGCACTCGCTGCACCACTCGCAGCGCCAGATGACGATGTGGAGCGACGACCGCAACCACCTGCTCGACGACATCGTGCACGACGCGCTGATCGTCATCGTGGCGCAGCTCATCGGCGTGGCGCCCGGGCAGTTCATCGCATTCGTCGCCTTCACCCAGCTCAGCGAGAGCCTGCAGCACGCCAATCTGCGGCTGAGCTTCGGCGCGATCGGCGAGCGGCTGTGGATCAGCCCGCGCTTCCACCGGCTGCACCACAGCATCGGGCTGGGCCACGAATCGAAGGGCGCCAGCACCCTCGGCGGCCACAACTTCGGCGTGCTGCTGCCGTGGTGGGACATGCTCTTTCGCACCGCCAACTTCGAGGACCGCTACGACCCGACCGGCATCCGCGACCAGGTCGAGCCGCGCGCCGACGGCAGCGTGCGCGAATACGGCCGCGGCTTCTGGGCCCAGCAGTGGCTCGGCCTGAAGCGAATGGTCGGTCGCGGTTGAGGGGCACCCCGCCCTGAAAGGCTCGCCCGAGGCGTTATCCTCGCTGCCTCATGCGCCTGCTCCTCGACTCCTTCTGGCGCGCGGTCGCCTACTGCATGCTGCCGCGCGTGATCGTGCTGTCGCTGCTCCCGCTGGGGCTCATGATCGTGCTGGCCGCGGCGCTGGGCTACTTCTACTGGGATGCCGCCGTGGCCTGGACGCGCGGCGCGCTCGACGCCTGGCCGCTGCTGTCGAGCTTCTGGGCCTGGATCGGCCGTCTTTTCTCCGGCGACATCACTTCCGCGCTGGCATCGCTGGTCGTGGTGTTCGCCGCCACACCGGTGATCGTGGTGATCTGCCTGCTGATCGTCGCCGGCTTCATGGCGCCCGCGCTGACCAGGCTCGTGAGCGAGCGGCGTTTTCCGGGGCTCGAGCAGAAGAAGGGCGCTTCGTTCTTCGGCAGCGTGGCGCGCTCCCTCGGCGCCACCGTGCTGGCGGTGATCGCGCTGGTGGTGTCGATGCCGCTGTGGCTCATTCCGCCGCTGGTGCTGATACTGCCGCCGCTGATCTGGGGCTGGCTCACCTACCGCGTGATGAGCTTCGACGCGCTGGCCGAGCACGCCAGCCCCGAGGAACGTGCCGCGCTCATCCGCGCGCACCGGGTGCCGCTGCTGTGCATCGGCGTGCTCTGCGGCTACCTGGGTGCCGCGCCCAGCATCGTCTGGGCTTCGGGCCTGCTGTTCGCCGCCGCCTTCTTCGTGCTGGTGCCGATCGCCATCTGGATCTACACACTGGTTTTCGCCTTCTCGGCGCTCTGGTTCGCCCACTACTGCCTCGATGCGCTCGCGCAGCTGCGTGCCCGCCGCGCCGCGGCGGAGGCATCGCTCGCAGGCGGCGCGCCCGCCGCCATCGAGGCCGACGAAGCCAGCAAGGCCGCTCTTTCCCAATGGGGTTCTCCATGACTCGCACATTCGGTCTCATCGTCGTCGGCGACGAGATCCTCTCCGGCAAGCGTGCCGACAAGCACATGGCCAAGGTCATCGAACTGCTCGCCGCGCGCGGCCTGCAACTGAGCTGGGCCGAATACGTGGGCGACGAGCCCGGGCGCATCACCGCGGCGCTGCAGCGCGCCTTCGCCTCGGGCGATGTCGTCTTCTCGACCGGCGGCATCGGCGCCACGCCCGACGACCACACCCGCCAGTGCGCCGCCAGGGCGCTCGGCGTGCCGCTGGCGCTGCACCCAGAGGCCGAGCTGCTGATCCGCGAGCGCATGCAGGACACCGCGCGCGAGCAGGGCCTGCCCTACGAGCCCGACCGCTCCGACAACGTGCACCGGCTCAACATGGGCGTGTTTCCGCAGGGCGCCACGCTCATCTACAACCCCTACAACAAGATCCCGGGCTTCAGCGTGGGCGACGTGCATTTCGTGCCGGGCTTTCCCGTCATGGCCTGGCCGATGATCGAATCGGTGCTCGACGGCCGCTACGCCGGGCTGTTCGCCAGCAACGCCGTCGCCGAGAAGTCTGTGATCGTTTTCGGTGCCATGGAGGCCACGCTGACACCGCTCATGGAAGCCATCGAGGCCACCCACGCCGGCATCAAGGTTTTCAGCCTGCCCAGCGTCGACCACCCCACGTACGGCCGGCATATCGAGCTGGGCGTCAAGGGCGAGCCCGGCCGACTCGATGCCGCCTACGCCCAGCTGATCGAAGGCCTGCACACTTTTGACGCCAAGCTGGGCCCTGAATTGGTGCGATAAAAATCAATGCACCAAAATAGTGAGTTTCCGCCTTCATTTGGGTTTCGCGGTGGCCACGGAAGCCTCATCCGATGAGGTGACAATGGCACAGAAACTGCATCCCACGTCCCTGTATTCCTAACCACCATCCAACTCAGGAGAAACTGATGGCAAAGACCGTCGCCGATGTACTCAAGCTCGTCAAGGAAAACGAGGTCAAGTTCGTCGACTTCCGCTTCACCGATACCCGCGGCAAAGAGCAGCACGTGACCGTGCCGGTCTCGGCTTTCGACGAAGACAAATTCACCTCGGGCCACGCATTCGACGGCTCGTCCATCGCCGGCTGGAAGGGGATCGAAGCTTCGGACATGCAGCTCATGCCCGACCCGAACACCGCCAACATCGACCCCTTCTTCGAAGAAACGACGCTGATCCTGACCTGCGACGTGATCGACCCCGCCGACGGCAAGGCCTACGAGCGCGATCCGCGTTCGCTCGCCAAGCGCGCGGAGGCCTACATGAAGGCATCGGGCCTGGGCGACACCGCCTACTTCGGTCCGGAACCCGAATTCTTCGTGTTCGACGGCGTGCGCTGGAAGAACGACATGTCGGGCTGCTTCGTGAAGATCGAATCCGAAGAAGCCTCGTGGAACACCGACAAGGAGTTCGAGCACGGCAACACCGGCCACCGTCCGGCAGTCAAGGGCGGCTACTTCCCGGTTCCCCCGGTCGACAGCTTCCAGGACATGCGCTCGGAAATGTGCCTGGTGCTCGAATCGCTCGGCATCCCGGTCGAAGTGCATCACCATGAAGTGGCCAACGCCGGCCAGATGGAACTCGGCACCAAGTTCAGCACGCTCGTGCAGCGCGCCGACTGGGTCCAGCTGCAGAAGTACGTGATCCACAACGTGGCCCACGCCTACGGCAAGACCGCCACCTTCATGCCCAAGCCCATCGTCGGCGACAACGGCTCCGGCATGCACGTGCACCAGTCGGTCTGGAAGGACGGCAAGAACCTGTTCGCCGGCGACGGCTATGCAGGCCTCTCGGACTTCGCCCTGCACTACATCGGCGGCATCATCAAGCACGCACGTGCCCTGAACGCCATCACGAACCCCGGCACCAACAGCTACAAGCGTCTGGTCCCCGGCTTCGAAGCCCCGGTGAAGCTGGCCTACTCGGCCAAGAACCGCTCGGCCTCGATCCGCATTCCGTTCGTGGCCAACCCGAAGGGCCGCCGCGTCGAAGCGCGCTTCCCCGATCCGCTGATGAACCCGTACCTGGGCTTCGCCGCGCTGCTGATGGCCGGCCTGGACGGCGTGGAAAACAAGATCCACCCGGGCGAAGCCGCCAGCAAGGACCTGTACCACCTGCCGCCGGAAGAAGACGCGCTGATCCCGACCGTCTGCCACAGCCTCGACCAGGCCCTGGAATACCTGGACAAGGACCGTGCGTTCCTGACCAAGGGCGGCGTGTTCACCGATGCCTACATCGACGCTTACATCGAACTGAAGATGCAGGAAGTCACGCGCTTCCGCATGGCGACCCATCCGGTCGAGTTCGACATGTACTACTCGTTGTAATTGGTTCGCCCCCAGGCTGCGCGCACTTCGTGTCGCTTCGCCAACCCCCTTCCCGGGGGCGATACCTGCGGCCCGGCGAAGCCGGTTCCGCGGTATCCCCGAAGGGGCCCGAGGCGGGTGTAAGCCTGATGGGTTACGAAGGACGGCTTGGCCGTCCTCAGACTGCTGACGAACCCCCCGTTTTCTGGAACGCGGGGTTTTTTCTTTCAGGTGAAGCTGATTTCGCGACGATGGGGCCACAGCCCAGCGACAGCGACCAAGTAGCGCTCCAAGAGCCTTTTCATGGCTGCGCAGCGCCTGGCGCGACATAAAAGCGCCC
>NZ_JASMRZ010000135.1 GCF_030462475.1 Variovorax sp. CAN15
TTCCGGTCATGTTCTCGGGCAACGTGCTGAGCAACACGGCCACGGCGCTCGTGCCGCTGTCGGCCGTCGCCAAGTTCGAGGAGCAGTCGGTGGCCACCTCGGTAAGCCACGAAGACGGCGAGCTGCCCACGAACATGACGCCGCCGGGCGCCGGAAAGCGCTCCTGGTCGGCCCGCGCGAAAGCCGCGAGCTCGTTGTGCCAGCGGTCCTTGGCGGCCAGGTAATCGCGGGCGGCGGCGGTCATCGAGGTCCTCATGCTCAAAAATTTAGCGGCTAAATTGGGCCGATCGGATTCGGGTCAGCGTGTCAGGGTTGCCGACCGGCAATTTGGAAAACCCGCGCAGAGGTCTTCGCCACCTCCTTGCGGTAGGCCAGATACTCTTCGTAGTCCCTCCAGCTGCACGTGACCATCGGGCCGGACCGCGTGTCCCAAAGGTGAGTACCGCGGTTCAAGTCCTTGGCCTGCTCGATGGTCAGTGCGGCCCTCAGTCGCGGCGTTGGACCCGCAGACAGGTGGTCGATTTGACAACTGATCTGCTCAAGGGCGCACTGGCGGTACTTACCGACCGAGTGGCACCAGGCCGCAAAGGTCAAGCGGCCGTCCGGAGTTCCCAGCTCTTGGATGAGGGACGTTTCGAACTCAACCGCGCTCTCGTCGTTGCCCCAGCGCGTTTGCGCCACTGCTTCGAGGCGGGCGCCCTCCTCCTTCTTCATTTCTGCTGCGCAGAACGCGTGGTAGTCCTTCGCCCACCCTGCCAAGGTCTTCAGCTCTTCCGCCATTGCCCGCAGCGCGCTGGCGGCGGCCTTGAGCGCAAGTTCGTGCTCAGGCTTCACGTTGCTGAACTGGTCGGGCATCTTCATCATGGTGGTTGCGGCGCGCTTCGCGCTGGCCGCCTGAACCTTGATGTTCTTGTCGCCGTGAAAACGAGCATCCCATTCCCAACGACGGGTGAGTTCGGGGTCGACCTTGCGCCAGGTTGAGGATTGGAAACGTGCGAGGTAGTCACTCACGGGAAAGCCTTTCAACGCCGGCGGCGCGAAACGATTTTCGCACAATACAGGGATGATTTCTCCTGTAATCATCCCTTGTGAAAAACGAGTTTAAACCGCGCTAATTTTCCACACAGTGCGCTAAGTCATTATCCTTATTCAAGTTTTCTCAAGGCGTTGGATGATGCCGATGGCATTGGGACAAACTTTTCTCAACCGGAATGGAACCGTGTTTCTCCTGCGATCGGCCACTTAGGGGCGAAGCACTCCCGCCGTTTTCTGTCGCCGGTTCGCCGCGCGGGAAAGATCCAGCTCGGCGGGCCGCACTCGCGCTCGGAAGGACGAGTCGAAGGCAGGCATAGGTATAGAGCTCCCGCCACCTGGGCGGAGCTGTAAAATCACACTGAATGGCGACGCTCACCCGATTCGAGAAGGAACAGGCCCTGCGCAGGGCTGGAGTTCTGCTGGCGCCCTATCCCACCGTGGGAGCGGCCACTGATCGAGAGACGCAACAGTTGAGCGACTGGGCATTGCTCGATGCGGGGACCGCATGGGAAGCGGAAATCGATCGCCTGTATTCAGAGCTGGTCTTGAAGCTTGAGGCGGATTCCGGCCCCGCGTAGCCTTCCGGGGTCCAAGATACTGTGGCACGAGCGCTCACTGAGTGAGTCGGCAGGCTGTCGAGCATGAAARCAATGGTGTTTCCGCAGGAGATCGGTAGTTCCGTCTACGGCGAGTGGCGGTTCGATTTCTCTCTTGTGCACACGTCCGCAGACGGTTCGTTGACTGGGACGGCTAGAATTTTTCAAGCCAGTAAGTTGGCTGGCATGGTGGCCAGTAGTGAGGCGTCTTCATCTACCGATTCGCTTTTGGAGCATCTGACCTCCCGTTGCAAGGAGTGGATCGCCACCTAAAGAACAGGGCGCCGCTACGTTGCAACGGGCGCAATTTAGCCGCTAAATTTCGCAGGCTGTTCGGGTGTCCTTACCCTGGTGGCACGTCATCCCGCCCGTTACGCCGAGCCGGCGCACTAGTTGCTCACGGAAATGGGATGCGAGGCTGCCCTTGGTGCCGTTCCGAAGCCCTCATCGAAGCCAGAGACGCTTCGCCTTCAAGCCGGGCATTCGCCGGTCGCAGCGCTCAAGGATTGCATCTGTAACCTCCAAGCGTGTGAGCTTGTTCGACGCAATCTGTAGCGTCGCTGTGAGAGCCGAACGATCAAAGATTTCTGCTCGGCACACAACTGTTTGCCCGTCACTCTGATCGACATGAAACACAAATTGAAACCGGTCAACGTACTGTGGCGGCACGGTAAGTCTCATCCCCATCGCTTTCTCCTCACACAAAAGCACACTTTGATACTACGCCCGAGAGTGGTCGGTGGATGCGAGTTCTTACTTGGTAGTCTCCCGGATCTTGGCTCCACGGCCCCAAGTTGAGGCAATGCACATATGCCCACTTCTACAATCGGAAAATGTCTAGAAGCGAACTTGATACAAATCTGCGGGTGGTCGTAGACGACCCGCAAAAAGTAGTCATGTCCATGCACGGGGCTACAAAGCGCTTTTATTCTTCGCTTGAGGCTTCAATCGGACGGCCCGCACGAGTTGCGGATTGCTTTCTTGCCTGGGAGAAGGAACTGCGTGTTGGCATTCTGGAAATGACACGAGCGGAGATCAATGATGCCGCGACCTGGCGAAGGGCGCACACAACGGCAGTCAACTATGTAAGAGAGTGGTTTGAAATCCCAGCATCGTTCGAATTCACCGTGAAGCTGCGCCGAGCCATTCGGGGCATGTGACTTCACTTCCCCGTGTTTCTCCCAAGCGCCTTGTGCCGCTTGCCAAGCGGGTCAGCCGATAGTCTCAATTTAGCGGCTAAATTCGGCGACGCCCTCCTCCTTGTCAACCGCCTGCTCCAAGTTGGAGTTATGTACTACAAAGTACTAACCCGTACCCGGGATTGCGGACCCGCACGAATACGAAAGAATGGTCGTTGACCTACGCGCCTAGGCGCGCGAAATTCTGACGATGCCCACTCGTGGCCCTAAAATTTCGCACCCTACGAGCAAGGGCGGTCCGTGTGTGTATTCGAGATAAACAGCAAATTAAGGCAAGCCCAACGAGGGGAACGGAATGAAAAAAGAGCGCCTCGTCGTGATGAACGGCCAGAAGATCGTTCAGGTCGAAAAAGGTCCCAATGAATGGACCGTTGAAAAGGTCGAGAAAGCCAACGGCATTAGACCTGGCTACTACAACCTCCATGGAGCCCAGGCCGCAGACAAAGCAAAGTCAGTAGACGGCGTAGTTCTACACGCCGATGCAGATGCGGTGTATCAGTTGGAGGGGAGGGCGGTCGTCAAGCACAATGCGTCAGATTTCGATAAAGTACCTGATTCGGGTTCCGCCGTTGCCATCAGCTACATAGAGGGCAGGGCGGTTGCAACATCGCCGCAAAAGCTCTCGCGAGGTAAAACGCGCTGAATTTAGCGGCTAAATTCAAATCGATGAATGGCCGCTTTTCCACTTACGACCCACACGCCCCTTTCCCACAATCAACGGCCAGGAGGGCAGGGCGCCACGCTCAATTCCGGACCCCGATCGAGCGATACTGAGGCAGAAGCGCTCGCAGTGCGAGCTTCTGAGGCGGAGGACGCCAACGAGGTTGACATCGCAACCAGCTACATCGAGGTCGAATACCTCTCTAGCTTCGCGACGAGACTGCAAGCGACGTCTTTGCAGGTTCAACGTCTTGAGGACCGCTTAGAAGTTCTGATCGAGGATCAGACAAAACGTCTTCAACGGGTCGAGCAACAGAGGCCAGGCATTCTTTCCCTTCCGTCGACTCGATCAAAGTGGCAGGCAGAGACTCAGGCCAATCTGGCGTTGCTCAGGCGAATGCACGGGCGTCTTGAGCGCGTGCGTGAAGTGAGGGACGGCATGCTGCCGTCTGGTCCGTTGATCGAGCATTTGGCAAAACAAAAACTTCGCGCTCAAGATCCGGAGCTGGTGGATTCTTGGGAGCAAGCGCGACAAGCGCGACGTGTGCACGAGCAGCATCTGCTCCTTCAAGATCGAGCCAAAAAGCGCGTCGCGAATGCGCAAGGTGCCGAATCGGGCAGAGTCCACTCGATTTCGCTTCAACGTTCTACTTGAGGAGCACGGCGATCAACGTGATCGTCGCTGCCAGTACGGTGATTCCGGCCGCGACGAGGCTTGCCCTGCTTGTCATTTGAGCGGCCGCAACGGACCGATTGGCCTCCTCCAGAGAGGCTTCAACTTGCTCCGCGAGCCTTTTAGCCGAGATCGAGGCTCCCTCATTCAGCGCTTCCGACATCAAGGCTTTGCTCGCGCTCAGCGCGGCGGTGAGGATGCGCTCAGCTTTTTCTTTGGCCTCTGCTCCCCACCGGCCGGCGTGAGCTTCGAGTTCCTCCCGGTGCGCCCGGAGAAGTGCGGTTTGCGCGTCGCGCAGGTCTGCTTGGAATAGCTCCAAGATCGTGTGCACGATCATCACGGGGTCGTCGCGGCCAACCATCACACCGTTCTTCGTCGCGATCTTTTGAATGAGCTCGTCGACCGCGGTCATGGTCAGATCACCCGCGCGTGAGCCATCTGGCCGTAAAGCTGACTACGGATGATGGATAGGCGCTGTCTGGTCATGATGCCCGTCGCCGACTTTTCGAGCGCTTCATCGAACGTTAGGCGCATTTGAAGAATTTCGGAAAGGTCGCGGCCATAGGTCTCCGCCTTGAGCACTGGAATGGAAACAATCGCAGCAATTCGATCTTTGATGCGCTCGTATTCAGAAAGCATTTCGAACGATTTTCCTTTGTGCTCAATGGGCCCCCAGTACGGGTTCAGCCAAACGACGAACGTTGCTTCGACTGGAAACTGCGGCGCAATTTGCACCAGGTTGTGGAGAGTGTCGTCGAACGCCTGTCCCCCGGTGATCACAGAATGGATGATTAGTTCATGTCCCATTGAATGCAGTAGCTGCGGCACCTGATTGGTGACCAAATAGTGAGCGAGCTGCACGAAAGAGCTGGCTCCATTGTCGATTACCACATCATGCTCGCTGGCCGCAATTAGCTCGACTAGGGCGTCAAAATTCCTTGGGTTTATTTCCTCGTTTGACATGAGCTCAATGCGGCGCACCTTCAAGGCCTTGAACCCTGTAAACGTTGCGTTCACGGGATCGGTGTCAATACACAACGGAGTTTGCCCAAGGCTTCTTTTATATTGAGCAATGGTGGATGCGATAAAAGATTTACCGACACCGCCTTTTCCTTGTAGCAGCATGTGAATTTTTGCCATGGGTTTCCTATCTTGATGGGGAAATTGGGGTAAAGCTGAAGGCTGGCATTGAGGGGGCGACATGGGGCCGGATGGCCGCCGCAGGGGCGTGTTCCCCGGACGGCTGCTTCGCCTTTGCTCGAGCGTCATCAATCGAGAGCGATCTCTGGATTTGCGTCGACGGAACTGAGTCACGGGTAGACGCGGCAGTTTTGCCTCGGGCTGGTTTCAGCTGCTTGTGCACGTAGCTCAGGAATGTCTCGTAGCCGAATTCGATGCGCTTCGTGGCGTTCATGTGGGTCCAGATGGTCTTGACCGAGTAGCCCTCGGCAAGCGCGGCCGAGACGTCCGGCTTTACTGCCAGAAACGCGACGAGGTTCCTGCCGCGGCCGTTTGCGTCCTGCCTTCGGACCCAGGCGGCGAGCTCATCCGTGTACTTACTGGCCATTTCCATTTCTCATTCATTGCGCTTCCTACTCAATGGCGAAAGAACCGCCGTCGATAGCCGGTAGTCGCCCTGCGGCAGTCGATTATATGAAGCTCGTGGCTTGAATTCGACATATCGAACAAAGATGAAGGGCTTGCATGGTTGATACGGCGGATAAATCGAAATGCAGTGGTAGCATTCCCTTGGAGTAATGACCCCGCAGGGCGGGGCAGGATAGGCGAAGAGCTAGCACCGGCTGCGCCGGCTCTATCTCTTCGCTCCCTTATTCGCACCTTCGGTGCTCAACGGGATTCCTGCCCTGTGGGACTGACGGCTACCGCCTTGAAGAGCAACAGATGACAGAGAAAAAACCCACGCGCAAGTCGAGTTCGCCCATCTACGTGCGGGTATTGCCAGAGGAGAAGGAGGCGATTGATCGAAAGGCCGACCAGGCAGGCTTGCATACATCGGTGTTCATGCGCCGGATTGGGCTTGGCTATGAGGTTCGTAGCGTTGTCGACTACGAGCGGGTGAGCGACCTTGCCAAGATCAACGCAGACCTGGGCCGGCTCGGGGGGCTGCTCAAGCTTTGGCTGACCAACGACAAGCGGCTTGCTGGCTACTCACAGGAGGAGCTACGCCGGATGCTTTTGAAAGCGCTCCAAGGAATCGAGTCCACCCAGGAGGAGATGCGCGCAGTCATGAAGACTGTCGTGACCTCTTGAGCAATTTAGCCGCTAAATTGGGTTGCGTCGGATGATCGCGAAGCAGGTTCCCATGCGTTCATCGCGGCGGAGCAACTTCGCAGAGCTGGTCCGCTACATCACCGACTCGCAAGGGAATTCCGAACGGGTCGGATTGGTTTCCATCACGAATTGCCATTCGACCGACCCAATATCGGCTGGGATCGAGGTCCAGGCGAACCAACAACTTAATCGGCGCTCGAAGGCCGATAAGACCTATCACCTCATCGTTTCCTTCAGGGCGGGCGAGAATCCATCAGACGACGTGCTCGCCGCAATTGAAAAGCGTATTTGCGCTGCCATTGGCTTTGAAGAGCATCAGCGCGTAAGTGCAGCTCATTACGACACGGAGAACGTCCATCTCCATATCGCAATTAGCAAAGTGCATCCGATTAAGCGGACGGTGCACACGCCATTCAACGATCATTGGCATTTGGCACGCGCATGCGAGCAATTGGAAGCGGAGTT
>NZ_JASMRZ010000136.1 GCF_030462475.1 Variovorax sp. CAN15
GTCATGGGCATGCAGTTCTCGGAACTGCTGGCCGGCACCATCGTGGTGGAGAACGTGTTCTATCTTCCCGGCCTGGGCCGGCTGATCTTCCAGGCCATCAGCAACCGCGACCTGATCGTGGTGCGCAACTGCGTGATGCTGCTGGCGGCCATGGTGGTCATCGTGAACTTCGTGGTCGACGTGCTCTATGCCGTCATCGACCCGCGCATCAAGGCCAGCGACATATGAGCACCGTCACCGCTCCCAGCGCCGCCGCGCTCAAGGTGCCGGGTTTCTGGCGCCGCGCATTGCATCACCGCAGCTTCGTGCTGGGCGGCACGCTCACGCTGCTCCTGCTGCTGGCAGCCGCCGTCTCGCTGGTGTGGACGCCTTGGTCGCCCTACGAGATGGACATGGCCGCCAAGCTGAAGCCGCCGACGGGCTCGCACTGGCTGGGCACTGACACCTACGGCCGCGACGTGGCTTCGCTGCTGCTCGTCGGTGCGCGCGCATCCATCCTGGTGGGCGTGATCGCGGTGGGCATCGGCCTCGTGGTCGGCACCGCGCTCGGCCTGCTCGCTGCTGCAAAGCGCGGCTGGGTCGAGGAAGCCATCATGCGGCTCACCGACTTCTCGCTGGCCTTTCCCGCGATCCTCTCGGCCATCATGATGACGGCGGTGTTCGGCGCCGGCATCGTCAACGCGATCATCGCGATCGGCATCTACAACATCCCGACCTTCGCGCGCATCACACGCGCATCGGCCAATGCGATCTGGTCGCGCGAGTACGTCGCCGCCGCACGCGCCTGCGGCAAGGGCAGCTTCGCCATCACCATGCAGCACGTGCTGCCGAACATCTCGGCCGTGCTGATCGTGCAGATCACCATCCGCTTCGCCATCGCCATCCTGGCCGAGGCCGCCCTCTCCTACCTCGGCCTGGGCACGCAGCCGCCGCAACCCTCGTGGGGCCGCATGCTCAGCGAGGCCCAGACGATGATGTTCCAGGCGCCGCTGCTCGCGGTGTTTCCGGGCATGGCCATCGCCTTCGCGGTGCTTGGCCTGAACCTGCTCGGCGACGGCTTGCGCGACCTGCTCGATCCACGACTCGCGAGAGCAAGGTAGGCGAGGTAAGCAAGATGCCCCTGCTCGAAGTCAAGGACCTCCACATCGGCCTGCAGACGCAGCGCGGCCCGGCAGAGGCAGTGCGCGGCGTCGGCTTCTCGCTCGAGCGCGGCGAAACGCTGGGCATCGTCGGCGAGTCGGGCTGCGGCAAGTCGATCACCGTGATGTCGCTCATGGGCCTGCTGCCTGCCACCGCGAAGGTCGGCGGCAGCATCCGCTTCGACGGCACCGAGCTCGTCGGACTGCCAGAGAAGCAGATGTGCGAGATCCGCGGCAACCGCATCGGCATGATCTTCCAGGAGCCGATGACGGCGCTGAACCCGGTGCATACCATCGCGCGCCAGGTCGGCGAGCCGCTGCGGCTGCATCGCGGGCTCTCGAAAGCCGACGCACGCAAGGAAGTGCTCGCGCTGCTGGAGCGCGTGGGCATTCCGGATGCTGCCTCGCGCCTCGACGCCTACCCGCACCAATTCTCCGGCGGGCAGCGCCAGCGCATCGGCATCGCGATGGCGCTCGCCTGCGGGCCCGACCTGCTGATTGCCGATGAGCCGACGACTGCCCTCGACGTGACCATCCAGAAGCAGATCCTCGAGCTGATCCAGAGCCTCGTGGCCGAGCGCGGCATGGCGCTGATCCTGATCTCCCACGACCTCGGCGTGATCGCGCAGACAGTGTCGAAGATGCTCGTGATGTACGGCGGCAGCGTGGTCGAGAGCGGCCCTACCGAAGCCGTGTTCGCACGGCGCGCCCATCCGTACACGCAAGGCCTGTTCGCAGCGCGCCCCGTCATCGGTGCGCCCCGCGGCGTGCGGCTGGCCACCATCAAGGGCAGCGTGCCCGAGCTGGTCGATCTGCCGAAGGGCTGCCCCTTCGCGGGACGGTGCAGCTACACCGTCGACGCCTGCACGACCACCCGGCCGCCAGCCACGATGCTTCCGCAGGACCATGCGGTGCGCTGCATCAGGCTGGAAGAGATCGCCACGCTTGAAGCCGGGGAGGCCATCGCGCGATGAGCACGGCCGCCACCAGTGCTTCGACGCCGCTGCTGCGGGTCACCGATCTCGTGCGCCACTACGCGCTGCCGCGCGAGAAGCTATTCGGCCCGCCGCCGAGCGTGAAGGCGCTCAACGGCGTGAGCTTCGAAGTGCAGGCCGGCCAGAGCGTGGGCATCGTCGGCGAATCAGGCTCGGGCAAATCGACCATCGCGCGTCTCGTGATGGCACTCGATACGCCCACTTCAGGCACCGTCTCGCTCGAAGGCCGAAACCTGCACGCGCTCTCGAAGGAAGAACTGCGCGTCGCGCGGCGCGACTTCCAGATGGTGTTCCAGGACCCGTACGGCTCGCTCGACCCGCGCCAGACGGTGGCACGCATCGTCGCCGAGCCGCTCGAAGCACTCGCGGCCACCACCCGCGCCGAGCAGCGCGAACGCGCCGCCGAAACGCTCGCCGCCGTCGGCCTGCGCACCACCGACATGGACAAGTACCCGCACGAGTTCTCGGGCGGCCAGCGGCAGCGCATCGCCATCGCGCGCGCGCTCATCACGCGCCCCAAGCTCATCGTGGCCGACGAGCCCGTGAGCGCGCTCGACGTGTCGGTGCAGGCCCAGGTGCTCAACCTGATGCAGGACTTGCAGCAGCAGTTCGGCATCAGCTATCTGCTCATCAGCCATGACCTCGCAGTGGTCAACCATCTCTGCGACAACGTGTGCGTGGTCTTCAAGGGCCACATCGTGGAGCAGGGAGCGCCCGCCGAGCTCTTCCAGCATGCGCAGCACGAGTACACGCGCACGCTGCTCGACGCAGTGCCACGCACGCCCGCCGGCGGCACGCTGCTGCCAGGCTGACATCGAAGCGTCGTCCCGCCTCCTTAGGATGAGTGGGTCATAAGCATCTGGTTGCGCACGCGCGCGCCGTCGCGGATGATGCCTGCCCCCTGTTTCGAGGACACCGCTTCATGCTCAAACGACGCACCCTGCTCGCCACCGGCGCCGCAGCCCTGACCCCGCTGGCCTTGCCGACCATCGCGCTGGCACAGAAGAAAAAGGATGCGCTGGTCATCGGACTCACGCTGGAGCCCACGGGCCTGGACCCCACGGCCAAGGCCGGCGCGGAGATCGCAGAGGTGGTGCTCTACACCGTCTTCGAAACCCTCACCAAGATCAACTCCGACGGCAGCGTCACGCCGCTGCTGGCCGAGAGCTGGGAAGCCTCGCCCGACCTGAAGACGCTCACCTTCAGGCTCAAGCGCGGCGTGAAGTTCCAGAACGGCGAGCCCTTCAGCGCGCAGAGCGTGAAGTTCTCGTTCGACCGCGCGGCCGCGGCCAACAGCACCAACAAGGACAAGCGCACCTTCACCAACATCGCGACGCAGGTGGTCGACGAGCACACGGTGGTGCTCATCACCAAGGAGATCGAGCCCGACCTGCTGTTCCTTCTCGGCCAGGCCTCGGCCATCATCGTCGAGCCGAAGACGGTGGAGACCAACGCCACCAAGCCCGTCGGTACCGGCCCCTACAGGCTCGACAACTGGGCCAAGGGCTCGAGCATCGTGCTCGCCAAATGGGATGGCTGGCGCGGCGCCGACACGGTGCAGATCCGCAAGGCCAGCTTCCGCTTCATCTCCGAGCCGGCCGCGCAGACCACCGCGCTGCTCTCGGGCGACGTCGACCTCTTCCCGCATGCATCGGTGTCGCGCAGCCTGCCGCAGTTCCAGAACGACAAGCGCTTCCAGATCGTCTTCAACGCCTCGCGCGGCAAGACCATCCTCGCCATCAACAACAGGCGCAAGCCGCTCGATGACGTGCGCGTGCGCCGCGCCATCTCGGCGGCCATCGACCGCAAGGCGGTGATAGAGGCCGCCGTCGACGGCCGAGGCGTGCCCATCGGCAGCCACTACGTGCCGGGCGCGCCCGGCTACGTCGACACCACCGGCATCAACGCCTACGACGTGGAGAAAGCGAAGAAGCTGCTGGCCGAGGCGGGCGTGAAAACGCCGCTCGAACTCGATCTCGTGCTGCCGCCACCGCCCTACGCACGCCAGGGCGGCGAGCTCATCGCCGCGCAGCTCGCCAAGGTGGGTATCGTCGCGAAGATCCAGAACGTCGAATGGGCGCAGTGGATCAGCGGCACCTACGGCAACAAGAACTACGACCTCTCGCTGATCCTGCACGTCGAGCCCTTCGACCTGGTGAACTACACCAAGCCGGAGTACTACTGGGGCTACCAGTCGCCGAAGTTCAACGAGATCTTCGAGAAGGCGCGCAACGCGGCGCGCTCCGCCGACCGCCTGCGCTACCTGGGCGACGCGCAGCGGCTGCTGGCGGAAGACGCGGCCAACGTCTTCCTGTACCAGCCGCAGTTCATCACCGTGGCGGCGCGCAACCTGCGCGGGCTGTGGAAGGACACGCCGATCTTCGTGAACGACATCGCGGCCCTGTCCTGGACCTGATCAGCTGGACCTGATCAGCTGGGCCTGAGCCCAGCCGGACGCCCCGCATACGGGAACGTCCCGAGTAAAAACCGGCCCTCGGGCCGCGCGGCGACGTACCTGCTGCATCAAAATGACCGGTCGCGCAGGTGGCATCTTTCGTGCTGCTTGTCGAGTCTTTCGCGGCGCCGCGCCTCCCTTCGGGGCACGGCGTGCGCCGCAGCAGTCGTCCGCCATCGAATCTGGCTTGTTTTTCCGGAGAACACACGTATGTTGAACCGTCGCACCCTCCTTACCACCGCCGGCGCCACCGTGGCGCTGGCCAGCCCGCTCGCCGCCATGGCGCAGGGCAGGAAGGACGCCATCGTGATCGGCATGGCGCTCGAGCCGCCGGGGCTCGACCCGACCACCGGCGCCGCGGCCGCCATTGCCGAGGTGGTGCAGTACAACATCCTGGAGACGCTCACCAAGATCAACTCCGACGGCAGCGTCACGCCGCTGCTGGCCGAGAGCTGGGAGATCTCGCCCGACCTCAAGACCTACACCTTCAAGCTGAAGCGTGGCGTGAAATACCAGAACGGCGAACCGTTCAACGCGGCCACCGTCAAGTTCTCGTTCGACCGCGCCGGCAGCGAGAAGAGCACCAACAAGGACAAGCGCACCTTCGCCAACCTGAGCACGCAGGTGGTCGACGACTACACGGTGGTCGTCATCAACAAGGAGATCGACCCCGACCTGCCCTTCGTGCTGGGCCAGGCCACGGCCGTGATCGTCGAGCCCAAGAGCGCCGAGGGTAACGCCACCAAGCCGGTGGGCACCGGTCCCTACAAGCTCGACAACTGGGCCAGGGGCTCGTCGATCACGCTGAGCAAGTGGGAAGGCTTTCGCAGCCCCGCCACCGCGAAGATCAACAAGGTCACCTTCCGCTTCATCTCCGACACGGCCGCGCAGGCCGCGGCCATGCTCTCGGGCGACATCGACGTGTTCCCGCGCATCGGCACGCGCGTGGTGCAGCAGTTCAAGATGAACCCGCAGTTCCAGGTGATCCTGGCCGGTTCGCGCGCCAAGACCATCCTGTCGATCAACAACAAGAGAAAGCCGCTGGACGACGTGCGCGTGCGGCGCGCCATCCTTGCGGCCATCGACCGCAAGGCGGTGATCGAGGGCGCGGCCGACGGCTTCGGCGTGCCCATCGGCAGCCACTACGTGCCGGGCGCCGCGGGCTATGTGGACACCACCGGCATCAACCCCTTCGACATCGAGAAGGCCAAGAAGCTGCTGGCCGAGGCCGGCGTGAAGACGCCGCTCGAACTGAAGATGACGCTGCCGCCTCCGCCCTACGCGCGCCAGGGCGGCGAGGTGATCGTGGCGCAGCTGGCCAAGATCGGCATCGTGGTGAAGGTGCAGAACGTCGAATGGGCCCAGTGGCTCAGCGGCACCTACGGCAACAAGGACTACGACCTGACGATCGTGTCGCACGTGGAGCCCTTCGACCTCGGCAACTACGCCAAGCCCGACTACTACTGGGGCTACCAGTCGAAGGCCTTCGACGCGCTGTTCGACAAGATCAAGACAACCGCCAACGCCGCCGAGCGCAACAAGCTGCTGGGCGACGCGCAGAAGATGCTGGCCACCGACGCGGCCAACGGCTTCCTCTACCAGCCGCAGTTCCCGACGGTCGCGAAGAAGAGCGTGAAGGGCATCTGGAAGGAGAACCCGATCTTCGTCAACGACCTCTCCGCACTCTCGTGGAGCTGAACGACCTTTCCGCGCAGGAGCTCGCCGCCGCCTACCGCGACCGCAAGCTCTCGCCGGTCGAGGTCACGCGGGCCGTGATCGCGCAGGTGGAGCGATGGGAGCCTCACCTGCAGGCCACCTGGCTCTTCAGGCCCGAGGCCGCGCTCGAGCAGGCGCGGGCCTCCGAGGCGCGCTGGCTGCGTGGGGACGCACGCGGGCCGCTGGACGGCGTGCCGGCCACCATCAAGGAAAACATCGCGACGCGCGGCGACCCGATGCCCGCGGGCACGGCCGCCGTCGACCTGAAGCCTGCGGCTGCCGACGCGCCACCGGCTGCACGCTTGAAAGAAGCGGGCACGGTGATCGTGAGCAAGACCACGATGCCGGACTACGGCATGCTGTCCTCGGGACTGTCGAGCAACCGCCGCGAGTACGAGCGGCTGATCGAGGTGTTCAAGGCGCACGGCATCGGCTACTTCTTCTACAACGGCGGCGGCGATTCGGCCGACACCTGCTTCAAGGTGAGCCAGCTCTCGCAGTCGATGGGCTATGCGCTGCAGGCCATCCACGTGCCCAAGACCATCGACAACGACCTGCCGCTGACCGACTGCTGCCCGGGCTTCGGCTCGGTCGCGAAG
>NZ_JASMRZ010000137.1 GCF_030462475.1 Variovorax sp. CAN15
GGCGGCCAGCGCCAGCGCATCGCCATCGCGCGCGCGCTCATCACGCGCCCCAAGCTCATCGTGGCCGACGAGCCCGTGAGCGCGCTCGACGTCTCGGTGCAGGCCCAGGTGCTCAACCTGATGCAGGACCTGCAGCAGCAGTTCGGCATCAGCTACCTGCTCATCAGTCACGACCTGGCGGTGGTCAACCATCTGTGCGACGAGGTCTGCGTGGTCTTCAAGGGCCGCATCGTGGAGCGCGGCCGTCCGGCCGACCTGTTCGAGCACGCGCAGCACGAGTACACGCGCACCCTGCTTTCCGCCGTCCTCCACACGCCATCGCGCTAGCCGGGACGAGCACTCTTTTTCTTCCCTTTCACACTCACCTCCAGGAACTATCGAATGTTGAAGCGACGCACACTCATGACTTCCGCCATGGCCGCGGCAATCCCGGGTGTCTTCCTGCCCCAGGCCCGCGCGCAGGCCGGCAAGAACACGCTGACGATCGGCATGCCGCTCGAACCGCCGGGCCTGGACCCGACCAGCGGCGCCGCATCGGCCATCGCGGAAATCACGCAGTACAACATCTTCGAGACGCTCACCAAGGTGAACGCCGACGGCAGCGTCACGCCGATGCTGTCGGAGAGCTGGTCGTCGTCGCCCGACATGAAGACCTTCGTCTTCAAGCTGCGCAAAGGCGTGCGCTTCGAGAACGGGCAGCCCTTCAACGCGCAAACGGTGAAGTTCTCCTTCGACCGCGCGGGCGGCGCCAAGAGCACCAACAAGGACAAGCGCTTCTTCAGCGAGATCGGCACCGTGGTGCTCGACGAGTACACGGTGGGCGTCAACAGCACGCTGTCGAACCCCGACCTGCCCTTCATGCTGGGCCAGTCCACCGCCTGCATCGTGGAGCCCAGGAGCGCCGAGACCAACGCCACCGCACCCGTGGGCACCGGCCCCTACAAGCTGGCGGCATGGCAGCGCGGTGCCTCGTGCACGCTGGTGAAGTCGCCGACCTACCGCGATCCGAACCTCGCGAAGACGCAGAAGTTCGTCTTCCGCTTCATGTCGGACACTGCCGCGCAGACCGCCGCGCTGCTGTCGAACGACATTGACATCTTCCCGCGCGCGGGCACGCGCTCGGTGAGCCAGTTCAAGGGCAACGCGCGCTTCCAGGTGATCGAGGTGGGCACGCGCGGCAAGGTGATCCTGACCATCAACAACCGCAAGAAGCCGCTGGACGACGTGCGCGTGCGCCGCGCGATCCTGGCGGCCATCGACCGCAACGCGATCATCCAGGGCGCCGCCGACGGCTTTGGCAAGCCCATCGGCAGCCACTACGCGATGGGCGCGCCGGGCTTCATCGACACCACCGCGATGAACCCCTTCGACGTGGAAAACGCGAAGAAACTGTTGGCCGAGGCCGGCGTGAAGACGCCGCTGGAGCTGCGCCTGCAGCTGCCGCCGCCCTCCTACGCCCGCCAGGGCGGCGAGGTGATCGCCGCGCAGCTCGCGCAGATCGGCATCAACGTGAAGATCCAGAACGTCGAGTGGGCCCAGTGGCTCAGCGGCACCTTCGGCGGCGCGCACGACTTCGACCTGACCATGGTCGCGCACGTGGAGCCCTTCGACCTCGTGAAGTACACCGAGCCCGACTACTACTGGGGCTACGACTCGAAGAAATTCCGCGACCTGTTCGTCACCATCCAGAACGAAGAGAACAAGAAGCACCGCGCCGACCTGCTGGCCGATGCCCAGCGCATGCTGGCGACCGACGCGGTCAACGGCTTCCTCTACCAGGCTGTGTTCCCGACCATCGCGCGCAAGGAAGTGAAGGGCCTGTGGCCGAGCATGCCGATCGTGGTGAACGACCTGGCCGCGATCTCGTGGGGCTGATGCGATGAGCACGTCGACATCGAAGCCGCTGTATTCCCTGGGCGTGCAGGAGCTGCGCGCGGCCTATGCCTCCAAGGAACTCTCGCCGGTGGAAGTGGCGCGTTCGGTGAACGAGCGCATCGCCGCCTACGAGCCCGAGCTGCATGCCACCTGGCTCTTCCGCCCCGAACTGGCGCTGGAGCAGGCCCGCGCCTCCGAAGCCCGCTGGCTCGCCGGCAAGCCGCTCGGCACGCTCGACGGCGTGCCCGTGACCATCAAGGACAACCTCGCGACCAAGGGCGATGCGATGCCGCTGGGCACCGCCGCCTACGAGCTGGTGCCGATGAGCTACGACTCGCCGCCCGCCGCGCGCCTGAAGGAAGACGGCGCGGTGCTGGTCGCCAAGACCACCATGCCCGACCTGGGCATGCTGTCGTCGGGACTGTCGAGCTTTCATGAACTCTCGCGCAACCCTTGGGACCTGTCGCGCACGCCCGGCGGCTCCAGTGCGGGCGCCGGCGCCGCCGCCGCGGCCGGTTATGGCCCGCTGCACGTGGGCACCGACATCGGCGGCTCGCTGCGCCTGCCGGCGAGCTGGTGCGGCATCTACACGCTCAAGCCCAGCTTCGGGCGCATTCCGCTGAGCTCGCCCTACATGGGCCGCTGCGCCGGCCCGATGACACGCACCGTGGCCGACTCGGCGCTGATGATGGCCTCGGTCGCACAGCCCGACGACCGCGACTACTCCGAGCTGCCGCCGCCCGTCATCGACTGGACGGCCTTCGAGGTCGACCCGTCGTTCATCAAGGGCAAGCGCGTGGCGCTGCACATGGACGCGGGCTGCGGCCTGCCACTCGATCCGCAGATCGCCGAAGCGGTGCGCCGCGCGGCGAAGCGCATCGAGGACGCCGGTGCCGTGATCGAAGAGATCCCGGCCTTCATGACGCCGAAGATGCTGCAGGGCATGGACCACTTCTGGCGCATGCGCTCGTGCATCGACATCCAGGCGATGGCGCCCGAGGTGCGCGCGAAGATCCTGCCGTACATCCGCGAATGGGCCGAGAGCGCGGCCGGCTTCTCGGGCGCGCACATCTTCGACGCCTACAGCCAGTTCATCGCCGTGCGTGCGGCCGCAATTGCCGCTACCAAGGCCTACGACTTTGTAATCTCGCCGGTGTCACCCAACATGCCCGCGCCGGCCGACCACGCCTCGCCGACCAACGATCCGATGCTGCCGCTGGAGCACATCGGCTTCACGGTGCCCTACAACATGTCGGAGCAGCCCGCTGCCTCGATCAACTGCGGCTACTCGGCCGAGGGCTTGCCCATCGGCCTGCAGATCGCAGGGCGCCGCTTCGACGACCTGGGCGTGCTGCAGTTCAGCCGCGCCTTCGAGCAGATCCGCGAAACGCAGAAACCCTGGCCGGAGCCCCGCGCTTCGCGCTGACCGGTCCCAAGGAAGGAGACACGACACCATGAACGCAGCAGCAGTTGCAGCAGCCCACTACATCGACGGACGCCATGTGCAGTCCGAAGGCAACGCCACCATCGACGTGATCGACCCGAGCGACGGCAGCAAGTTCGGCGAGATCGCGCGCGGCACCGCCGCCGACGTGGACACCGCCGTGCGCGCCGCGCGCCAGGCCATGGGCGAGAACTTCGACGGCCCCTGGGGCGGCATGACCGCGCTGCAGCGCGGACGCCTGCTCGCCAAGCTAGGCGCCGCCGTCATGGAGCACCACGAGGAGCTGGCCCAGCTCGAGGCGCGCGACACCGGCAAGGCACTGCGCGTGGCGCGCAACGACGCCACCGCGCTGGCCCGCTACATGGAGTACTACGCCGGCGCATGCGACAAGCTGCACGGCGACACCCTGCCCTACGAGCGCGGCTACACCGTGCTGACCGTGCGCGTGCCGCACGGCGTGACGGGCCACATCATTCCCTGGAACTACCCGATGCAGATCGCGGGCCGCAGCGTGGGCGCCTCCCTCGCGGCGGGCAACGCCTGCGTGGTGAAGCCGGCGGAAGACGCGAGCCTGTCGCTGCTGCGCCTGGCCGAGATCGCGACCGAGGTGGGCTTTCCGGCCGGCGCGCTCAACGTGGTGACCGGCTACGGCAAGGAAGCCGGCGCGGCGCTGTGCGCGCACCCGGGCATCGACCACATCTCGTTCACCGGCTCGACCATGACCGGCCGCAGCGTAGGCCTGGCAGCCGCCGAGCGCCATTGCCCGGTGACGCTGGAGCTGGGCGGCAAGTCGCCGCAGATCGTGTTCGCCGACGCCGACCTCGACGCGGCCGAGCCGGTGCTGCTGAACGCCATCATCCAGAACGCCGGCCAGACCTGCTCGGCGGGCAGCCGCGTGCTGGTGGAGCAGTCGGTCTATGAAGAAGTGGTGCAGCGGCTCGCCAAGCGCTTTGCAGCAGTGCGCGCGGGCACGCCCGCCGAAGACCTGGACATGGGCCCGCTCATCAACGAAAAGCAGTTCCGCCAGGTGCGCGACATGGTCGCGACCGCCGAGGCCGCCGGCCTGAAGGTGGCTGCTCGCGGTACGGTGTCGCCCAATGCGTCTTCCACCGGTTACTACCAGGAGGCCGTACTGTTCCGCGACGTGCCGCACGAGAGCGACATCGCGCAGCGCGAGATCTTCGGCCCCGTGCTGGCCCTGACGCCCTTCGCCGACGAGGCCGAGGCGGTGCGCCTGGCCAACGGCACGGACTTCGGCCTGGTGGCCGGCGTGTGGACCCGCGACGGCGCGCGCCAGCTGCGCATGGCGCACAAGCTGCATTGCGGCCAGGTCTTCGTCAACAATTACGGTGCGGCGGGTGGTGTAGAACTGCCTTTCGGCGGCGTGAAATCCAGCGGCTTCGGCCGCGAGAAGGGCTTCGAGGCCCTGCTCGGTTTCACGACCCTCAAGACCATCGCCATCAAGCACGGATGAAGACAACACATGACAACCACTGAACAGCAGCAGCAAGCGCCGCGCAAGGTCGGCCTCGTCGGCGTGGGCCTGATGGGCCACGGCATCGCCAGCAACATCGTCAAGCACGGCCACCAGCTCACCGTGCTGGAGCACGCGGGCAACCAGCCCATCGACGGCCTGCTGAAGGCCGGTGCCACCTCGGTGAATGACGTGGCCTCGCTGGCCGCGCGGGTCGATGTGCTGATCCTGTGCGTCACCGGCACCCCGCAGGTCGAGGCCGTGATGCTGGGCACTCAGGACAGTCCAGGCGCACTGAGCACCCTGCGCCCCGGCACGGTGGTCATCGACTGCTCCACCGCAGTGCCCGCCTCCACTGCCAAGGTGGCTGAAGCGGTGAGCGCCAAGGGCGGCAAGTTCATCGACGCGCCCATGACCCGCACCGCCAAGGAGGCCGCCGAAGGCCGCCTGAACCTGCTGGTGGGCGGCGACGAGCAAGTGCTGGCCTCGTGCCTGCCACTGCTGCGCTGCTTCGCCGAGAACGTCACGCACGTGGGCGGCATCGGCGCCGGCCACGCGATGAAGCTGCTGCACAACTTCGTGTCGCTGGGCACCGTGGCGCTGCTGTGCGAGGCCGCGGCCTGCGCCGAACACGCCGGCGTGAAGCCCGACGTGTTCGTCGACGTGCTCGCCAAGGGCGGTGGCAACGGCGTGGCGCTGGAACGCGTCAAGCCCAAGCTGCTGACCGGCAGCACCGATTCGCTGAAGTTCTCGATGGCGAATGCGAAGAAGGACCTGGGGTACTACAACGACATGGCGGAGCAGTCGTCTTCGAGCCATGGCATTGCGCAGGCTGTCGATGCGCTGCTGACTCATGGGGTCGAGAAGTTCGGTGGGGACCGGATGGTGCTTGATCTGGTCGAAGCGTTGCGCTGATTCTTTTTTTGCTCTTGCTCTGTGTGCCGCCTTTGCTTCGGGGCGCGTGCGCAGGGCACCGGGTACTCCCCTCCGCGAATGTCCTCCGCCCTTCGGGCTCCCCCTTTATTTCGCTGCGGGGAGCACCCGGTGCCCTGCGCACGGTGAGGGCGGCTGTGGCGTTGGTGGTGCGGCCGCTGTGGCGAATTGCGGATGGACGTGCGCTGGCGCACCAGTGACTTGGGCGGCGGACATGCCGCGCGGCAGCGGCGTGGGTCTGCGGCAGGAGGACGTGGCTTACGATGGCGGCTGACGGCCAGGAACCGACGCTCGCAGGTCCCTTAAGGAAGGTCTGATCAAGAGCACGTTTCTTGCATGAAGGACTGAACCCTGCAAAGGAGCACGAGCGATGAGCCAGATCAGTTTTGCGGATGCGGAGCAAGCGGGCAAGAGGAAGAAGACCAGGCGCGAAGTCTTCCTTGGCGAGATGGAGCTTGTAGTGCCGTGGAAGGCACTGCTCAAGGTCATCGAACCTCACTATCCAGTGGCAGGCCGAGGCCGTCGGCCCTACCCGTTGCAAGCCATGCTGCGCGTGCACCTGATGCAGAACTGGTTCGCGCTGAGCGACCCGGCGATGGAGGAAGCTTTGTATGAGATCGCCTCGCTGCGCACTTTCGCCGGACTCGGTCTGGAGGCGATCCCCGACGAGACAACCATCCTGAACTTCCGCCACCTGCTTGAGGCCAGCGACTTGGCCGAGGACATCTTCAAGCAGGTCAACGCCCACCTGGCCAAGAAGGGGCTGCTGCTGAAGCGCGGCTCCATCGTGGATGCAACCATCATTGCAGCACCCAGTTCGACCAAGAACAGCACCGGCGAGCGAGACCCCGAGATGCACCAGACGAAGAAGGGCAACCAATGGCACTTCGGGATGAAGGCGCACATCGGCGTGGATGCAGACTCGGGGCTGGTGCACACGGTGACGACCACGGCGGCCAACGAGGCAGATGTGGAACAGGTGAGCGATCTGCTGCACGGCAAAGAGGACGAGGTGTGGGCAGACTCAGGCTATCGCGGAGCACAGAGCCGAGTGAAGCGCAGCGTGCAATGGCACATTGCCGGCCGGCCCAGCGATATGGCGAAGATGCCGGAGGGCCGCGCCAAGGCCAGGGCGCGCAAGCAG
>NZ_JASMRZ010000138.1 GCF_030462475.1 Variovorax sp. CAN15
TGCCCACCGTGCTCGCGGCACTGGCCAACGTGCCGCTGGACGGCGCTGACATTTCCTCCATCACCTACTGCCGGACCGGCGCCGCCGTGCTCGCGCCAGAGCTTGCCGCGCGCTTCGAGCGCCTGTTCGGCCTGCACGTGCACGAGAGCCTGGGCATGACGGAGATGGCCGGCATCTCGACCATCACGCCGCCCGGCGTGAACGGGCCCGCGGGCTGCGTCGGCTTTCGGCTGCCGTACATGCAGATGCGCGTGGTGGCGCTCGACGAGAACGGCAACGCGACCGACCGCGAGATGCCGCGCGGCCAGCAGGGCATGGTGCTCTTCAAGTCGCCCAACGTGTTCTCGGGCTTCGTCGACCCTGCGGACAACGCCAAGGCCTTCACCGCCGACGGCTGGCTCGCCACCGGCGACCTGGGCTGGATCGACGACCAGGAGCGGCTCAACCTCACCGGCCGCTCGAAGGACCTCATCATCCGCAGCGGCCACAACATCGACCCCAAGACCATCGAGGACGCGCTGGGCGCGCATCCCGCCGTGCAGCTGTGCGCGGCAGTGGGCGCGCCCGACGCCTACGCGGGCGAGCTGCCCGTGATCTTCGCGACGCTGGTGCCCGGCGCATCGGCGACCGAGGAAGAGCTGCTGGCCTTCACCTCGGCGCGCGTGGACGAGGCGCCGGCGCGGCCCAAGTGGGTGTCGGTGATCGGCACCATGCCGATGACCAACGTCGGCAAGATCTACAAGCCCGAGCTGCGCGCCATGGCCGCGCTGCAGGTGGTGAACGCCGCCATCGCCGAGGCCTGCGCCGAACTCGGCGTGCCCGAGACCGCGCGGCCCATCGCGAAGACCGAGGGCGAGAGCCTCGTGCGCGTTCAGATCGACAGCGCCGCCGCGGGCCCGCTCGCCGCGCCGCTGCAGGAGCGGCTGCGCAAGGCGCTGGAGCCCCTGCCCTTCAAGACGCGCATCACCGCGCAGTGACCTTTTTCAGAAAACATAGACAGAGACAAGCCATGACGACCTTCCGCCTTCCGACCCGCCGCGCGCTGCTGCTGTGCGCCACCGCTTCCGTCGCCCTGCTGGGCACTCAGGCACAGGCCCAGGCCGCCTACCCGAACAAGCCGATCCGCATGGTCGTGCCCTTCGCCGCGGGCGGTGCCACCGACGTGCTCGCACGCGTGATCGGCCAGAAGATGTCGGCCAGCATGGGCCAGCCCGTCATCATCGACAACAAGCCAGGCGCTGCCGGCATCATCGGCACCGACGCGGTCGCCAAGGCCGCGCCCGACGGCTACACCATCGTGCTGGGGCTGAGCAATTCGCTCATGACCAACGAGTTCCTCTACGAGAAGCTGCCCTACGACACGGCGCGCGACCTCACGCTGGTCTACCAGATCGCGTCGGCGCCGCTGGTGCTGGTGGTGCACCCCAGCGTGCCGGCGAAGACCGGGCCGGAGCTGCTGAAGCACGTCGTCGCCAACAAGGGCAAGGTGGCCTACGGCTCGTACGGCGTGGGCGCCTATCCGCACCTGGCCGGCGCGCACATGAGCCTGTCGACGCAGTCGGACATGAGCCACGTCGCCTACAAGGGCGAGGCGCCGATGATGCAGGACCTGATCGGCGGCCAGATCCAGATGGCCTACGCCAGCGCGCTGGTCGCCAAGCCGCACATCGATTCCGGAAAGATCCGCGCCATCGGCGTGAGCGGCGAGCGCCGCATGAGCACGCTGCCCAACGTGCCCACGCTGGCCGAGCAGGGCCTGAAGGACGAGGCCTACCGCGTGACCGGCTGGCTCGCCATCGCGGTGCCCGCCAAGACGCCCAAGCCCATCGTCGACCGCATCGCCGAGGAAGTGCGCAAGGCCACGCAGCAGCCCGACGTGCGCGAGCGCGTGGCGGCCATGGGCTTCGAGATCAAGGACAGCTCGCCCGAGCTCTTCGCCACCGCCTGGAAGGCCGAGCGCCCGGTGTGGGAGCGCCTGATCAAGCAATCGGGCGCGAAGCTCGAGTAAGCCCTCCGCTCATCCATTCATTTCTTCGTCATTCAAAGGAACAGCCATGAAGGTTCTGGTGCCCGTCAAACGGGTCGTCGATTACAACGTGAAGGTGCGCGTGAAGAGCGACGGCACCGGAGTGGACATTGCCAACGTCAAGATGAGCATGAACCCCTTCGACGAGATCGCCGTTGAAGAAGCGGTGCGGCTGAAGGAAAAGGGCGTGGTCACGGAAGTGATCGCCGTGTCGTGCGGCGACGCCAAGTGCCAGGAAACCCTGCGCACCGCCATGGCCATCGGCGCCGACCGCGGCATCCTGGTGGAAACCACCGAAGAACTGCAGCCGCTGGCCGTGGCCAAGCTGCTGAAGGCGCTGGTCGACAAGGAACAGCCTTCCCTCATCATCCTCGGCAAGCAAGCCATCGACGACGACGCCAACCAGACCGGCCAGATGCTGGCTGCACTGGCTGATCTTCCCCAAGCCACCTTCGCCTCCAAGGTCGAAGTCGCTGGCGACAAGGCAACGGTGACCCGTGAAGTCGATGGCGGCCTGGAAACGGTCTCCCTCACGCTGCCCGCGGTCATCACCACCGACCTGCGCCTGAACGAGCCGCGCTACGTGACGCTGCCCAACATCATGAAGGCCAAGAAGAAGCAGCTCGATACGGTCAAGCCCGAGGACCTGGGCGTGGACGTGAAGCCACGCCTCAAGACCCTGAAGGTCGCTGAGCCGCCGAAACGTGGCGCCGGCATCAAGGTGCCCGACGTTGCAACGCTGGTGGACAAACTGAAGAACGAAGCGAAGGTGATCTGAACATGACCGCACTTGTTATTGCCGAACACGACCACGCCAGCATCAAGCCGGCCACCCTCAACACCGTGACCGCGGCGCTGGCCTGCGGCGGCGACGTCCACGTGCTCGTGGCCGGCGCCAATGCAGCAGAAGCAGCCAAGGCCGCAGCCCAGATCGCAGGCGTTTCCAAGGTCATCGCCGCAGACAGCCCGAGCCTCGCTGAAAACCTTGCCGAGAACGTCGCAGCCCAAGTCCTGGCGATCGCTGGCAACTACAGCCACATCCTGTTCCCCTCGACCGCCAACGGCAAGAACGTCGCCCCGCGCGTGGCTGCGAAGCTCGATGTAGCCCAGATCAGCGACATCACCGCCGTGGTGAGCGCGGACACCTTCGAGCGTCCGATCTACGCGGGCAACGCGATTGCCACCGTGCAGAGCAGCGATGCGACCAAGGTCATCACCGTTCGCACGACCGGCTTCGATGCGGCTGCAGCCACGGGTGGCAGTGCTGCAGTCGAATCGGCTGCAGGCGTGGCCGACAGCGGCAAGAGCAGCTTCGTGGGCCGTGAAGTCACGAAGAGCGAGCGTCCCGAACTGACCGCCGCCAAGATCATCGTCTCGGGTGGCCGCGCACTCGGAAGCGCCGAAAAGTTCACCGAGGTGATGGCACCTCTGGCGGACAAGCTGAACGCCGGCCTCGGCGCCAGCCGTGCTGCAGTGGACGCGGGCTATGCCCCGAACGACTGGCAAGTGGGCCAGACGGGCAAGATCGTGGCTCCGCAGCTGTACATCGCAGCCGGCATCTCGGGCGCGATCCAGCATCTGGCGGGCATGAAGGACTCCAAGGTGATCGTGGCGATCAACAAGGACGAGGAAGCGCCGATCTTCTCGGTGGCCGACTACGGCCTCGTGGCCGACCTGTTCACGGCCGTGCCGGAACTGGTGAAGGCGCTGTAGGAGCCGCCGAAAGTGGGTCGCCCTTCTGACAAGGGCACTCGTGCGGGCAAGCGGGCAGGAAGTCGATTTCTGCCCGCCTCAGTTTTTCGCCCTTCAGGCTCGCGCTCGGGTCGTATGCATATCCTTTCGACGACAGTTCGACGCGCGCTGGGCTGAGCTGAAGCTCCTGGAATATTCTTGCTGCAGCTTTGGCCCGGTCGATTGCCAGTGCTTTCGCGTGCCGCTCGCCAATTTCAGCAGCGCCTCCGATGAAGAACTTCTCGTGATTTGGGTAGCGCTTTCGGAGCATGTCGATCCACTCTACAAGCCGGACTACCTGTTCGGTCGTCACCGCCGCCGAGTCGGTCGGGAAGTAGAGGTCGATCGATTTGACAGGACTGCAGGCGAGCGCGGGCAACATGGGAAGCGCCATCAGCGCCGCGAGGAATTTATAGGCGGCCAAAGATTTCTCCAAAGATGACGTAGCCCGCAAGACTGTCCGCATTGGTTTTCATGCCTGCCGGGTTTGTCTTCACTCCCTCCAAAGACTGAGCCAAATGATAGATGGTGTCGACACTGTCGAAGCAGTCCGTGAAGTGCGTCACCTCGTGAATCAGCGTGCTCAGTTGCGAGTCCTTTTCAGATGACTTGGGTCGCAGGTCGCAAAAGTCGAGAGCAATTGCAATCGTGTGCGTTGCGGTTTCGGGCTTGCAGACGGCAGCAACGACGCCAGGTGCGGTATCGAGCGTGCAGGAAAGAAACTTCCCCGTCTCTTTCGACATACGCACGAAGTTCTTCTCTTCCAGTCCTCGCAGAACCTGCAGACAGGCAGCCAAGCCTTTTTGCAGATACTCGCGCATCGATGAATCGGCGACGCCAAACCAGAGCTTGACGCGAGATTGTGCTTCCTTGTCCCAGCGGGCCAGTTCCGGCAACCGTCTTTTTGATATCAGTGCGACGGCCAGATCGCGCAGTTCAAGCATCCGCTCGGCGAACTCCTTGTTTGTCATGTTGGGGCAGATGTTTTCGGTTTGCTCCGCCTCGGCGGGATGCGTGACAACCTCGTCCACGATCTTCTTCGATGCAGCAATCTCCTGGCCATGTACAGCCGCGTGAGTCGATGCCATCGATGCCACGCTCGACTCTGCTCCCACGGCGTACCACGCGCCGTCGTCGCATGTGGCTGTCTGCTGCAATGTGGAGAGGATCGGCTGTGGCACCGGGCAATGGCAGATCACTACGTCGCCCTCCAGCGCCGCCTCGGAGATGAATTCAGGCCGCCGCGGGCCGCCAGCCTTGGCAATGATGCCCACGCTGTTACAACCCTCGCAGTACGCCCTGCCGCCGATCAGCGCAACGCGATGTCCATACAAGTCGAGCATCGGGCCGTCGTAAGGCAACACCCGTCCGCCAGCGGCCGGCGGATCGCCGACCACGAGAATTTTTCGCTCCATCCGATACGTTCCCTGAGTGATTGGAACGCTGGTTGTAGTTCGCCCGCAGAGACAACACTGTTGTCAATCGCAAGCTGAGAGGACCTAAGTCACGGTGTCGCGCACGTTCACGATCCAAGAACGTGTTCAACGTTTTCTGAGCAGAACGAGCAGGAATGCCAGGGGAACGAACTGCAGGCTGGTGTTGAGCAGCCGCTCGCAGTTCTTCCACGGCCGCCCGCGCTTTTCCAGCCACGCAAAGCCGCGTTCAACGACCTGATACAGCACGGGGCCGGCCAGGTCCGCTTGCGACGCATAGCAGAAGCTGCATTTGTTGGCAGTCTCCGCGACTTCGTGCTGTAGCAGCAGCTACTTTGCCTGCTTCTTCTCTAGAGTGAATGCCCCTGTCACTCGATACCCCGCCAAGGGGAGAAGAAAGGCGCTCACACCAATCCACCACCGAGATGTTTGAAGGCTGCTTGCCTCGCGGCAGGTTGTCGGTGCGAAAGCAGCGATGCAGATGCGAGGTATCAAAAGGCGACGGCCGAGGTGTAGCGAGCACCCCAGCCGTCTAACCAAGATCGTGCTCACCCCCGAAAGGAACCGCACAAAAATGGCTACCAAGACTATAGCCCGGCCAACTACGCCGGTAGCTTCCGAAGCAAACGCCCAAGACCCGGCGGATCTTCTTGAAAACACCCTGACTCAACTCGAAGCTCTTCTGTGGGTCTGCCACGGGGAAGAGATCGACTGGTGCAGCGGGGATGGGCCTCGGCAGCTGAACAATCTGCTTTGGCTTGCGGCCGAGATGGCTCGGAAGGCGGGGGAGTTGTTTCAGATGAGTGAGAAGGCACGACGTGGGGCGCCTGAGGTTGGCGGTTAGCGGCTGGGCTGCGGGTTTCGCGGCCCGCTTGGCGAACAGGTCCCTTGGGTTGCGATTGCTGAAGTCTTCGTGATAGAGGCCTTTCGGTTCAGTTGAGGTTTGTCGAGTAAGCCTCGGTGGCAGCTATGTGCCCCATGTCGATCGTCGACAGACAATGCGAGCATTCGCTTTGCAGCGACTACGGTCGTTGGCCGCAGATTTTTGAATGACTGCTTCGCGACTCATCGCAGTCGTCGGACGTGCCGTGATGCGATGAGCTATTCGAAGGTCTCAAGCAGAAGCGCGAGCGAGAGTCACCCCTGCTTGATAAGGTTCTGCAGAACCAGCGCGCCGCCCTTGTCCAGCAACGTACCGGACTCCGCGAGTGTCCCGAGGACGATCGGTGCAAAGCCCAGGTCGCCGACCAGCTTCGAGATGACGGCGGTGGCCTGCGTCTCATCACCGGCCACGAACATGACCCGCCGTCCGCCGTGCTCAACCGGATTCATCGCCAGCAGCCTAGCGGGAAGTTGATTGAACGTCTTGACCACGCGTGCACCAGGGAAGGCAGACGCCACCACGACCGTGGACGGCTGACCTTTCAGCGCTTCCGGCGGAACGCCGTAGGTGTTCATGGCGTCGACCACGATCTTTTCGGTCCACTGCCCTGCAGCGCGGGCGACATCGACGTGTGCGCTGAAAGGCACCGCGAGAATGACCA
>NZ_JASMRZ010000139.1 GCF_030462475.1 Variovorax sp. CAN15
TTCTGCGCTGCCGCCGGCCATCACGGTGAGCTGGCCGAGCAGCGCCTTGTTCTGCGCTGCCGCCGGCCATCACGGTGAGCTGGCCGAGCAGCGCCTTGGGCGCGCCGCCCGAGAGCGGCGCATCGACGAAGCCCATGCCCGTGCGCTCGCGCAGCGACTGCGCGATCCGGCGCGTGGAGGGCGGGTCGATGGACGACATGTCGATCAGCAGCCGCTTCGCGTCCAATGGCATGGCGGCGGCGATGCCGTCCTCGCCGAAGATGGCGCGTTCCACCACCGCGGCCGAGTTGAGGCTGGTGATGACGAAATCGCTGGCTGCCGCCGCCTCGCGTGCGGTGGCGGCGGCCATCGCGCCATGCTCCGCCAGCGCCGCGACCTTGGCTGCGTCGAGGTCGAACACGCTCACGCGATGGCCGCATTCGAGCAACCGGCGCGAAATGGCCGAGCCCATGATGCCGACGCCGATCACGGCCACGCGCGCTGTCGTTGTCGTCGTCATGAGGAGACTTTCATGTACGCGCGCTTCCGGCATGGATGGCCGCCGTGGAACTGCGGCACGGTGCTACAGGCTCGCGGTGATGCCGCCGTCCACATACAGGATGTGGCCGTTGACGAAGCTCGATGCGTCGGAGGCCAGGAAGATGGCCGCGCCGCCGAGCTCTTCCACGTCGCCCCAGCGGCCGGCGGGCGTGCGGCCGGAAAGCCATGCGGTGAAGGCCTCGTCGGCCACCAGCGCCTGCGTGAGTTCGGTCTTGAAGTAGCCCGGGCCGAGGCCATTGACCTGGATGCCGTGCTTGCCGAGGTCGATCGCCATGCCCTTGGTGAGCATCTTCACCGCGCCCTTGGTGGCGGCGTAGGGCGCGATGCCTGGGCGGCCCAGTTCGCTCTGCACCGAGCACACGTTGATGATCTTGCCGCGCTTGCGTTCGATCATGCGCTGCGCGACCGAGCGGCCCACCAGGAACACGCTGTCGATGTTGGTGGTGGTGATCTTGTGCCACGCATCCACCGGAAATTCGGCGAAGGGCCCGCGATGCTGCATGCCGGCGTTGTTGACGAGGATGTCGATCGGCCCGACCTCGGCCTCGATGGCGGCCACGCCGGCTTCCACGGCTTCGGCGTCGGTCACGTCGAAGGCGCTGGCCTCGGCCGCGATGCCCCTGGCGCGCAGGGCATCGCGGGCGGCGGCGAGCAGGGCGGGGTCGCGCGCATTGAGCACGACACGCGCCCCCGCGTTGCCAAGCGCGCCAGCCAGCGCGAAGCCGATGCCCTTGCTGGAGCCGGTGACGAGGGCGGTGCGCCCGGAGAGGTCGAACAGTTTCAAGGGAGTTTCCTGGTGCGTGACAGGCAAATAAGTTACCGGTATCTTTTGATGCAGTCAATGGGTAAACCCTGAGTTCGCTCCGCGCACTCTGAAGATTAAAGTTACCGGTATCATTGCGCGCCAGCCAAAGGACCCCAGCTTGACCACCACCGCCACCTCTCCGCATGTGCTGATGCCGGGCACCTACCCCGAATGGGACATGGCGCCGATGCGGGAGGCCTACACGCTGCACCACCTCTGGGAGGCGCCCGACCGGCAGGCCTTCATCGCCGAACATGCATCGCAGATTCGCGCGATCGCCACGCGCGGCGAACTGGGCGCGAGCACTGAGCTCATCGCGGCGCTGCCCAAGCTGGAGCTGGTCGCCTGCTACGGCGTGGGCACCGACGGCATCGATCTCGCCGCCTGCCGTGCGCGCGGCATTCGCGTGACCAACACGCCCGACGTGCTCAACGGCGACGTTGCCGACCTTGCAGTGGGCCTCATGCTGGCAGTGCAGCGCCGCATTCCCGCGGGCGACCAGTTCGTGCGCAGCGGCGCCTGGGCTCACGGCGGCATGCCGCTGGCCACGCGCGTCTTCGGCCAGCGCATCGGCATCGCGGGCTTCGGCCGCATCGGCGGCACCATCGCGCGGCGGCTCTCGGGCTTCGACGTGGAGGTGGGCTACTTCAGCCGCACGCCGAAGGCGGAGAGCCCGCATCGCCACTTCGCCAGCCTGAGCGCCATGGCCGAGTGGTGCGACGTGCTCATCGTCATCCTCCCCGGCGGCGAGGCCACGCGCGGCATCGTCGATGCCGGGGTGCTGCAGGCGCTGGGCCCCAGGGGCTGGCTGGTGAACGTGTCGCGCGGCACCACCGTCGACGAAGGCGCGCTGCTGCAGGCGCTGGAGACGCGCGCCATCGCCGGCGCGGCGCTCGACGTGTTCCTCAACGAGCCGCGCATCGACCCGCGCTTCGCCGCGCTCGACAACGTGGTGCTCACCCCGCACCATGGCAGCGGCACCGAAGCGACGCGCCGCGCCATGGGCGAGCTGGTGCGCCGCAACCTCGGGGCCCACTTCGCGGGCCGCCCCCTGATCACCCCCGTTGCCTGATCGAGAAGGAAGAAGAACCATGCGTCTTCGTTGCATGTGCCTCGTGATCCACGCCCCCGACGACCTGCGCCTGGACGAACAGGATGCCGGCGAGATCGGCCCCGGCCAGGTGCTGGTGAAAGTCGGGATGGGCGGCATCTGCGGCTCCGACCTGCACTACTTCCACAACGGCGGCTTCGGCACCGTGCGCATCAAGGAGCCGATGGTGCTGGGTCACGAAGTGGCCGGCACCGTGGTGGCGGTGGCGCCCGGCGTCGAGAGCGTGCGCATCGGCGACAAGGTCGCCGTCAACCCGAGCCGCCCCTGCGGCGCCTGCAAGTTCTGCCTCGAAGGCCTGCCCAACCAGTGCCTGGACATGCGCTTCTACGGCAGCGCGATGCGCACGCCGCACGTGCAGGGCGCCTTCCGCAACATGCTGCTGTGCGACGCCACGCAGTGCGTGAAGGTGGCCGACCATGTTCCGCTGCGGCTGGCCGCGCTGGCCGAGCCGTTCTCGGTGGGGCTGCACGGCGTGTCGCGCGCCGGCCCCCTGCTGGGCAAGCGCGTGCTGGTGTCGGGCTGCGGGCCCATCGGCGTGCTGGCCATCGCGGCGGCGCGCGCGCACGGCGCGGCCGAGATCACCGCCACCGACGTGGTCGACGAGCCGCTGGCCATCGCGCGCGCCATGGGTGCCGACAATGCCATCAACGTCGCGCAGGACAAGGACTGGGTCTCGCGCTACTCGGCCGACAAGGGCACCTTCGACGTGATGCTCGAATGCTCCGGCAACGAGCGCGCGCTGCGCGACGGCCTGGAGGTGATGCGCCCGCGCGGCGTGGTCGTGCAGCTGGGCCTGGGCGGCGACGTGAGCATTCCGCAGAACATGGTGGTGGCGAAGGAGCTCAGCATCTGCGGCTCGTTCCGCTTCCATGCCGAGTTCGCGCTGGCGGTGAAGCTCATCAACGAAGGGCGAGTCGATCTTTCGCCGGTGGTGTCGCACACCTTCCCGATGCTGCAGGCGCGCCAGGCCTTCGAGCTGGCGAGTGACAGGCGCAAGGCGATGAAGGTGCTGATCGACTTCGCGGGAGATGCGGCGCAGGCGGAGGCCGTCGCCGCCTGAAAGCCTGAGCACAGGGCTCAGCCCCGGTGCAGCGGGGTGCCCGGCGCGTCGAGTTCGGCCTTCAGCACATTGCCATGCGTCGAATCGGTGACGAACAGCGTGGACCGGTCCGGCCCGCCGAAGGCGATGTTGGTCGTCGAGGCTCCCACCGGGCCGCGCAGCACCATGACCGGCTCCGCGCGCGCATTGAGCACCCAAACGAGGCCCAGGCCCGGGTTGGCGATCAGCAGCCGCCCCTGCGCGTCGACGGCGAGCCCGTCGGGGCCGCTCGGGCCGTAGGAGGTGAAGAACTGGCCGACCTTGGCGACGCTGCCGTCCGCGAGCAGCGGCACGCGCCAGACGCAGTTGCCGCGCGTCACTGCGAGGTAGAGCACCTTGCCGTCGGGCGAGAGCGCCACGCCGTTCGGGCTGGGCACGTTCGACAGCAGCAGGTCGAGCTGTCCGTCGGGCCGCAGGCGATACAGGCGCCCAGACGGGTCGTGCAGCCCGCTCTGGCCCTGGTCGGTGAAGTAGACGTTGCCCCGCGCGTCCAGCACCAGGTCGTTCACGCCCTTGAAGCTCTCGGTGTTGCGTCGCCGCAGGTGCGGCGCGACGTTGCCGGTGCGCACGTCCACGCGCATCAGGCYGTTCTTGTAGTCGGTGACGAGCAGCGTGTTCGCGTCGATGAACTTCATGCCGTTCGGCTCGCCGTCGTATTCGGCAACCAGCGTCCACTCGCCCGAGGCGTCGATGCGGAAGATGCGGCCGAAGGGAATGTCCGAGACGTAGAGGTTGCCGGCGTCGTCGAACACCGGCCCTTCGAGGAAGGAGTCGGTCGGCTGGCCGCCGCGGTTGGCGTCGGCCCAGATGCTCGGCTCGCGGCGCCGGAAGTGCTCGGGCATGCTGGTGAAGGTCTGGAGCTCCAGCACCTGGGGCGCTTGCAGGAAGTACATGTCGGTCTCCTAGTCGGCGCCGATCAGGCGGCCGCGAATCCATAGAGTTTCGCCGGGTTGTCGACGAGGATGCGCCTGCGCACGGCCTCGTCGCCGCACCAGGCTGCGAGCACGTTGGCGAGCGCAGTGTCGTCCACCGTGCCCGGCGCCTCGGTCGTGTGAGGCCAGTCGCTGCCCCACACCAGCCGCTCGGGCGCGGCCTCGACCAGTGCCCTGCCCAGCGTGAAGGCGTCGCGGTAAGCAGGTGCGCCGTCGCGCGAGCGCATGTAGACGCCCGAGAGCTTCATCCACGTGTTGCCGTCGTCGAGCAGCCTTCGCGCCACGGTGAACGCCGCTGCATTGGCACCCTCGGCCGGGTCGATGCGCGCCATGTGGTCGATGACCAGCGGCACCGGCAGGGCGGCCAGCACCGGCTCGAGCTCCACCAGCTGCTCCGGATGCACGAAGACCTGGATGTGCCAGCCCAGCCGCGCCACCTTGCGCGCCAGCGTCGTCAGCATCCGCGGCGTGGTGGTGCCCCAGGACTGCGGCGTCACGAAGTTCACGCGCAGGCCGCAGACGCGCTGCGCCGCGAGGCGGTCGAGCTCGTCATCGGCCACGTCTTCGGCGACCACCGCGACGCCGCGCGCCTGCTCGCCCAGCTGCGCGAGCGCATCGAGGGTGCAGGCGTTGTCGGTGCCGTAGGTCGACGGGTTGACGACCACCGTGCGCGAGGTGCCCAGCCTTTTCTGCAGCAGCCGATAGGCCGCCACCTCGGCGCGCGGCGGCTGGCGCTTCCAGTGCGGCGACGCGGCAAAGCGCGGATCGAAGATGTGCATGTGGCTGTCGCACGCGCCCACGGGCAGCGCGGGCGCGGGGCGGTCCATGCCCACCGAGTGGGGAGCCGGCTGCGCGATGGAGGTGGCGTTCATTCGTGCGCTGTGGTCAGTCGAGCTTGATGTTGCCCTTGCGGATCACCTCCGACCATTTCGCATCTTCCTTCTTCAGGAAGTCGGCGAACTCGGCGGGCGTCGAGCCGACCGGGTGCACGCCGACGTCGACGAAGCGCTTCTTCACTTCGTCTTCCTTCAGCGCCTCGACCACCGCCTTGTGCAGCTTCTCGGCGATGGGCGCCGGCGTGCCGGCCGGCAGGAAGATGCCATTCCATTCGTAGGCCTCGTAGCCGGGCGCCACGGTCTCGGAGAGGGTGGGCACGTCGGGCAGCCGAGGCGAACGCTGCGGCGAAGACACCGCCAGCGCGCGCAGGCGGCCGGAGGACACCAGCGGATACGAGGCGGCGATGGTGCTGAACATGAAGTCCACTTGCCCGCCCATCACGTCGGAAATGGCGGGGCCGCCGCTCTTGTAGCCCACGTGCACCATGTCCAGCCCGAGCCGCTGGCGCAGCAGTTCCGCCGCGAGCCGCTGCACGGTGCCGCTGCCGCCCGATGCGAAGTTGAGCTTTCCGGGTTCGGCCTTGGCCTTGTCCGCGAGGTCCTTGATGCTCTTCAAGGGCGATTCGGCGCGCACGATCACGATGTTGGGCGCCAGCGCGACCAGCGACAGAGGCTGCAGCGCATTCGCTGCATAGGGCATGCGCGCGAACAGGTGCGGGTTGATCGAGTAGGGCGTGGCGTCGTAGAGCACGGTGTAGCCGTCGGGCGAAGCCTTGGCGGCGAAGCTCGCGCCGATGGTGCCGCTGGCGCCGGGCCGGTTGTCGACGATCACGGTGGTGCCCAGCTTCGCGCCCACGCGCACGGCCAGCACGCGAGCCAGCGCGTCGGCCGAGCCGCCGGGTGCGTAGGGCACGACCAGCGTGATGGGGCGCTCGGGGTAGGCCGCCTGCGCGGAGGCCGCGGCGGTGGCGGCAAGGATGCATGCGGCGAGCATGCGTCGGATGGCTTTCATTCTGTGGTCCTCGTGTATGCGTTCATTCGGTCTTGAGGTCGAGCGATCGGGCCAGATCGCCGTAGAGCCGGACCTCGCCCGCGAGCTGCGCGCCGAATGCGTCGCCGCAGGTGTTGCGGGCCTCCATGCCCAGCGAGCGCAGCTTTTCCTGCGTGGCCGGCGCCTGCGCGAATTCGGTGGCCACGCGGCGCAGCGTGGCCATCACTTCGGGGGGTGTCTTCGCCGGTGCGAGCAGGCCGTACCAGGCGTCGGCCGTGTAGCCCTTGACGCCGGCCTCCTCGAAGGTCGGCACGCCGGGCAGCAGCGCCGAGCGCCTTGGCGCG
>NZ_JASMRZ010000014.1 GCF_030462475.1 Variovorax sp. CAN15
ATCCTGTTCCCCGGCACGCCGCTGCACGTGACGGCCTCGCCATGGCTGCCGTTGCACCTGGCGCTGGGCATCGCCTCGTACGGCCTGTTCGGCGCCGCCGTGGTGCATGCCTGGCTGATCACCCGCGCCGAAAAGCAGATCCGGCTGGCCACCGCCGAGCCGCAGGGCGGCGTGCCGCTGCTCACGCTCGAACGGCTCACCTTCCGTTTCGTCACCGCCGGCTTCGTGCTGCTGTCGGCCACGCTGCTGGCCGGGCTGCTCTTCAGCGAGCAGCTGTACGGGCTGGCCGGCCGTGCCTGGAAGTGGGACCACAAGACCATCTTCTCGGTGCTCGCCTGGATCACCTTCGCGATCCTGCTGATCGGCCGGGCCCGCTTCGGCTGGCGCGGGCGCACCGCGCGCCGCGTGCTCTATGCCGGCTCGGCGCTGCTGCTGCTGGCCTACGTCGGTTCGCGCTTCGTGCTCGAAGTGGTTCTCGCGCGCCCCCCCGTCTGAAATGAAATACCTCCTCGTCCTCGCGGTGCTCTGGGTCGCGATCTGGCTCTGGCGCAAGAACCGGCGCGAAGAAATGCGGGACGCCATGCGCGAGCGAACAGCCAAGGCACAACGCAAGCCCGCACCGGCCGGACCACCGCAGGCGATGGTGCGCTGCGCACACTGCGGACTGCACCTGCCGGCCACCGAAGCCGTCGCCGGCCCAGGCGGCGCGGTCTACTGCAGCACCGCGCACCGCGAAGCAGCCGCCAGGCAATGAGCACACCCCTCTGGTCGCGCGGCGAGCCGGTCACCGACTGGGACGTGCTCGACCAGGGCCCGGCCGAAAGCTCCGCGCTGGGCAGGCTCTGGCGCGGCTTCATGGGGGCGCGCTGCTTCGTCGCGCTGGTGCTGGTGCTGCTGCAGGGCGTGGCCTTCGCGATCGGGCAGACGATGCAGACGGCAGCCATCGCCGTCTCAGCCCTCTACCTGGCCGCGACCTGGCTGGGCATGCGCTACTCGCGCTTCCAGCCGCCGATCCGCGGCTTCACCACACCGTGGCTGATGACCATCGGCATCGACCTGGCGGCCTTCACCGCGCTGCAGGTGCTGCAGGGCGGCAACGTCAACTACACGCCGCTCTTCGCGCTGCCGGTGCTCATGAGCGCGGTGCTGGGCAGCATGATCGTGAGCCTGGGCACCACCGCCAGCGTCACGCTGCTGCTGCTGGCCGACGCGGGCTGGCACTGGCTGCAGCAGCCGGTTGATTCGTCGCCGCGCTTCGTGCAGGCGGCGCTCACCGGAACCGGCTTCTTCGTGGTGGCGCTGCTCGCCCACGAAATGGCCCGCCGGCTCGCGCGCGAGGAAGCGGTGGCGCAGCGCAACCGCAGCAGCGCGCAGATGCAGGCGCAGGTCAACGACCTGGTGATCGAGACGCTGAGCGAAGGCGTGCTGGTGATCGACGCCGAAGGCCTGGTGCACGCAGCGAACCCGGCGGCCGACGCCATCCTCGGCCAGGGCCTGGCCAGGCTGACGCTGCCCTTCCCGCTGCATGCCCAGCCTGCCTGGCATGCACTCGCAGCTCTGGCGCGCCAGACCTTCGCGCGCCGGGCGCCGCAGACCGAGGAAATCCCGGTGGCGCAGACGCGCGGCGCGGCGCGCGAGGTGCGCGTGCGCACACGGCTCACGCCCACCAGCGAGAAGCGCGCGGACAGCCTGTGCGTGATGTTCCTGCAGGACCTGCGCGAGCTCGAGGCCCGCATCCGCACCGAGAAGCTGGCGGCAATGGGCCGCATGTCGGCGGCCGTGGCCCACGAGATCCGCAATCCGCTGGCCGCCATCACGCAGGCCAGCGCGCTGCTCAACGAAGACCTGACCGACCCGGCGCACCGCAAGCTCACGAGCATGGTTCAGCACAACGCGCAGCGCCTCGCGCGCATCGTGGACGACGTGCTCGACGTCTCCCGCGCGCGCCAGCAGCGCGTGCTCTCGCTGGGCGAGCAGCTGGTGCTCGACCCGGCCGTGCAGGTGCTGGCCGAGGAATGGGTGCGCCAGACGCAGCGCAAGGGCGTGCTGGTGTCGCTCGATGCGGCCGCGAGCGAGGTGCGCTTCGACGCCGAGCACCTGCGCCGCCTGATCGTGAACCTGCTGGACAACGCATCGCGCTACGCCAGCACGCGCGAAGGCGCGATCCAGGTGCTGACCGCGATGCAGCGAGGCGGCGTCGCCCGGCCGAGCCTGATGGTGTGGAGCGACGGCGCGCCGCTCGAGCCCGCGGTGCAGCGGCACCTGTTCGAGCCCTTCTTCTCCTCCGAGAGCCGCTCCAGCGGGCTGGGCCTTTTCCTGTGCCGTGAGCTGTGCCGGCGGCATGGCGCCACCATCGGCTACGAGCGCCGCGCGCTGGTGCCGGGCGGGCCGGAGGGCAACGAATTCTTCGTCAGCTTCGCCCCCAGCGAAAACCGGCTGACACAATAGCGCCCGTGAGTACCCCCCCCTCTTCTTCCAGCCAGCGGCCAGCGCAGATCCTGGTCATCGACGACGAGCCCGACCTGCGCACGCTGTACGAACTGACGCTGCTGCGCGAGGGCTATCGCGTGGAGGCGGCAGGCAGCGTCTCGGAAGCCTGGCAGCACCTGGAGGCCGCGCGCTTCGACGCGGTGATCACCGACATGCGGCTGCCCGACGGACAGGGCATGGAGATCATCCACCGCATCCAGAAAGACCAGCGCAGCGAGCGCTGCGTGGTGATGACGGCCTACGGCTCCGCCGAGAACGCGGTCGAAGCACTGAAGGCCGGCGCCTTCGACTACCTCACCAAGCCGGTCGACCTGAAGCAGTTCCGCGCGGTCGTGGCTTCCGCCGTGCAGGCGCGAACGGCACCTCAGCCGGCGGCCAAGGCCGCGCAGGCCGTCCCCTCGAATGCTGGCAATGCCGCTGGCGAGGCGGCACCGGTCACGTCCGGCACCGGCATCGCCGCGCTCGACCGCCTCGTGGGCGAATCGGAGCCGATGCGGCTGGTCAAGTCGCGCATCGCCAAGGTGGCGCGCGGCATGGCGCCGGTGCTGGTGCGCGGCGAGTCGGGCACCGGCAAGGAACTGGTCGCGCGCGCGGTGCATGCCTGCAGCCAGCGCAGCGAAGGCCCGTTCGTCGCGGTGAACTGCGGCGCGATTCCCGAGAACCTGCTCGAGGCCGAGTTCTTCGGCGCGAAGAAGGGCTCCTACACCGGCTCCTCGCAGGACCGCGACGGCTACTTCCAGGCCGCGCGCGGCGGCACGCTCTTTCTCGACGAGATCGGCGACCTGCCGCTGGCCATGCAGTCGAAGCTCCTGCGCGCGATCCAGGAGCGCAGCGTGCGCTCGATCGGCTCGACGCAGGAAGATGCCGTCGACGTGCGCATCGTCAGCGCCACCCACAAGGACCTGCACGCCGAGGTGCAGGCCGGGCGCTTCCGACAAGACCTTTTCTACCGCCTCAACGTGATCGAGATCGCGGTGCCCGCGCTGCGCGACCGCCGCGAGGACCTGCCCGCGCTGTGCAGCGCCCTGCTCTCGCGCATCGCGCAGGACGGGGGCCTGCCGGTGCCGCACCTGTCGGACGAGCTGCTGCGCCGCCTCGCGCAGCATCCGCTGAACGGCAACGTGCGCGAACTCGAAAACCTGCTGCACCGCGCGGTGGCGCTGAACGATGGCGACGAGCTGCATCTGGATTTGATGGGCGGCTTCACGGCCGCGGCCGAAGCTGCTGCGTCTTCCACGCCGGCGCCGCTGTCGCCCATCGGTGCCGAGGCACTGGCAGTGCCGGCACCGGCGCCGAGCGCACCAGTGGTGGCACCGCCCAAGGCCGCACCGCCGCCGCTGCCTTCCGACCTGCAGGCCTACCTCGACCAGCAGGAACGCGAAATTCTCGTGCGCGCGCTGCACGAGAGCGGCTTCAACCGCACCGCGGCCGCCGCGCGGCTCGGCATGAGCCTGCGCCAGATCCGCTACCGCATCGCGCGGCTGGGCATCACCACGCCCAACGGCGACGATGGCGCGAGCAGCAGCCATGCCGACGAGTGAAGAAGCCCCCGCGGCGCCCGGCGACGCACTCTGGCAGGCCGGCTGGTACCGCTTCGCGAAGGCGCTGCCCTCGCCCAATTTCGGGCCCCGGCCGCAGGGCGCGCAGATCGACCTCATCGTGCTGCACTCGATCAGCCTGCCACCCGGCGAGTACGGCGGCGATGCGGTGCAGCGGCTCTTCACAAACCGGCTCGACTGGGACGCGCACCCCTACTTCCAGTCGATTCGCGGGCTGGAGGTTTCGTCGCACTTCTACGTGCGGCGCAACGGCGAACTCTGGCAGTTCGTGAGCTGCGACGACCGCGCCTGGCATGCGGGCGTGTCGTCCTGGCGTGGCCGCGGCAACTGCAACGACGACTCCATCGGTATCGAGCTCGAGGGCCTGGAAGGCCAGCCCTTCGAAGAGCCGCAATACGAGACGCTCGCCAGCCTGTGCGCCGCCGTCGCGCAGCACTTTCCGGTCGCGCACATCGCCGGCCACGAGCACATCGCGCCGGGCCGCAAGCAGGACCCGGGCACCGGCTTCGACTGGCGCCTGCTGCGCGAACAGCTCGGCTGGAATCCACAGATGTTTCCCGAGCAGGTGATCCGGCGCTAATTTTTTTCAATCGCGCAGCGCCTTGCGATGCGCCGCTCCCGCGCCGCAGCAAAGAGAAAGTTTCAGGCGCGCAATGCAGCAACCATGCGCCCTGCAGGCCCAAATCGGCCTGCAAGCCACGGCTCATGCGGGTTGCGGGACCATGGACCAGTATTCATGGGGCATCTCTGCAGGTGTTCTATTGCGGAAGTAATACCGGCAATCCTTGTATCCATTAGAAAACGCTACATCTAGTGGGTTGTATGCCCCCTGCACCCTAGATATAGTGTCCTCCGTCCGGCCCCATACACCGGCGCGGCGCCGGGCCAGGTGCCGCCATCCAACAAGAATTGCCAACCGAGAGGAAGCGAATGCAAACAGCCCTGAACCCCCAATCGACCCCGCGTGCCGTTCCCTCCACGCCATTGCAACAGCAGCGAGACACTGCTGGCTCCCCCGCCGGCCAGAACCTGGCCCACTACCAGATCATCCGCCGCAACGGCGCCGTCGTGCCCTTCGAGCCGAACAAGATCGCCATCGCGATGATGAAGGCCTTCCTGGCCGTGCACGGCACGCAGGGCGCGGCTTCGGCCAGCGTTCGCGAGACGGTGGACGTGCTCACGCAGGGCGTGATCCGCGCGCTGGTGCGTTCGCGTCCGGGCGGCGGCACCTTCCACATCGAGGACGTGCAGGACCAGGTCGAACTCGGCCTGATGCGCGGCGGCCACCATGAGATCGCCCGCGCCTACGTGCTGTACCGCGAACGCCGCACGCAGGAACGCTCGAAGCAGGGCGAGCAGGAAGTGCCGGCCGCTCCCGCGCTGCATGTGCTGGACAAGGGCGAGCTGGTCGCGCTCGACCTGAACGAGCTCAAGAGCCTGATCGAGTCGGCCTGCGAAGGCCTGGGCGACAGCATCACGGCCGCCCCCATCGTCGCCGAGACGATGCGCAACCTGTACGACGGCGTGCCGCTCGACGAGGTCTACAAGGCCTCGATCCTGGCGGCCCGCACGCTGATCGAGAAAGACCCCGACTACACCTTCGCCACTGCACGCCTGCTGCTGCACACGATCTTCAAGGAGATCGTCGGCCGCGAAGTGATGCCTGCCGAGCGCGCCACCGCGTACGCCGACTACTTCCCGCAGTTCATCAAGAAGGGCGTGGACAACGACCTGCTCGACGAGAAGCTGCTGCAGTACGACCTGCCCCGCCTGGGCGCGGCGCTGAAGGCCGAGCGCGACAACCAGTTCGACTACCTGGGCCTGCAGACCCTGTACGACCGCTACTTCCTGCACGTGCGCAAGACCCGCATCGAGCTGCCGCAGGCCTTCTTCATGCGCGTGGCCATGGGCCTGTCGCTGAACGAAATCGACCGCGAAGCCCGCGCCATCGAGTTCTATGAAGTGCTGTCGTCGTTCGACTTCATGTCGAGCACGCCCACGCTGTTCAACGCCGGCACGCTGCGCTCGCAGCTGTCGAGCTGCTACCTGACCACCGTGCCCGACGACCTGGACGGCATCTACGAGTCGATCAAGGAAAACGCGCTGCTGTCGAAGTTCGCCGGCGGCCTGGGCAACGACTGGACCCGCGTTCGCGCGCTCGGCAGCCACATCAAGGGCACGAACGGCGAATCGCAGGGCGTGGTGCCCTTCCTGAAGGTGGTGAACGACACGGCCGTGGCCGTGAACCAGGGCGGCAAGCGCAAGGGTGCCGTCTGCACGTACCTGGAAACCTGGCACCTCGACATCGAGGAGTTCCTGGAGCTGCGCAAGAACACCGGCGACGACCGCCGCCGCACGCACGACATGAACACGGCCAATTGGATCCCCGACCTGTTCATGCGCCGCGTGATGGAAAAGGGCACCTGGACGCTGTTCTCGCCCTCCAACGTGCCCGACCTGCACGACCTGTTCGGCGCCGAGTTCGAGAAGGCCTACGTCGCCTACGAGGAAAAGGCTGCCCGTGGCGAGATCAAGCCCGCGCGCACCATCCAGGCGACCGACCTGTGGCGCAAGATGCTCACGATGCTGTTCGAGACCGGCCACCCCTGGATCACGTTCAAGGACGCCTGCAACGTGCGCTCGCCCCAGCAGCACGCCGGCGTGGTGCACTCGTCGAACCTCTGCACCGAGATCACGCTGAACACCAGCGACACCGAAACCGCCGTGTGCAACCTGGGTTCGGTGAACCTGCTGCAGCATCTGAAGGACGGCAAGGTCGACCAGGAAAAGCTCAAGAAGACGATCTCCACGGCGATGCGCATGCTCGACAACGTGATCGACATCAACTACTACGCCGTGAAGAAGGCGCGCGACTCGAACCTGCGCCACCGTCCGGTCGGCCTGGGCCTGATGGGCTTCCAGGACGCGCTGTACGAACTGCGCATTCCCTACGCCTCGCAGGAAGCCGTGCAGTTCGCCGACGAGTCGATGGAAGCCATCTGCTACCACGCCTACTGGGCCTCGACCGAACTGGCCCGCGAACGCGGCAAGTACTCGAGCTACAAGGGCTCGCTGTGGGACAAGGGCATCCTGCCCATCGACTCGCTCGACCTGCTGGAAAAGGCACGCGGCGGCTACGTCGAGGTCGACCGCTCGGCCACCCTCGACTGGGACGCGCTGCGCCAGAAGATCAAGGCCGACGGCATGCGCAATTCGAACTGCGTGGCCATCGCCCCGACCGCGACCATCTCGAACATCATCGGCGTGGACGCTTCGATCGAGCCCTGCTTCGGCAACCTCTCGGTCAAGTCGAACCTGTCGGGCGAGTTCACCGTGATCAACCACTACCTGGTGCGCGACCTGAAGCGCCTGGGCCTGTGGGACGACGTGATGGTCATGGACCTGAAGCACTTCGACGGTTCGCTGCGTCCGATCGACCGCGTGCCGCAGGACGTGAAGGCGCTCTACGCCACCGCGTTCGAAGTGGAAACCACGTGGCTGGTGGAAGCCGCCGCGCGTCGCCAGAAGTGGATCGACCAGGCGCAGTCGCTGAACATCTACATGGCCGGCGCATCGGGCAAGAAGCTCGACGACACCTACAAGCTCGCATGGCTGCGCGGCCTGAAGACCACCTACTACCTGCGCACGCAGAGCGCGACGCACGCCGAGAAGTCGACGGTGCAGTCGGGCCGCCTCAACGCGGTGTCGTCGGGCAGCGAGTCATCCGCTTCCGGCATGAGCGCGCTCGAAGCCGCTGCTGCCGCTGCAAAGGCCCAGATGAGCGCGATCCCCGCCACCGACATCGCGTTTTGCGGCGTGGACGATCCGACCTGCGAAGCGTGCCAATAACGCGTCGATGCTCGCGACTGTGAATCAGTGAGGTGCATGCGAAAAATCGCGCGACGCTCATTCAATGAAGCCATTGACTGACATCGCGCGATGCATGCGAGCAACATAACAACCACATAAATGGCGTGCGATGTGAACGAGCACTTTGCAACTCACATCGTTACTCCGATAATTTGAGCATTGGATTTTTCTATGTTGACCTGGGACGAAGAAGTCAAGCCCTCCTTACCAAAGGATATGCAACAAGGTTTGCAGCACCACAGCGCATCGACCAGCGGCTTGCCCGCAGGCCGTTCGGTGGACGCTCCGACTTCGTCGATCGCGCAACCCGCCCTCCGCACATTCAGCACGCTCGATGACGGCGCTGCGGTGCGCCCGGTTGCCACCGCAGCAGCAACGCCTGCCGCCACCATCCAATCCACCCAGCGCGTCAAGGCTTCCGACAAGCGCATCATCAACGGCCAGACCGACGTCAACCAGCTGGTGCCGTTCAAGTACAAGTGGGCGTGGGAGAAGTACCTCGCCACCTGCGCCAACCACTGGATGCCGCAGGAAGTGAACATGACGCGCGATATCGCGCTCTGGAAGGACCCGAACGGCCTGAGCGAAGACGAGCGCCGCATCGTCAAGCGCAACCTCGGCTTCTTCGTGACCGCCGACTCGCTGGCCGCCAACAACATCGTGCTGGGCACCTACCGCCACATCACGGCGCCCGAGTGCCGCCAGTTCCTTCTGCGCCAGGCATTCGAGGAAGCGATCCACACGCACGCGTACCAGTACATCGTCGAGTCGCTCGGCCTGGACGAGAGCGAGATCTTCAACGCCTACAACGAGGTGCCTTCGATCCGCGAGAAGGACCAGTTCCTGATCCCGTTCATCGACGCCATCAGCGACCCCAACTTCCACACCGGCACGCCCGAGGCCGACCAGAAGCTGCTCAAGTCGCTCATCGTGTTCGCCTGCCTGATGGAAGGCCTCTTCTTCTACGTCGGCTTCACGCAGATCCTCGCGCTGGGCCGCCAGAACAAGATGACCGGCGCCGCCGAGCAGTACCAGTACATCCTGCGCGACGAGTCGATGCATTGCAATTTCGGCATCGACCTGATCAACCAGCTCAAGCTCGAGAACCCAGGTCTCTGGACCGCGGAGTTCAAGGCCGAGATCAAGGCGCTCTTCCTGCGCGCCGTCGAACTCGAATACAAATACGCCGAAGACACCATGCCCCGTGGCGTGCTCGGCATGAACGCCTCCATGTTCAAAGGCTACCTGCGCTACATCGCCAACCGGCGTGCACAGCAGATCGGCCTCGAAACGCTCTTCCCGAACGAGGAAAATCCGTTCCCCTGGATGAGCGAAATGATTGACCTGAAGAAAGAGCGCAATTTCTTCGAAACCCGCGTGATCGAATACCAGTCGGGTGGCGCGCTCTCCTGGGATTGAATCTTTCGACAAGAATTAATGAATTCAAGAATTGCTCTTGCCAACGATCGCGCCGAAGAGCGCGGCATGGACGAGAGCTCAGGTGTTCATGGTGCTGGAGCAAAGATTCCAACACCATGAATCGCTTCACGTTACCCAACGTGCGTGGAGTGCTTCAATAGGTTGATTTTTTCAACTTGATCAAGGAGAAATAGAAATGGCAACTGCAAAGAAAGCTCCGGCCAAGAAAGCCGCTGCAAAGAAGGCTCCGGCAAAGAAGGCCGTCGCCGCGAAGAAGGCTCCTGCCAAGAAGGTAGCAGCGAAGAAGGCACCGGCGAAGAAGGTCGCTGCCAAGAAGGCTCCTGCCAAGAAGGTAGCAGCGAAGAAGGCAGCACCGGCGAAGAAGGCCGCTGCCAAGAAGGCTCCCGCCAAGAAGGTAGCAGCGAAGAAGGCAGCACCGGCGAAGAAGGCCGCTGCCAAGAAGGCGCCTGCGAAGAAGGCCGCCGCCAAGAAGGCGCCTGCGAAGAAGGCTGCCGCCAAGAAGGCCCCTGCGAAAAAGGCTGCGGCCAAGAAAGCCGCGAAAAAGCCTGCTGCCAAGAAGCCTGCTGCGAAGAAGGCCCCCAAGGCCGCTGCCCCTGCCAAGGCTGCCGCCGTAGCGCCTGCCCCTGCGGCGCAAACGACGCTGAATCCCCAGGCAGCATGGCCGTTCCCCACGGCCAGCAAGCCCTGAGTTTCTCAGCGGCCTTGAAGGCAAAAAGCCCGGCACCTCACGGTGCCGGGCTTTTTTATCGCCCTTTCAGGCACTCTGTCAGAGGGAAGATCAGACGCCCAGCGCCTTGCGATCGATCTCGTAGTTCTGCGGGCCACGCTGCGCGATCTTGATCGCGCCGACCTTGTTGCCCAGCGCCGCGCACTGCGCGAGCGGCCAGCCCTTTTCCAGGCCGAAGAGCAACGCGCCGCGCCATGCATCGCCGCAACCCGTGGGCTCGACCACCTCGGTGGCTACCACGCCCGGCACGTGCTCGCGCTCGCCGTCGGTCCAGATCTCGCAGCCCTCGGCCGCCAGCGTGACCACCAGGCCGCGCACGCGCTTCGATATCTCGGCCAGGCTCCAGCCGGTGCGCTGCGACAGCATCTTTCCTTCGTAGTCGTTCACCACCACCCAGCTCGCCAGATCGACGAAATGGCGCAGCGCCTCGCCGTCGAACATCGGCAGCCCCTGGCCCGGATCGAACACGAAGGGGATGCCCGCGGCGGCGAACTGCTCCGCGTGCTGCAGCATCGCGTCGCGGCCATCGGGGGCGATGATGCCGAGCTTGATGTCCTCGCGCGCCGCCACCTTGGTGACGTGCGCCTGTTGCATCGCGCCGGGGTGGAAGGCGGTGATCTGGTTGTTGTCGACGTCGCTCATGATCATCGCCTGCGCGGTGAAGGTGTCGTCGAGCTGGCGCACGAACTCCGTGCTGATGCCCAGCGAGCGCATGCGCTCGAGGTACGTGGCACCGTCGTTGCCGAGCGTGGCCATGGGCAACGCCGTGCCGCCGAGCGCATTGAGGCTGTAGGCGATGTTGCCCGCGCAGCCCCCGAAGTCGCGCCGCAGCGTCGGCACCAGGAACGACACATTGAGGATGTGCAGCTGGTCAGGAAGGATCTGGTCGGCGAACCGGCCCTCGAAAGTCATGATGGTGTCGAATGCGAGGGAACCGCAAATCACTGCTGCCATGGTTAGCCGTTGGTTGTGTTGAGTGGATGAAAGCAAGAAGGACGCGCACGCGCGCCCCGCTCAGGGATAGAAAGCTTCGACGCGGTAACCCGCGACAGGCGGCAGCGCCGCGGCCTCCGAAGCGGACAGTGTCAGGGGCAGCGAGGCCGCGCGATCCGCACGCGCAGGCAGCACCGCCGGTGCGCCATAGTCCGCCGGCATCAGCACGCGGCGTACCACGGCACGCTCCTGCGTGTCGAGCAGCGAGAGTTCGACGGCCGGCATGGCGAGCGGCACCGTGGACCCATTGCGCAGGGTGAAGCTCAGGCGGTAGTCGTTGCCGCCGCTCTTCTCGCGTGCGAAGGCCGCGCCTTCGATCACGATGTCGCCGATCTGGCGCAGCGCTCCAATCTCGCAGCCCGTGTACTGGCACAGCGCAGCGAGCGCGGGACGCAGATTGGGCTGGCGCGCGACGATGCCATCGCGCTCATGGCGAACGATCTGGAACACGAGCAGCAGCACCGCAAGCGCCAACAGCAGGACCAGCGCCACGCGCACGCCCTTGCGCTGCCAGAAGCCCGAAGACCTCTCCGGCTGCTCGCCGTCTTCCGCGAAAGGATGCCCAGGCGGCGGCTCGAAGATCGGCGAAAGCACCGGGTCGGGCTCGCCGGGTCCGCTTTCGGTTTCGGTTTGCTCGCGGACCACCACGGCCGAGGCCTTCGCGGCGGCGCGCTCCTCGCGCGCCTTGGCGCTCGCGATCTTGGCCGACTTGGCGCGGGCGCGGCGCAGCGCCTTCTGCATCCGCACCTGGTCGTGGTCCTTCTCGAGCTGCTCGCGTTCGTCCGCCGCGCCGCCGTCCTCACTCTCGTCGCTCGCGCGCTCGATGAGTGCGCGCGTCTTGACGAGGCGCGGCTTGTCCAGCAGCGGCGGCGCCGGCGGTGGCGGCGCAGGCGGCGGAGACGCGAGATTCAGGTCGATGTTCGGAAACGGCGGCAGCGTGCTCGGCGGCGGCTTCCAGGCGGGCTGGGTGACGTCGAGGTCCGACCATGGCTCGTCGGCGGCAATGCCGTGCTCAGGCAAGGTCAGCGAGAAGGCAGGCAGCGGCGAGGCCGGCGCAGGGGGCGGCGACTGTGCCGGCGGCACGGTCTTCGGCGTGTGGTCGAGCACCAGTGCATCCGGCGCAAGCAGATGCTCTTCGTCCACAAGCCAATCCTTGCGCTGGCGCTGGTGCTCGGGCTCGTCGTCGAAGAAGTCGGCATCCTCGACGGATGACGACAGGGGTTGTTCCAGCTCTTCGCGTTCGGCTGGAGATGAGGGGGGCGGCGCCGATGGGGGCGAAGCGGAAGGCTGCTCGACCAGCCCCGGCATGAAGCCACTGCCTTGCACTGCAGGCGATACAGGCGTCACTGCGGTGCCGCCCGCCCCTTCCGATGTTTCGTGCAGGTCGAGCGTCGCGTCGAACACGTTGCTGCAGCGGCCGCAGCGCACCCAGCCGTCCGAGATGCGAAGCTGGTCGCGCACCACCTTGAAGGTGGTGGTGCAGGCGGGGCAGCGCGTGACGAGACTCATGACCGGGCGATTGTAGGGTTGAGCCCTCGCCATGCGAGGGGGCTCAGGGCCACGCAAGAAGCCGGCCGGGTGCTCCGCCGGCAGCTCAGCAGCGAGCGGTCATGAGGATCCAGCCGTCCTCGCTGTCGCTGACTTCGAGCGCCGCGTACGGCGCGTAGGCTTCTTTGAGTTCGTCGGCCTGGCGCTCGAGGATGCCGGCCATGACGAGCGATCCGCCCGCCTTCACATGGCCGCGCAGCAGCGGCGCGAGCAGCTTGAGCGGCGTGGCCAGGATGTTGGCCAGCACGATGTCGTACTCGCCCCTGGCGGCATCGGGCAGGCCGGCCTTGAGCTTCACGCCGTTGGCTTCGGCGTTGAGCACGGTCGAGGAGACCGCTGCTTCGTCGATGTCGACGGCGTCGATGTCCGTCGAGCCGAACTTCGCGGCGCCGATCGCCAGGATGCCGGAGCCGCAGCCGTAGTCGAGCACGCGCTTGCCAGCCAGGGCGCCTTCGCCGTGCGTCGCGATCCAGCGCAGGCACATGCGGGTGGTCGGATGCGTGCCGGTGCCGAAGGCCAGGCCCGGGTCGAGCCTGATGACCTGCTTCGCCTGCTCGGGCGGCTCGTGCCAGGTCGGCACGATCCAGAACTCGGGCGTGACTTCGACGGGCGCGAACTGCGATTGCGTCAGGCGCACCCAGTCCTGCTCGGGCACCGTTGCGATGCCGAGCACCTCGCAGCCTTCGTCGAAGAAGTCCTGCAGCGCGAGCACCGAAGCGGCGTCCCTGGCCTGCGCCTCGTCGGGAAAGAGCGCGATCACGCGCGAACGCTGCCAGCCCTCCTTGGGCGGCGGCATGCCCGGCTCGCCGAACAGCGCCTGCTCGGCATCGGTCTGCGCGTCGGCGTCTTCCACCGACACGCTCAATGCGTCGAGCGCATCGAGCGCTTCGCACAGCGTCTCGACCCGGTCTTCAGGCGCCATCAGGCGGAGTTCGAACATCGCGCTTTCGCTTTCCGTATCAGCGCTTGTGCGCGGCCAGCCACTCTTCGAGGTAGTGGATGTTGGTGCCGCCGCTCATGAACTTGGCGTCGACCATCAGCTCGCGGTGCAGCGGGATGTTGGTCTGGATGCCTTCGATCACCGTCTCGTTCAGCGCCGTGCGCATGCGGGCCATGGCCTGCTCGCGCGTGTCGCCGTAGACGATGATCTTGCCGATCATCGAGTCGTAGTTCGGCGGCACGAAGTAGTTGGTGTAGGCGTGCGAGTCGACGCGAACGCCCGGGCCGCCCGGCGGATGCCACATGGTGATGCGGCCGGGCGACGGCGTGAACTTCCAGGCGTCTTCGGCGTTGATGCGGCACTCGATGGCGTGGCCGTGCATCTGGATCTGGCGCTGCGTGAACGGCAGCTTCTCGCCGGCCGCGACCATGATCTGCGTCTTGACGATGTCGATGCCGGTGGTGAACTCGGTCACCGGGTGCTCCACCTGCACGCGCGTGTTCATCTCGATGAAGTAGAACTCGCCGTTTTCGTACAGGAACTCGAAGGTGCCGGCACCGCGGTAGCCGATCTTCTTGCACGCTGCGGCGCAACGCTCGCCGATCTTCTCGATCAGCTTGCGCGGGATGCCGGGCGCGGGAGACTCCTCGATCACCTTCTGGTGGCGGCGCTGCATGGAGCAGTCGCGCTCGCCAAGGTAGACGGCGTTCTTGTGCTTGTCGGCCAGCACCTGGATCTCGATGTGGCGCGGGTTCTGGAGGAACTTCTCCATGTACACGGCCGGATTGTTGAAGGCCGCGCCGGCCTCCGCCTTGGTCATCTGGATCGCGTTGACCAGCGCGGCCTCGGTGTGCACCACGCGCATGCCGCGGCCACCGCCGCCGCCAGCCGCCTTGATGATGACCGGGTAGCCGATCGCGCGCGCGATGCGCTTGTTGGTGGCGGCATCGTCCGAAAGCTCGCCCTCGGAGCCGGGCACGCAGGGCACGCCGGCCTTGATCATCGCCTGCTTGGCCGACACCTTGTCGCCCATGGTGCGGATGTTGTCGGGCGTCGGGCCGATGAACTGGAAGCCGCTTTGCTCCACGCGCTCGGCGAAGTTGGCGTTCTCGCTCAGGAAGCCGTAGCCGGGGTGGATCGCCTCGGCGTCCGTCACCTCGGCCGCCGAGATGATCGCCGGCATGTTGAGATAGCTCTGCGCCGAGGGGGCCGGACCGATGCAGACAGCCTCTTCCGCGAGCTTGATGTACTTCGCGTCGCGGTCGGCTTCCGAATAGACCATCACGGCCTTGATGCCGAGCTCGCTGCAGGCACGCTGAATCCGGAGGGCGATTTCGCCGCGATTGGCAACCAGGATCTTCTTAAACATGTGCGCCCCCGCGGCTGCATCGCCCGCACGCTGCGCGTGCCATGGCAATTTGACGGCCTTCGCCCGTCCGCGCCGAGGCGCGAGCCCCCCGGTTCACAACCAGAATCTTCTTGAACATGCTTACTCGATGATGAACAGCGGCTGTCCGTATTCGACCGCCTGGCCGTTTTCACCGAGGATCTGGGTGATGGTTCCGGACTTGTCGGCCTCGATTTCGTTGAGGATCTTCATCGCCTCGATGATGCAGAGGGTGTCGCCCTCGTTGACCTTGCTGCCCACCTCGACGAACGCGGCGGCGCCCGGGCTCGACGAACGGTAGAAGGTGCCGACCATCGGCGATTTCACCGCGTGGCCCGACGGCGCGGCTTCGGCCGCCGCAGCGCTGGCAACGGCGGGTGCCGCCACGACGCCGACCGCTGCGGCCGGCGCGGCGGCAGCGGCCTGAGGCGCTGCCAGGGTTTGCACATACTGCACCGGAGCGGCGCCGCCGCCCTTGACGATGCGAACCTTGCCTTCGGTTTCGGTGATTTCCAGCTCGGAAATATTCGATTCGGACACCAGATCGATCAGTGTCTTGAGTTTGCGCAGATCCATGGGACTCCAGTGCCGGCTGTGCCGGTCTTCAGGATATAACTTGTTCGAAAATCGTTGATTTTCGGCGTTCGGCGTCTAACGCCAGCGTAAGGAACTGATTCTAACCATGAACCAGTTCACGCCGCCAAGCCTCCAGGTCGGTCGCTTCGAGCTTGCCCATTTTACGGGCGGCCACCGAGCCGTTCGCGTTCAGGACCAGCGTGAAGGGCAAACCACCACCCGTGTTGCCCAGATTCTTGACCAGTTCCGTGCCCTGCAGGCCGGCCAGGCCGGTCGGGTAGGTGACCGGCGTGCGCTGCAGGAACTTGCGCACGGCGCTCGGCTGATCGATGGCCAAGCCGACCACTTGCCATCCGTTCGCGCTGTTTTGACGAAAGAAGGCGTCTATCATCGGCATTTCCTCGACGCAGGGCGGACACCAGGTCGCCCAGAAGTTCAGCAGCAGCGGCTTGCCGCGCAGGCTCGACAGGGCGAGGTCACCGCCCTCCGGGCGCTCGAAGCTCTGGGCCCAGAAGGCCGCGTCGAGCATCTCTCCCCCGCCCACGCCAATGCTGCCGCCCCGCTCCTTCCACCAGGCGCCGCCAAGCCCGGCGGCCGCAGCCGCCACGCCGGCATAGAGCATGCCGCGTCGGGTGGGCGAAGAAGTCATTCACTTGTCCTTTTCTCGTTCAATCAGTCGGCGCAATGCGGGCAGATCGCCGCGCGGCACGCGCCCCTGGGCATCGGGCTTCAGGGCCCCGCGCAGGTCGTCGAGGTCGTACACCAGCAGGTGCACGCCGATTTCCTCGCCAAGCGCGCGGCTCGGCGCATGCACGCTCAGAGCCTCGACCTGTTCGCCATGGAATCCGGTCACCATGCGCGGTTCGTAGTCCACGTGGTGATCGATCAGCGCTATCTCCGCCGATTTGGAATCATCGCAGAACAACTGAATATAAATGTCCGACAGCCGCGTTGCCGTTCCATGCCACACCGCACCGCCCACATGGGGCCGGAAGGCGGCCATCCGCTCCATCCATTCGAGCGCGAGCAGGCGCAATGCATGCAGTTCCTGCGGCTGGGTGTCTGCGCAGAAAAGCTCGATGTACTCGCGCACCTCGGCCTCGACCTCGTCGTTGTTAGGCAGCGCGGTGCGCGTCGAAAGGCCCAGGTCGCGCAGGGCGCGGCGTTTGGCCGGGCCGTACTCGAGCCCCTCCTCCACGACGAGGCGGGCTGCTGCGGCGGCGATTTCACGCTTGGACGAGTCCATCGGGGCATTTTGCCCGCAGTACGCGCCCCTCACATGAACATCAGTACGGCGCACGGGACAAACGCGCGGCCCCGTCAGGGGAAGCCTCCTGCATCGCTTACCTAGAATCGACCGATGCACATTCATATCCTGGGTATCTGCGGCACTTTCATGGGCGGAGTGGCAGCCCTCGCGCGCGAAGCCGGCCATCGGGTCACGGGCTGCGACGCCGGCGTGTACCCGCCGATGAGCGACCAGCTGCGCGCCCTCGGCATCGACCTGATCGAGGGCTTCGGCGCCGACCAGCTCTCCCTGGCACCCGACAGGTTCGTGGTCGGCAACGTGGTGTCCCGCGCCCGGCTGGCCGACGGAAGCCCCAAGTTCCCGCTGATGGAAGCCATCCTCGACGCCGGCAAGCCCTACACCAGTGGCCCGCAGTGGCTGGCCGAGCACGTCCTGCTGGGCCGCCATGTGCTGGCAGTGGCCGGCACCCACGGCAAGACGACCACCACCTCGATGCTCGCGTGGGTCCTGGAAAAGGGCGGCAAGACACCCGGCTTCCTGGTCGGCGGCGTGCCGCTGGACTTCGGCGTCTCGGCGCGGCTGGGCGACGGCCCCGCGTTCGTGATCGAGGCCGACGAATACGACACGGCCTTCTTCGACAAGCGCAGCAAGTTCGTGCACTACCGCCCGCGCACCGCCGTGCTGAACAACCTGGAGTTCGATCACGCGGACATCTTCGACGACCTCGCCGCCATCGAGCGCCAGTTCCATCACCTCGTGCGCACCGTACCGGGCACCGGCCGGCTGGTGGTGAACGCCACCGAAGAAAGCCTTCAGCGCGTGCTGACCCAGGGCTGCTGGAGCGAGCTCGCGCGTTTCGGCGCGGGCGGCGAATGGCAGGCGCGCGGCCCCCACGACGCCTTCGACGTGCTGCTTCGCGGCGAGGCTGTCGGGCGGGTCGAGTGGGAGCTTTCCGGCCTGCACAACCAGATGAATGCGCTGGCCGCCATTGCTGCGGCCGAGCATGTGGGCGTGGCGCCGGCTGACGCGGCCCGGGCGCTCGGCAGCTTTCGCAACGTGCGCCGGCGCATGGAGCTGCGCGGCACGGTCGAAGGCAGTGACGGCGCGATCACGGTCTACGACGACTTCGCACACCACCCCACCGCGATCCGCACCACGCTCGACGGCCTGCGCAGGAAGCTGGACGACGCCGGCAGGAAAAGTGAGCGCATCCTCGCTGCCTTCGAACCGCGCAGCAACACGATGAAGCTGGGCGTGATGGCTGCGCAGCTGCCATGGAGCCTGGAATCGGCCGACCTGTCGTTCTGCCACACGGCCGGACTCGACTGGGACGTCGCCGCCGCACTCGCGCCGATGGGCGAGCGCGCCCAGCTCGCCGGGGCGATCGAGCCTCTGGTGAAGCAGATCGTCGCCGCGGCCCGGCCGGGCGATCACATCGTCTGCATGAGCAACGGCGGCTTCGGCGGCGTGCACGACAAACTGCTTGCCGCCCTGCGCGCGGCGGCCGCATCATGACCGCCATGCCCATCGCCCGAGCCCGCGAACTGGTCGAGACGCTGCAGCTTCAGCCACATCCCGAAGGCGGCTGGTACGCCGAGGTGTTCCGCTCCGCTTCGAGCGTCACCCCGGCCGATGGACGCCCGCCGCGCAGCGCGCTGACCAGCATCCATTACCTGCTCGAGGCGGGCCAGCATTCGCGCTGGCACCGGGTGCTGTCCGACGAAGTCTGGGTGCACCTCGAAGGCGTGCCGCTCGCGCTGTGGACCTGCGACGCCGCGATGCGGACCGCGCCGGCCCACACGCGGCTGGGCCCGGTCGACATCCACGGCACTCGCCCTCAGCATGTGGTGCCCGCCGGCCAGTGGCAGGCGGCGCAGCCGATCCGCAGCCACAGTTCGGGCGACTACACGCTGGTCGCCTGCATGGTCGGGCCGGGCTTCGACTTCGCCGATTTTTCCCTGGTACCACCCGATAGCGACGAGGCTGCGTCGATGCGGCACCACTGGCCCGACCTGGCCGGTTTGCTCTAGGCCCGCTCAGCCCCGGCGGCGCTTGACCGCCTGCGAGAGCGTGTCCAGCACCTGAACCGAGTCTTCCCAGCCCAGGCAGGCGTCGGTGATGCTCTTGCCGTATTCGAGGCCCGAGAGCCGATCCTTGCCCGGCGTGAACTTCTGGGCACCGGGCTGCAGGTGGCTTTCGATCATCACGCCGAAGACGCGCTTGGAGCCGTCCGCGATCTGCCCGGCGATGTCCTTCGCCACGTCGATCTGCTTCTGGTGCTGCTTGGAGCTGTTGGCGTGGCTGCAATCGACCATCAGCGTGGGCGGCAGCTTGGCGGCTTCGAGGTCCTTGCAGGCGGCCTCGACGCTGGCGGCGTCGTAGTTGGGCGCCTTGCCGCCGCGCAGGATCACGTGGCAGTCGCGGTTGCCGTTGGTCTGCACGATCGCGACCTGGCCGTTCTTGTGGACCGAGAGGAAGTGATGGCCGCGCGCCGCCGCCTGGATGGCGTCGGTGGCGATGCGGATGTTGCCGTCCGTGCCGTTCTTGAAGCCGATGGGCGCCGACAGGCCCGAGGCCAGCTCGCGGTGCACCTGGCTTTCGGTGGTGCGCGCGCCGATGGCGCCCCAGGAGATCAGGTCGCCGATGTACTGCGGCGAGATCACGTCGAGGAACTCGCTGCCCGCCGGCAGGCCCAGGCGGTTGATGTCGATCAGCAGCTGGCGCGCGATGCGCAGGCCCTCGTCGATGCGGAAGCTCTCGTCCAGGTACGGGTCGTTGATGAGCCCCTTCCAGCCGACCGTGGTGCGCGGCTTCTCGAAGTACACCCGCATCACGATCTCCAGCGTGCCGGCGTACTTCTCGCGCTCTACCTTCAGGCGGCGGGCGTATTCGAGCGCGGCGGCCGGGTCGTGGATCGAGCAGGGCCCCATGATCACCAGCAGCCGGTCGTCCTTGCCGGCCATGATGTTGTGGATGCGCTGGCGGGTGTCCTCGATCAGCGTCTCGACCGCGGTGCCGCGGATGGGGAAGAAACGGATGAGGTGTTCGGGAGGCGGGAGCACGTTGATGTCCTTGATGCGTTCGTCGTCGGTCTTGCTGGTTTTTTCGACGCGCGCATACCAGCTGTCGCTGGTGGGGGAGTTGTTCGTGCTCATGGTGCTTCTTCCTTGTGTGCTGCTGGAGTTGGAATCGGGGGGACAAGAAAAAACCGCCGGGGCTTGAGGCCACCGGCGGTTTGAGGAGGGTATTCGTGTGTGCTGTTTACGCGCTCGCCTCTCGTCCGCCGGAAACCGGGAACCAAAAGTAGGCAAAAAAGTAAGCGCGGACGGCGGACATGGGGTGGCAATGTAGCACGGAAAAGCAAAACCCGGTCAAGGGACCGGGCTCGCCGTTGTTTACCGGTAGCCCGATTCGTTGGGGTTGTGGATGATCCAGATCAGGTTGCCGGAGGAGAAGTCCCCCATGCCGCCGCCAGCGAAGATCAGGCGTCCCTGGCCCTTGTAGGTCATCTCGAAGCGATGGCGGTCGCTGCCGAAATAGAAGGGAATGAAGGCCTTGCCGGTTACATATGCGCCCTGGTCCGTCGGCGGGCCGGCGAGGTCGGTGACCTGCTTGGCGCTCATGCCGATCTGCAGCCGTGCGAACTTGCTGTTGCGGGCCGGATTGCCGGTGATCTCGCCTTCGTAGCCGTTCAGGCCCTTCACGGTGCGGCCGCTGCCGGCCTCGACCTTGGACGAGTCGATCACGTTGCCCTGGGCGTCCATGCCGGCCTTGGCCCCGCCGCGCGCGGCGGGTGCCGCAGCGGCGGCAGGCGCCGCCTCGGGCTGGCTACCCGAGCCGCCGCGGGATGCGCAACCCGCGGTGGCCAGCGCCACCACGGCGGTCACGGCCCACAGCAGGGCGGGCGAATTGATCCTGTTCCCCATCGAGATGCTCCTTGAATGCGTTGTTCGCAAGAAAAGGAGCGCAGCTTAGCAACGGGAGGAAACGGTCCACAAGTGCCGAAAGTCCTAAGCCGTTCCACCTACAGTCAGGCCGTCGATGCGCAGGGTGGGCTGGCCCACGCCCACAGGCACGCTCTGGCCTTCCTTGCCGCAGGTGCCCACGCCCGAGTCGAGCGCCATGTCGTTGCCGATCATGGTCACGCGGGTGAGCGCGTCGGGGCCGTTGCCCACGATGGTCGCGCCCTTCACCGGATACTGGATCTTCCCGTTCTCGACCCAGTAAGCCTCGCTGGCGGAGAAGACGAACTTGCCGCTGGTGATGTCGACCTGCCCGCCGCCGAAGTTGGTGGCGTACAGGCCCTTCTTGATGCTGGCGACGATTTCCCCAGGTTCCTTGTCGCCGCCGAGCATGTAGGTGTTGGTCATGCGCGGCATCGGCACGTGTGCGTAGCTTTCGCGGCGGCCGTTGCCGGTGGGCTTGACCTTCATGAGGCGCGCGTTGAGCGCGTCCTGGATGTAGCCCTTGAGGATGCCGTCCTCGATCAGCACGTTGCGCTGGCTGGCGTTGCCCTCGTCGTCCACGTTGAGCGAGCCGCGGCGGTCGGCAATCGTGCCGTCGTCGAGCACCGTCACGCCCTTGGCCGCCACGCGCTGGCCGATGCGGCCCGAGAACGCGCTCGAGCCCTTGCGGTTGAAGTCGCCCTCCAGCCCGTGGCCGATGGCTTCGTGCAGCAGTATGCCGGGCCAGCCGGAGCCGAGCACCACCGTCATCTCGCCGGCCGGAGCCGGGCGCGCGTCGAGGTTGGTCAGCGCCGCCTTCACGGCGTGGTCGACGTACTCGGCGATCTGCTCGTCGGTGAAGTAAGCCAGGCCGAAGCGCCCGCCGCCGCCGCCGGAGCCGATCTCGCGGCGGCCATTCTGCTCGGCGATCACGGTGACCGACAGGCGTACCAGAGGCCGCACGTCGGCGGCCAGCGTGCCGTCGGCGCGGGCCACCAGCACCACGTCGTACTCGCTCGCCAGCCCCGCCATCACCTGCGCCACGCGCGGGTCGCGCGAGCGGGCGAGCTTCTCGACCTTCTCGAGCAGCTTCACCTTGGCGGTGCTGTCGAGCGTGGCGATGGGGTCGATGCCCTGGTAGAGGGAGCGGCTGGAGGCGATCTTGCGGGCCGCCGTCTTCACGCGGCCGGTGCGCCCGGCGGAGGAAATGGAGCGCACGGTGCGCGCCGCGTCGAGCAGCGAAGCCTCGGAAATGTCGTCGGAATAGGCAAAAGCGGTCTTCTCGCCGCTGACCGCGCGCACGCCGACGCCCTGGTCGATGCTGAAGCTGCCGGTCTTGACGATGCCTTCCTCGAGGCTCCAGCCTTCGCTGCGGGTGTACTGGAAGTACAGGTCGGCGTCGTCCACCCGGTGCGCGGTGATCTCGGCCAGGGCCCTGCTCAGGTGCGATTCGTCGAGGCCGAACGGCGTGAGAAGAAGCTGTTGCGCCGTGGCGAGGCGCTCGATGGTGGGTTCGCGGGAGATCATTGCGGGATTCTATGGCTCGCTCTCGGGCTGCGCGCACTTCGTGTCGCTTCGCCTTCCCCCTTCCGGGGGCAACACCAGCGGCCGGCAAAGCCGGTTCCGCGGTGTTCCTGGCATCCTCAGTTCTGGGCCAGCTTCCGGGCCCGCGCGATGGACATCAGGATGCCCAGCCCCAGCCCCAGCGTCACCATGGCCGTGCCGCCGTAGCTGATGAATGGCAGCGGCACCCCGACCACCGGCAGGATGCCGCTGACCATGCCCATGTTCACGAAGGCGTAGGTGAAGAAGATCATCGTTACCGCGCCCGCCAGCAGGCGCGAGAACAGCGTGCCCGCGTTCGCGGCGATCGCCAGCCCCCGGAAGATCAGCAGGATGAAGGCCGAGATCAGCGCCAGGTTGCCCATGAGCCCGAATTCCTCGGAATAGGCGGCGAAGATGAAGTCGGTGGTGCGCTCGGGAATGAATTCGAGGTGCGTCTGCGTGCCCTGCATGAAGCCCTTGCCGCCCACGCCGCCGGAGCCGATGGCGATCATGCCCTGGATGATGTGGAAACCCTTGCCCAGCGGGTCCTTGGTAGGGTCGAGCAGCGTGCACACGCGCTGCTTCTGGTAGTCGTGAAGCACGCGCCAGTCGACACCATCGGCGCACAGCCGCGACTCGAAGCTCACGATCAGCGTGATGGCCACCGCGCCGATCACCACCGGCGGCACGATCAGCTTCCAGGGCAGCCCGGCGAAGAAGATCACCGACAGCCCCGCCGCCAGCACCAGCAGCGAGGTGCCCAGGTCGGGCTGCTTCATGATGAGCCCCACCGGCACCGCCAGCAGCATCGTTGCCACCACGAAATCGAGAGGCCGCAGCTGGCCCTCGCGCCGCTGGAACCACCAGGCCAGCATCAGCGGCATGGCGATCTTCAGGATTTCGCTGGGCTGGATCACCACGCCCACGTTGATCCAGCGCTGGGCGCCCTTCTTGGTGATGCCGAAGAGCGCCACCGCAACAAGCAGCGCCACGCCCATGGTGTAGAGCGGCACCGCCGCCAGCATCAGCCGCTGCGGCGGCACCTGCGCCACCACGAACATGATGAAGCCGGCCAGCAGCATGTTGCGGCCGTGGTCGACGAAACGGGTTCCGTGGTCGTACCCAGATGAATACATGGTGAGCAGCCCGGCGAAGGCGAGCAGCAGCACGGCGAAGGCCAGGAAGCCGTCGAAGCCCTGGAAGACGGGCGCGATTCGACGCGCCAGGGAGGGCTGATTGAACACGGCGGACATGAGGGCGGATTATCCCAGCCCCGCCGGCCCCCTCAATCGAATTCGAGCTGAACGACCGTGCGCCCGGGTCGGCTTTCAACCGTCAGGCGCGCGCCGATGGCCCCGGAGCGCTCCGCCAGCGAACGCGGCATGTGCTTGGCGGTGTCGAAGCCCCTGCCGTTGTCGATCACCCGCAGCTGCACCGTCTTGCCCTGCATGCCGGCCTCGAAGCGCAGCACGGTGGCATCGGCGTGCCGCAGCACATTGGAGATCGACTCGAACAGCAGGAACTGCAGCTGCCGCATGCCGTGCGCGTCCAGCCCCTGCACCGGCTCCACCTCGTCCACCGCCCATTCGAACTCGATGCCCGAGGACGCCAGCCGCGGCTCCAGCCGGTAGCGTGCCGCCGCGAGCAGCGCACCCACGTCGCCCGGCGGCAGGTGGATGGAATCGATCTGCAGCTTGAGCTGGTCCAGCGAATCGCGCAGCGTGCGCAGCAGGTCGCCAGAGCTGCTCTGGCCCGACTGCAGCTGGCGGATGGCCGAGCTGATGTGCGAGCCCACGCCGTCGTGCATCTCGCGCAGGATGCGCTCGCGCTCGTGGGTGCGCGCCTGCACCTGCGCCGCGGCCTCGAGTTCGGCATAGGTGGCCGCCAGCTCGCGCTCGCGCTGTGCCACGCGCTCGGCCAGAGCCGCGACCGAGCCGCGCGCCTGCTGGGCTGCCGTGCGGAAGCGCCGCAGCACGATCAGGAGGAGTACCGCGCCGAAGAACACCGACGAATAGCGCACCCAGGTCGTTTCATCGTAGGCGTCGCTCAGGCGCACCACCAGCCAGTCACGCGCGGCGAAGGCCACCGTGACCAGCGCCGCGCCGGCCATCATCAGTCGGTCGTCGTTCGGGCGGCGCAGCGTGGCGAGGGCGAAGGCGGCGACGAAGGCGGCAACGAACACGAGCTCCACGGCAAGCCAGCCGGTGTACCACTCCGGCTCGTCCCGCTGCAGCGACAGCGTGCTGAACAGCAACGTGCCGGCCACGATGCCGGCCACCGGCCAGCGCACCCAGCGGTGGCGATGCTCGCTCGCCCAGCCCGCGAGGTGGTAGACGAACATCATGGAAGCGGCGGCCCAGCCGGCATAGAGGGCCGCCATCAGCACGCCCCACGCCCCCCACGATAGCGGCGGCTCGGCGACCAGCCCGTCGACCATGCGCACCGCCCAGAAGATCTCCGCCAGCGCGGCCCAGAAGTAGATGCCCACGCGCCGCGGCATACCGCTTGCATCGGCATCGAGCTGCGTGAGCCACAGCGCCAGCGCGATGCCGCCCACGATCAGGCTGAAGGCCATCAGCAGCACCGAGCCGGTGAAGCGCCATGCGTTGGCGCTCTCGAAGAGCTCGTTGCGCACCGAGGCGGCCGGCCCGATAACCACCTGCGAGAGCCCCGCGAGACGGGCGGAGTCTGCATGCAGCCGGATCTGCAGCAGGTTGTCACCCTTGCGCAGCAGCTTGCCGGGCACGGGCACGTAGATGGGTGCCTTGGCGTAGTCGGCGTCGTTGCCGCGCTTCATGTCGCCATAGGTCTGCAGCAGCGTGTCGTTGAGCTGCACCTCGAAGACGTTGCCCACGCGCGGGATGAAGATGCCCCACGGCGTCTCGGGCTCGGCCTCGAGCGTGAAGGGCAGCTCGAAGCTGGCGGTGCCGGGGCGTCCGTTGTGCTGCCGGTCCCAGTGGTAGGACAGCTCGACCGGCTCCGTGCGCGTGACGCCGTCCACCGTGGTCGTCACCGTGCCCTGGCGCAGCTCGATCGGCGCCTCGGCGGCGGCCGCGACGCCAAGGCCGAAAAGGCCGGCGAGGCCCATCACGAGCATCGCCAGCCATGGCATCAGCAGCGACACCCGGTTCGGTCGCATCTGCACTCAGCCCGGATGGGACAACAGGCCGAGACGCGTCGCTTCGAAGACCGCCTCGCTCTTGGAATGCACCGCGAGCTTTCCGTAGAGATTCTTGATGTGGGTCTGCACCGTGTGAACGCTCAGGCCCTTGAGCCTGGCGATCTCGGCATAGGAAAAACCGCGCGCGATCAGCGTCAGCACCTCGTGCTCGCGCGCCGAGAGCAGACCGCGGTCGGTTTCCTCGGCCGCTGCCTCGGGCACCGAGCCCGGTGCCGCGCCGGTGGGCGCCGCCGTCTGCAGGCTGCGGTACTTGGCGAGCACGCGCCGCGCGATCATGGGCGAGATCGGCGAGGCGCCGGCCTTCATCTCGACGATGGTCTGAGCGATGTCCTCGGGCGCCGCGTCTTTATGGATGTAGCCCACGGCACCGGCCTCGATGCTGGCGAGGACGTTTTCCTCGTCGCCGAAGACCGACACCACCAGCGGCTCGCAGCCCGGAAAGCGCGAGACGGCCTCGCGGATCACGTCGAGCCCGGTGCCGTCGGGCATGCCGAGGTCTACCAGCAATACGTCGGGAATGGTGGTGGTGCGGGAGAGCCAGCCCAGCGCTTCCTGCACGGTGCCCGCGCTGCCGAGCCAGAAAAGGCGCGGGCTGCGCTGCACGCTCGCCTCGAAAAAGGCGCGCGCGCGGCTGTCATCTTCGACCACGAGCACGCCCCAGCGGCGTAGCGTCGCGTCGTCCTGAGCCTCAATGTTCATTCCTCCGAGCATAAGCCTCGGCGCGCACCGGGAATCGGCACACACCTCCCCCGTTCATGGGATATGCCCGACAACATGCCTGCACGAAACTCTCGGCGCTTTTTTGCCGGGGATATCCATGCCCTCCTGCGCAGATGAAGTAGCCGGAATGTAGGTCATTCATGCCGTGCAGACCACGGCCTGAGTACTTTTGGATTCCAGATGCATGACGCGCTCCTGGCAAGGGCATGCGCAACACCGGCGTGCCCGGGGGCTCAGTAAGCTATGGCTTTACCGAAGAACCCGTACAGCCGGGTTTTTTGTATGTTGGAAGCGGCCTCGCGAGAACAGACCTCATGCAGAATTACCTGGTCCCGGCAAGCGAGGTGCGGCCACCGCACCTCCCTTCTTTTTCTCGCATGGATCCGCAAACCACTCACCTGCTCTACCTGCACGGTTTCCGCTCCTCGCCTCGTTCGACCAAAGCCCGGCTCGTCGCGGACCGCGTCGCGCGGCGGCATCCGAACCTGCAATGGTGGTGCCCGCAGCTGCCGCCGTCGCCGCACGACGCCATCGACATGGTGATGAAGGGCATCACGCACTGGCCGCGCAAGTCGATGGCGGTGGTGGGCTCGTCGCTCGGCGGCTATTACGCCACCTACGTGGCCGGCATGACGCGTTGCCGTGCGGTGCTGCTCAACCCGGCGGTACATCCCGCGCGCGACCTCATGCGCTACATCGGCGACCAGACAGCCTGGCACGACCCGGCCGAGCATTTCTACTTCCGTCCCGAATACATCCACGAGCTTCGCGCGATGGAAGTCGGCCCGCTCACGCGGCCCGAGCGCGTGTTCGCCATCATCGCCAAGGGCGACGAGGCGCTCGACTGGCACGAGATGTCGGCGCGCTACCCCGACAGCAACATCAAGCTGCTCGAAGGCGGCGACCACGCGCTGTCCGACTTCGAAAAGGCCCACCTCGACGACGTGATGGCCTTCATCAACCCGGTCTGAGCACTCCCCCAGGCTTCCCTCACTTCGTGTCGCTACGCCACCCCCCTCGCTGGGGGCGATGCCTGCGGCCCGGCAAAGGCGGTTCCGCGGCATCCCCGGAATGGGAGTGCCGGGTTCAGCATGGGACAATCTAGGGATGTTTGTATTGTTTGAAGAAGCCGGCAAGTACCTCGGCGGCCGCGTGCTGTCGGAGGCCGAAGCATCGGCGCAGGTCGAGCTCGACACCGGCAAGCGCGTCAAGGTCAAGGGCGCCAACATCGTCCTGCGTTTCGAGAAGCCCGCGCCCGCCGACCTGATCGCCGAGGCGCGCACGCTCGCCGCCGGCATGGACCTCGACCTCGCCTGGGAGTTCGCGCCCGAAGGCGAATTCGGCTTCGCCGAGCTGGCCGCCGAGTATTTCAGCGAGAAGCCCTCGCTCGCCCAGCAGGCCGCCGCCCTGTTCGCGCTGTTCGAGGCTCCGCACTATTTCCGCCGCGCCGGCAAGGGCCGGTTCAAGAAGGCTCCGGCAGAGATCGTCCAGCAGGCGCTGGCCGCCATCGAGAAGAAGAAGGCCATCCAGGCGCAGATCGCCGAATGGGCCGTGCAACTGGCCGAGGGCGTGTGCCCGGCGCCCGTGCGCGAGCAGCTCTACAAGATTCTCTTCCGCCCCGACAAGAACGCCGCCGAATACAAGGCCGTGGTCGAGGCGGCTCGCGCCACGCAGCGTGCGCCGCTCGACCTGCTGGAGCGCGCCGGCGCGATCGACTCGCCCTACCAGTTCCACTGGCGGCGCTTCCTGTTCGAGAACTTCCCCAAGGGCACCGGCTTCCCGGCGCTCGCGGCGCCCGCCATCGCCGACGACCTGCCGCTGGCCGAGGGCGTGCAGGCCTTCTCCATCGACGACTCGCAGACCACCGAGATCGACGACGCGCTCTCGGTGCAGGGCCTGGGCTCGGGCACCGTCACGGTCGGCATCCACATCGCCGCACCGGCGCTGGCGCTGACGCCGGGCAGCCCCATCGACAACGTGGCGCGCGCGCGCATGTCCACGGTCTACATGCCGGGCTACAAGATCACGATGCTGCCCGACGAGGTGGTCGACACCTACACGCTGCTCGAAGGCGGCGACCGCCCGGCCGTGTCGCTCTACGCGCGCTTCGACGAAGCCACGCTGGAGCTGCAGGGCACCGAGACGAAGCTGGAGCGGGTGCCCATCGTGGCCAATCTGCGCCACGACCAGCTCGACACGGTTGTCACGCAGCAGTGGCTCGAAGACGCCACCTTCAATGTCGACAACACGCCCGAGGCCGCGACCCGCATGCGCGCGCCGCTGTCTTTCCTGTTCCGCCTCGCAAAGCAGCTGAAGGCGCAGCGCGAGGTGATGCGCGGCAAGCCCGAGAACTTCAACCGGCCCGACTACAACTTCCGCCTCGTCGGCAACGACGGCGCGGAGCCCACCGGCAGCGAGCAGGTGCAGATCAGCACGCGCCAGCGCGGCGCGCCGCTCGACCTGATCGTGTCCGAAGCGATGATCCTGGCCAACAGCAGCTGGGGCGGCTGGCTCGGCGAACTCGGCGTGCCGGGGCTCTACCGCAGCCAGGCCAGCCTCGCGCCCGGCATCAAGGTGCGCATGGGCACGCGCGCGCTGCCGCACGCCGGCCTGGGCGTGAAGAGCTACGCCTGGAGCACCTCGCCGCTGCGCCGCTACACCGACCTGGTGAACCAGTGGCAGATCATCGCGGCCGCGCGCCATGGCAAGACCGCCGCGCTGGCCGCGCCGTTCAAGCCGAAGGACGCCGACCTGTTCTCCATCCTCTCGGGGTTCGACGCGGCCTACGCCGCCTACAACGCCTACCAGGGCGGCATGGAGCGCTTCTGGACGCTGAAGTACCTGCAGCAGCAGGGCGTCACCGAGCTGGAGGCCACCGTCATCAAGGACATGCCCAACGGCGCGCTGGTGCGTGCCGACACGCTTCCGCTGGTGTTCCCCGTGGCCGGGCAGCAGGAGCGCGGCGCGCGCCTGCGGGTGAAGCTCGGCGAGATCGACGAGATCGCCCTCGACGTGAGCGGCACGGTGCTCGAACGCCTCGACACGCCGAAGGCCGGCGAGGCCGCCGCCGAGGAGGAAGGCGACGACGGGGAAGAAGAAGTGGTCGCGGGCCCGATCGCCATTGCCGTCGACCTGAACGACAGCGAGGCCGCCCCCGAAGAAAAAACGCCTGCATGAACCCCGGCGGATCGTCCGGAGAAATGCGGCCCCTGGAGGAGTCTAGAGAATGAACTTCAAGGACCTCAGCACGCTGCAGATCGCTCTGGGCGTGTCGGTCGTTGTACACGCGGCGCTGCTCACGGTGCGCTTCGTCGATCCCGAATCCTTCAACAAGGTCTTCAGCGACACGCCGCTCGAAGTGATCCTGGTCAACACCAGGACCAACGACAAGCCCGACCCCGCCGCCCGGCTGCGCGCGCAGACCTCGCTCGCGGGCGGCGGCGACCTCGACAAGGGCCGTGCCACCAGCCCGCTGCCGCCGTCGAGCTTCACCACAGTGGGCGACTCGTTCGAGGACGCCCAGCGCAAGGTCGACGCCATGCAGGCCGAGCAGATGCAGATGCTCACCCAGCTCAAGCGCGACCTGGCCGCGATGCCCGCGCCCGATCCGCGCAACGCCGGCGATCCTTCCGAGGCCAGGGCGCAGGAGGAAAAGCGCCGCCAGATGATCAACCTGCTGGCCGAGATCGAGCGCCGCGTGAACGAGGAGAACGCGCGCCCCAAGAAACGCTTCCTGAGCCCCTTCACGCGCGAGGCCGCCTTCGCCACCTACGTCGATTCGCTGCGCCGCCGCGTGGAGGCGCAGGGCACGGCCAACTTCCCGACGCTGGCCGGCAAGAAGCTCTACGGCGAGCTCACGATGACCATCACCGTCAACTTCGACGGCCGCCTGCTCTCGACGGTGGTCGACGAAAGCTCGGGCGTGCCCGTGCTGGACAAGCGCGCCCAGGCCATCGTCGCGAGCGTCGGTAACTTCGGCACCTTCACCGACGCGATGCGCAAGGAGCACGCGGACCAGATCGTGATCCGGCCGCACTTCCGCTTCGCGCACGACGGCTCGGTCGAACTCTCCTCGCAGTAACCGGAATCCGGAAAGCAGCCGCACCTCAACGACAGGCGCAATCAGAAAAGGCAGACACCATGGACCTGTACTGTGTCATGGGCAACCCCGTCGAGCACAGCCGCTCACCCCGCATCCACGCGCGCTTCGCGCAGCTCTGCGGCCAGCAGATCGAGTACGGCCGGCGGCTGATTCCACTCGGCGCGTTCGCCGAAGGCATCGCGGCCTTCCGAAGCGAAGCCGCAGAACGCGGCGACGTCGCGCGCGGCTGCAACGTCACCGTGCCCTTCAAGTTCGAGGCCGCCGCGCTCGCGCAGCACACCAGCGAACGCGCCCTGCTCGCGCAGGCGGTGAACACGCTGCGCTTCGAGGCCGACGGCGGCATCCATGCGGACAACACCGACGGCATCGGGCTGGTCAACGACATCGTGCGCAACGCGGGCGTGCCGCTTCAGGGCAAGGCGCTGCTGCTGATCGGCGCGGGCGGCGCCGCTGCCGGTGTGCTGGGCCCGTTGCTCGACGCGGGCGCCTCGCGCGTCGTGGTCGCGAACCGCACCGTGGAAAAGGCCGTCGAGCTGGTGCGCCGCCATGCGGCCATCGCGTTGCGCCACGGCGCCTCGCTCGAAGCCTGGGCGCTCGACGAAGTGCCGGGCGCCTTCGACGTGGTGGTCAACGCCACCGCCTCCAGCCTCGCGGGCGACGCGGTGCCGGTGAAGGCCAGCGTGCTGCGCGAAGGTGGGCTCGCGGTCGACATGATGTACGGACCGGCTGCTGCGGGCTTCATGGCGTGGGCCAAGGCGCACGGCGCGGTGGCGCGCGACGGGCTCGGCATGCTGGTCGAGCAGGCGGCCGAGTCCTTCGAGATCTGGCGCGGCGTGCGGCCGCCTTCGGCGCAGGTGCTGGCCGAGATCCGCGCCGAGCTGAAATAAATGAAGGCCGTGCTGCGCCTCATCGCCTGCCTCGCGGTGGCGGGCGTGGCACTGCAGTTGTTCTTCGTGGTGCGCATCGCGGCGATGGCTGTGATCGATCCGCAGAGCACCGCCTTCCAGCGCTCCGAGGCTTTCCAGATCGCGGTTCATGAAGGCCGCGGCGGAGGCTGGCGCCAGGAGTGGGTGCCCTACGCGCAGATCAACGACACCCTCAAGCGAGCGGTGATCGCGAGCGAGGATTCCGGCTTCGTCGACCACAACGGCGTTGAGTGGGAGGCCATCGAGCGGGCACGCCAGCGCAACGCGAAGGCCGAGGAGCTGGCCGCCAGGCGGGCCGCGCGAGCCACGGCGCGCGGCAAGCCGGTGCGGCCCGTGCAGCTGCGCGGCGGCTCCACCATCACGCAGCAGCTCGCGAAGAACCTGCTGCTGTCGGGCGAGCGCACCATGCTGCGCAAGGGGCAGGAGCTGGTGCTGGCGACGCTGCTCGAGGTGCTGCTCGACAAGCGGCGCATCCTGGAGATCTACCTCAACAGCGTCGAGTGGGGCGAAGGCGTTTTCGGCGCCGAGGCGGCATCGCAGTACTACTTCCGCAAGCCGGCCTCGCGCCTGAGCGCCAACGAGGCCGCGCGCCTCGCGGTGATGCTGCCCAGCCCCAAGTTCTTCGAGAGGCGCCCCGGCTCGCCCTACCTGAGCGGGCGCGCCTCCACCGTCATGGCGCGGATGCCCGCGGCCGAGCTGCCCTGAGCGACGCGCCGCGCAGGCCTTCGATGGCCAGCACGGCGACAAAGCCGATGGTGTAGGCCAGCACGTCCCACCAGTCGGCCGTGCTGCCGAGCACGATGCGCAGCGCGCGGTTCGGAATGTGCAGGTGCCACGCCGCCGCGAAGTACTGCCCGAGTTCGACGGCAAGGCCCACGCCCAGCGCGGCCAGTGCCAGCGGCAGCACGCGCGCGCCGATCGCGGTCTTGAACACGAAGTACACCCACACCACGGCCAGCACGTCGCCGAAGAAGCTGCGCAGCCAGCCCCAGCGCGCGCCGGCGGTGGCCAGCAGCAGCAATACGAGAAACAGGGCCACCGCCCACGCCAGTGAAAGAGGATCGAAACGCCATCGCATGACCCGTATCATCGCGCCCATATGCTGGCAAAGCTCACGGGTTGGCTGCTTCTTGGGATCGTCCGCCTGCTCACGGGCGCGCAGGCGCGCTGGTACGGCTGTCCGCCCAAGGCCGAGCAGCGCATCTACTTCGCCAACCACCAGAGCCACGCCGACCTGGTGATGATCTGGGCGGCGCTGCCGGAAGAACTGCGCAGCATCACGCGGCCCATCGCGGCGCGCGACTACTGGGCCAACACGCCGGTCAAGCGCTGGATCACGACGGAGGTGTTCAACGCGGTGTATGTGGAGCGGCAGGCCACGAGCGCGCCTGCCGCAGCGCCCGCTGCACCGGCAACAGCTGCTGCTCCCGAAGCGCCGCCACCGGCGCCCGCCGCACACCCCGTCGCCCGAACACTGGACGATCGCATCGAGCCCTCGATGGAGCCGCTGCTGCCCCTGACCCCGCCGGCACCGCCCGCCGAGACCGTACCCGGCGCGCAAGGCCGGCTCGACCTGCCCGAGCCCCCTGCCCCACCGCCCCCGCCGCCAGCTGAACCACCACCGCCCGCGGCGCCCGAACCCGCGCCTGCACCGACTGCCCCTGCCCCCGACCCGCTCGCTCCGCTCGTCGAAGCACTGCGCAGCGGCGACTCGATCATCATCTTTCCCGAGGGCACGCGCGGCCATACCGGCGAGCCGCAGAAGTTCAAGTCGGGCCTCTACACGCTGGCCACCATGTTCCCCGAGGTGGTGCTGGTTCCGGCGTGGATCGACAACGTGCAGCGCGTCATGCCCAAGGGCGAGATCGTGCCGGTGCCGATCCTGTGCTCAGTCACCTTCGGCGCGCCGATCCGCGTGGAGCAGGACGAAGAACGCCGCCCCTTCCTCGACCGGGCGCGCGCCGCCGTGATCGCCTTGCGCGACGTCTGACGACGACATGAACCAGTTCCTGCGCAGCCTCAGCCCGACCCAGCAGGTCGCGGCGCTCTTTCTCATCGTCTTCGGCGTGCTCGCGATCGCGAGCACCGCCGCCCTCTTCCTGGGCTTCAGGGAAAGGCGCAACCCCGTGCACGACGCCGCCTGGCAGGCCGAGCTGGCGCATTTCCGCAAGCTGCTGGGCACCACCTGGTTCATGGTGCTGGTCTTCTGGATCGGCTGGGCGCTCGGCGAGACCGTGGCCACGGTGCTGTTCGCGCTCATCTCCTTCTTCGCGCTGCGCGAGTTCATCACGCTCTCGCCCACGCGGCGCGGCGACCACCGCAGCCTGATCCTCGCCTTCTTCGTGGTGCTGCCGATCCAGTTCTGGCTGGTGGCCACGGCGCGCTTCGACCTGTTCACCGTGTTCATCCCGGTGTACGTGTTCCTCGCGATCCCGGTGGCCAGCGCGCTGGCCAACGACCCGAGCCAGTTCCTGGAGCGCAACGCCAAGCTGCAGTGGGGCATCATGGTCTGCGTCTACGGCATGAGCCACGTGCCGGCGCTGCTGCTGCTGAGCTTTCCGGGCTACGAGGGCAAGAGCGCGTTCCTCGTGTTCTTCCTGGTGTTCGTGGTGCAGACCTCGGTGCTGGTGCAGCACCTGATCTCGCGGCGCATGCAGCGCGAGCCCTTCGCGCCCAACGTGAGCCGCAGCTTCAACTGGACCAGCTGGGCCATCGGCATCGCGGTGGCGAGCCTGGTGGGCGCGCTGTTCTCGTTCATCACGCCCTTCAGGTTCGGGCAGGCGCTGGCGGTGTCGGTCATCGCCTGCATCTCGGGCTCGATGGGGCACCTGGTGATGAAGGCGCTCAAGCGCGACCGGGGCATTCCGAACTGGGGCCGCAAGGATGCGGGCGTGACCGGCGCCAACGGGCTGCTGGATCGCGTCGATGCGCTGTGCTTCGCGGCGCCGATCTTCTTCCACTCGATCCGCTGGTACTTCAACGCATGAACTTGGCTAACCCCCAGGCTGCGCGCACTTCGTGTCGCTTCGCCAACCCCCTTGCAGGGGGCAATACCAGCGGCCCGGCAAAGCCGGTTCCGCGGTATTCCTGGAAGAACACCTGAGACAGCTCGACTCCGAGCATCGGAACGATTTGGTTCAGGCCTTGCGCCGCACCACGCGGCCGAAGACTTCCTTCGCCTTGCGACCCAGCGCCTTGGCCTTCAGCGCCTGCAGCTCGCGCGTGAGACGGGTGCGCTGCTCCGCCGAGAGCGCGGTGCCGAAGCGGCCCAGCGCGGCTTCGAGGGCCGCGCGCTGCGCCTCCACGCGCCCCTGGCGGCCTTCGGCTTCTGCGAGCCATTCACAGGCGTTGACCACGCGCTCGCGCAGCGCGGCGTCGCCCGAATCGCCGAAGCGGGCTATGAGAGTGCGATAGGCCTTGATCTGCCCGGCAGCGTCGCCCAGCTTGTCGAGCGCCCTGGCCTTGTTGATCATCGACTTGGCGGCCCAGAGTTGCAGCGAGCCTTCCCTCGCGCTGCTGGTGCGCGCGATGGCCTCGTCGTAGCAGGCCACCGCGGCTGCGAGCTGGCGGGCCAGGCGCAGCGTGGCGCCCTTGCGGAACAGCGCGCCCACCACGCGACCGCGCAGGTCGGGCAGCTCGGAATTGCCCCAGCGCGCGACGATCTCGTCGTGCACGCGCATCTCGTCGTCGTGCCGGCCGAGGCGTTCTAGCGCGGTGCTCTTGTACTGCAGGCACAGCGCGACGGTTTCCTGCATCTCGGTGGAAGGGTCGGCGCCGTAGCGAGCGTCCATGGCGTCGGCGGCGGCGATCACCTCGTCGAAACGCTCCAGCGCGACCAGGCAGAAGGACTTGTGGACCAGCGCCCGCGCGCACTGGCGGCGCAGCTCCGGATGCGGCGACGCGGCATGCGCGGCCAGCACCTCGTCGAACAGCGCGATGGCCTCGCGAGACTCGCCGGCGTCGCCGTGCCTGCGGCCCTGCCTGACCTTGTCGCGCACCTCGTCGCGAACCTCGAGCGGCAGCTCCGGCAGGTTGCCGTCGGCATCTGCCTTGCGCAGCTTCTTCAGGCAGGCCTGGCGGCCGGCGCTGGCCTTGGCGAGCGTGTCCTGCAGATCGGGCTCGGCCGCGCCCTGCAACTGCCTCGCGAGCTGCTGGTAGACCTCCAGCGCCTCTTCGGCACGGCCGAGCCGCTCGAGCAGCACGAAGCCCTTGTTGAGCAGCGCGCTCGCCACGGTGCGATGCACCACGGCGTCGGTGTCGGCGCCGAAAGTGGCGAGCAGCCGCTCGCAGGCGGCCAGCGCGGCCTCGCCGTCATCGGATTCGCGCAGGCCCACCGACCAGTCGTAGGCGCGCCGCACGGCCATGCGGCGCACCTGGGGCGAGTCATCGTGGCCGTAGCGCTCGAGCAGCCAGCCGACCAGCTCCGCGCGGTTCGCATGCTCGTCGATGCCGAAGCCGTCGAAGAAGAGCGTCAGCGCCCGCACGCCCTCGACGCGCAGCTCGGGCTCCGCAAGGGCCAGGCCGGCCTCGATCTGGTCGGCCACCGCGAGGCACATCACCTGTGCCTGCGCATGCTGCGCCAGTTCGCGAAGGTTCAGCACCGAAGCCAGGCGCGCACGCGCCACGCGCAGCACCACGCCAGGGTCGGTGCTGCTGTCGAAGCGCTCGATGACGGCCTCGAGCGTGGCCAGCGCGTCCTGCGGCAGGCCGCGGTGATGCTCGATTTCGGCCTTGAGCAGCCGGGCCTCCACGCGCCAGGCGTCGAGCGCGGCATCGGGCTGGCTGTCGAGCAGTTCACTCATGGCGTCGCAGGCTTCGCAGCGGGCGGCGGGCTCGTCGATCCACCATGTGCGCTGGTAGAGCGCATGCGCGATGTGCTCGCGGATCTCGGGCTCGGCGCGCTGGCCATGCGCCGCGATCAGGCGGTCGAGCGTGGCGAGCGCGTCGGCGCGGCGGTGCATCTGGCGCAGCATGTGGGCCAGCAGGCGCAAGGTCTGGCAGCAGGGCACGACCACGCCGGCCTCGGGCTTCGCCGCGAACTCGTCGAGCAGCCTCACGCTCGCGGCCACCGCTTCCTTGCGGCGGCCCAGATCGTCCAGCAGCTCGATACGGCGGAAGCTGGCGGCCGCGCGTTCGGCGGGATGCATCTGCAGGCGTGCGATCAAGGCTTGCACCTCGTCCAGTTGCTGCTGCGCGGAGGACTCGACTACATTCACATTCGCTTCCTTGAATGGCGCACCTCGCGCGCGGCGGGGCGGACGGTACGGACCGGGGCGCATTCTGCCCACGATCAGCCGGCTTTCGGCCCTCTCCTCGCAACTCTTTTGACAATCTTTTCCCGGGCTTAGTCCTTTACGTTTCCTTTCATGCGCATTCTCGGCATCGACCCCGGCTTGCAGACCACCGGCTTCGGCGTGGTCGATGCGGACGGCCATGCGCTGCGCTACGTCGCCAGCGGCACCATCAGCACCCGCCACCTGGGCACCGGCAACAACCTGCCGGCGCGGCTGAAGGTGCTGTTCGACGGCATCGCGGAGATCACCGCGCGCTACCAGCCCGATGCATCGGCGGTGGAAATCATCTTCGTCAACGTGAACCCGCAGTCCACGCTGCTGCTGGGGCAGGCGCGCGGCGCCTGCGTGACCGCGCTGGTCAGCAACAACCTCTCGGTGGCCGAGTACACGGCGCTGCAGATGAAGAAGGCGGTGGCCGGCCACGGCCAGGCCGCGAAGGCGCAGGTGCAGGAGATGGTGCGGCGCCTGCTCGAGCTGCCCGGCCTGCCGGGCGCCGATGCGGCGGATGCCTTGGGCATCGCCATCACGCACGCGCAGGTGGGGCGCTCGATGGCGCGTCTGGCCGAAGCGGCCGAGGCGTCGAAGAGTTCAGCGGCGCTGCCTGCCGGCACCTACCGGCAGGGGCGCTCGCGCTGAGCCGAAGCGGCTGCCTGCATCAGCGCACGACGTAGCGCAGCTCGCCAGGGCGCCTGCGGCGCTCGCGTACTTCGGCGGCCACCGAAGCGCCGTCGCCGTCGAGGGCACGCGCAATCCAGCCAGCGAGCTGCGGCATGTCCCCGGGCGTGAAGCCCAGCCGCACGATCTCGGGCACGCCGAGGCGCAGGCCGTTGATGTCGCCTTCCACGGGCGCGATCGGCAAGCCGATGCCGCACGCCAGCAGACCGCCCTGCGCGAGCTTCTTCGCTGCGTGCTGGCCGCCGCCCCAGCGCGCGGCCTCGACCGCGAACTGGTGCGACTGCGTGAAGCCGCGAGCCTTCGCGAACACGGGCAGCCCCAACTCATCGAGTTCGCGCGCCAGCACCTGCGCCGTCTCGCGCATCGCGGCCGCATAGGCGATGCCGTGTACCTTCCAGTCGAGCAGCCCACGAGCCAATGCGGCCGTGCGGCCCGTATCCGAGTTCGCCGTGAGGCCGGGGTAGGCGATGGCGTCGATGCGCTCCATCAGCGCCGCGTCGTTCGACACGATCAGCCCGCCCGCCGGCCCGCCCAGGCTCTTGTAGGTGCTCATGGTGATCGCATGCGCGCCCTGCTCGAGCGGCTGCGGCCACGCCTTGCCGGCCACCATGCCGGAGAGATGCGCCGCGTCGAACAGCAGCTTCGCGCCCACGCTGTCGGCGATCTCGCGGATCGCGGGCACCGGGTGCGGAAACAGGTTCAGGCTGCCGCCGATGGTGATGAGCTTCGGCTTCGCCTCGCGCACAAGCTTCGCCAGCGCGGCGATGTCGACCGTGTAGCCATCGGCATCCACCGGCGCGGAAACCGGCTTCAGGCCATAGAGCCCAGCGGCGCCCGCCGCATGGTGCGTGACGTGGCCGCCGATGCTGGGCGGCGGCACGACGATGGTGTCGCCGGGCTGGCAGGTCGCCATGAAGACGTAGAGATTCGACAGCGCGCCCGAGCTCACGCGCACCTCGGCGAACTTCGCGCCGAACACCTCGGCGGCCAGCTCGGCAGCGACCACCTCGATACGCTCGATGGCCTCCAGCCCCATCTCGTACTTGTCGCCGGGGTAGCCGAGCGAGGGGCGCGAACCGAGCCCGCGCGACAGCAGCGCCTCGGCGACGGGATTCATCACGTTGGTGGCGGGGTTGAGGTTCAGCCCGTCCACGTCGTGGATGCGGTGGTTGTCGGCCACCAGCCGTTCGATCTCGGCGGCCACGCCTGCGGCATCGCGGGAGGCGGCATCGGCGGCGATGGAAAGCACGTGGTCCTCGCTGGCAGCGGGAACCCAGGGGCGGCGTTGCAAGGCGGCGGCAGGCATGTGGCGAATCTCGCTATGAAAGGGGATGGCCGCATCGTCGCCCGCCATTCGCGTCGGGGCAAACCGGATAATCTGGCCCCGAGCTGTAGAAAAACTTGGCCTGAAGGACTCCTCCGATGCCGCTCGCACCGCCGCGCCCCCGCCTGCCGCCGCACACCGCCGTGCGCGCCTTCGAGGCGGCAGCCCGCCATGGCAGCTTCGCGCGCGCGGCAGAAGAACTCTTCGTCACGCCGGCGGCCGTCGCGCAGCAGATCAAGGCGCTGGAGACCTGGGCCGGCGGCGCGCTCTTCGAGCGCCACAGCCAGGGCATCCGCCTCAGCGCGCACGGGCGGCGCGCCTTGCCCGCCCTCAGCGCGGCCGTCGACCAGCTCGGCCTGGCCGTTCAGGCGCTACGCCACGAGACCCAGACTGCAGCGCGCCGCAGCACGCTGCAGGTGGCCGCGCTGCCGGCCGTGGCGCAGCTGTGGCTGTCGCCGCGACTTTCACGGCTGAAGGCAGAGCTGCCCGGTGTGCAGGTGTCTGTGACCGCGCTGGAGCAGCCGCCGAACTTCCGCCGCGAACCCTTCGATCTCGGCCTGTTCTATGCGCGCGCCGGCGAGCGCATCGAGAGCGCGGCCGGCGCACAGGCGATCCCGCTGGTGCGCGACCGGCTGCTGCCCGTGTGCAGCCCGCGCCTGCGCGAGCCCCTTCCCAGCGGCCGTCCGCGCACGCTCGAAGACCTTGCGCAGCTGCTGCAGCGCTGCGGCGGACTGCACGACACCGTCTGGCGCGACGACTGGCAGCGCTGGCTGCAGGCCGTGCGGCCCGGCTCCACAGCCGGCGAAGCCGAGGCGCTCGCGGCAGGGCCGGACTTCTCGCTCTACAGCCTTGCGCTCCAGGCCGCAGTGGATGGCGAAGGCGTGCTGATGGGGCGCGAACACCTCGTCGCACCGCTGCTGGCCCAAGGCAAGCTGCATGCCCCGTGGGGAAGGCCGAAGGCGCTGGGAGATACCGTGATGCTGCTCGTACCCGCGCATCGCAAGGGGCCGCTACTCACGCGGCAGGTGCAAGCCATGCAAGCGCTGTGAGAGCGAATCGGGAAACACCGAGGAACCGGCTTTGCCGGGCCTCAGGTGTTGCCCCCGGAAGGGGGTTGGCGAAGCGACACGAAGTGCGCGCAGCCTAGGGGTGAACCTGGAACACCGAGGAACCGGCTCTGCCGGGCCGCTGGTGTTGCCCCCGGAAGGGGGTTGGCGCAGCGACACGAAGTGCGCGAAACCTGGGGGCGAGCCTGGCTACGCGACCCGTTCCGCGATCAACACCGCGAAGAAACCGAAGGCCGCCAGCAACGTCCACTTCAGCACGACCCAGCCGATGCGGCGGTACTTGACCTGCCCCGTGCCCGCGTAGAACGCGAAGCACACGCCCGCCACCAGCAGAAGCAGCAGGATGGCCCAGCGAAACAGAAGCATGTGAGAGGAGCGAGCGGCCTACCAGGCCCGCGCGACTTCGCCGAAACCACTGGGGGCGCGCTTCTCGTCCTCGAAGGTCACGACCTCGTAGGCGTCGCTGTGCGAGAGCAGCTCGCGCAGCAGCTTGTTGTTGAGCGCATGGCCCGAACGGAACGCGGTGTAGGCGGCCAGCAGCGGTTTGCCGATGATGTACAGGTCGCCCATCGCATCGAGGATCTTGTGCTTCACGAACTCGTCGTCGTAGCGAAGGCCGCCTTCGTTCAGCACCTTGGTGTCGTCCATCACGATGGCGTTGTCGAGACCGCCGCCGAGCGCGAGGCCCTTGCTGCGCATGTACTCGACTTCCTTCGTGAAACCGAAGGTGCGCGCGCGCGCGATGTCGCGGCTGTAGGAGCCGGTGCCCAGGTCGAACTCCACGCGCTGGCCGGTGGAATTGACCACGCGGTGGTCGAAGTCGATCTCGAAGCTCAGCTTGTAGCCGTGGTAGGGCTCCAGGCTCGCCCACTTCTCGTTGGCGCCCTCGCCTTCGCGCACCTCGACCTTGCGGGTCACGCGGATGAAGCGGCGCGGCGCCTTCTGCAGCGCGATGCCCGCGCTCTGCAACAGGAACACGAAGGACGATGCCGATCCGTCGAGGATCGGCACCTCGTCGGCCGTGATGTCGATGTAGAGGTTGTCGATGCCCAGGCCCGCGCAGGCGGACATGATGTGCTCGACGGTCTGCACCTTGGCGCCGCCGGTGGAGACGGTGGAGGCCAGGCGCGTATCGGTGACCGACTCGGCGGTCATGCGGATCTCGGCCGGTTCCGGCAGGTCGACGCGGCGGAACACGATGCCCGTGTCGGCTGGCGCCGGCCGCAGCGTCAGCTCCACGCGCTGGCCGCTGTGGAGCCCCACGCCCACGGCGCGGCTGATGGACTTGAGCGTTCGTTGTTGCAGCACGGCCGGGATTTTAGGCGCGCGACGGCCGTGGCGGCCTATGCCCCTCGCTATGGCACCGATAGACATGGGTTCTGTGCAAATCCTTCGAATTGGCCCGGAATGGACGCAAAGGGCACGAGCCGAGCGCAGCGCCTAGAGCCAGCGGACGTCCCTTTCAGGTCGTCCCCGTGCCCCTTGCGCCCTCTCGTGCCCTCTGCGTCCGGCCGGTCCCTTCGCGAAACACCGCGGAACCGGCTCTGCCGGGCCGCAGGTGTTGCCCCCCGGTAGGGGGTTGGCGAAGCGACACGAAGTGCGCGCAGCCTGGGGTGCGAGCCAGGTTCAATCAGCCTGGCGACGCAGGAACGCCGGGATCTCGAAGTCGTCCATGCCGCCCGAGGACAGCGCGTCGACCTTCGCAGCGGCCATCGTGCGGTTGGTGCGCCACACGCTGGGAACGGCCATGCCGTCGTAGTTGGGCTGGCTGCCGCCCGCGCCGCCGGCGTGACCCACGCCACCGAGCGTCGGCACGGTGAACGGGATGTTGTCGGTGCCGGTGCGGATGACTTCCAGTGTCGGCTGCTGGCGGCGAGCGTCGGGACGCGAGAGGCCGGTGGCCACCACGGTCACGCGCATTTCGTCGCCCAGGCTGTCGTCGTAAGCGGCACCGTAGATCACATGCGCGTCCGGCGATGCATAGGCGCGGATGGTGTTCATCGCCAGCTTCGACTCGTTCAGCTTCAACGAGCCCTTCGACGCCGTCACCAGCACCAGCACGCCCTTGGCGCCGGAAAGGTCGATGCCTTCGAGCAGCGGGCAGGCCACGGCCTGTTCGGCGGCGATGCGCGCGCGGTCGGGGCCGGCGGCCGCGGCCGTGCCCATCATGGCCTTGCCGGGCTCGCCCATCACGGTGCGCACGTCTTCGAAGTCGACGTTCACGCCGCCGTACTCGTTGATGATTTCCGAGATGCCGCCCACGGCGTTCTTCAGCACGTCGTTGGCCTGCGCGAAGGCTTCGTCCTGCGTGACGTCCTCGCCCAGCACGTCGAGCAGCTTCTCGTTGAGCACCACGATCAGCGAGTCGACGTTCGCCTCGAGCTCGGCCAGGCCGGCGTCGGCGTTGGTCATGCGACGGCCGCCCTCCCAGTCGAAGGGCTTGGTCACCACGCCCACGGTGAGGATGCCCATTTCCTTCGCCACGCGGGCGATCACGGGCGCGGCGCCGGTGCCGGTGCCGCCGCCCATGCCGGCGGTGATGAACAGCATGTGCGCGCCGTCGATTGCGGCGCGGATGTCGTCCACCGCGAGCTCGGCCGCTTCACGGCCCTTGTCGGGCTTGCTGCCCGCACCCAGGCCGCTGGTGCCCAGCTGGATGATCTTGTGCGCGTTGCTGCGCTGCAGGGCCTGTGCGTCGGTGTTCGCGCAGACGAACTGAACGCCCTGCACGCCACGCTCCATCATGTGGGCGACCGCATTGCCGCCGCCACCGCCGACACCGATCACCTTGATCTGCGTGCCCTGGTTGAACTCTTCGACTTCGATCATTTCGATGGTCATTTTTAACTCCTTGAATCTTGCAGTTGCCGTTATGTGTCTGTGAATATTTCTTGTACGGTGACAGGCTCAACGATGAGACCGTCGCGATGGAGGACCTGTTCGTCGCCATCGCTCGTTGAAATGCATGGGAGGGCTGCCGCGCGCGAGCCAGAGTGGAGACTTGATCATGGCTAGAAATTCCCCACGATGAAGTCCTTGAAACGTCCGAATGCAGTCTTTACCGACCCATTCTTCTGCGCGACCTTGAAGCCGCGCATGCGCGCGAAGCGCGCCTCCTCGAGCAGGCCCATCACCGTCGCGGCGCGAGGCTGCGCGACCATGTCCGACAGCGCGCTCGAATACTTCGGGATGCCGCGTCGCACGGGCTTGAGGAAGATGTCCTCGCCGAGTTCGACCATGCCGGGCATCACGGCGCTGCCGCCCGTGAGCACCACGCCCGACGACAGCACTTCTTCGTAGCCCGACTCGCGCACCACCTGCTGCACCAGCGAGAAGATCTCCTCGATGCGCGGCTCGATCACGCCGGCCAGCGCCTGCTTGCTCAGCATGCGCGGGCCACGGTCGCCCAGGCCCGGCACTTCCACCTGCGTATCGGGGTCGGCCAGCAGCTGCTTGGCAAAGCCGTTCTCGACCTTGATGTCTTCCGCGTCCTTGGTCGGCGTGCGCAGCGCCATCGCGATGTCGCTGGTGATGAGGTCGCCCGCGATCGGAATCACCGCCGTATGGCGGATCGCGCCATTGGTGAAGATCGCCACGTCGGTCGTGCCCGCGCCGATGTCGACCAGCACCACGCCCAGCTCACGCTCGTCTTCGGTCAGCACCGCCTGGCTCGAGGCCAGCGGGTTCAGCATCAGCTGGTCGACTTCCAGGCCGCAGCGGCGCACGCACTTGATGATGTTCTCGGCCGCGCTCTGTGCGCCGGTCACGATGTGCACCTTGGCTTCGAGCCGCATGCCGCTCATGCCGATCGGCTCCTTCACATCCTGGCCGTCGATCACGAACTCCTGCGGCTCCACCAGCAGCAGGCGCTGGTCGCTGGAGATGTTGATGGCGCGCGCCGTCTCCACCACGCGGGCCACGTCGGCGGGCGTCACTTCCTTGTCCTTCACCGCCACCATGCCGCTCGAATTGATGCCGCGGATGTGGCTGCCGGTGATGCCGGTGTAGACGCGGCTGATCTTGCAGTCGGCCATCAGCTCGGCCTCTTTCAGCGCCTGCTGGATGCTCTGCACGGTGGCGTCGATGTTCACCACCACGCCGCGCTTCAGGCCGTTGCTCGGCGCGATGCCGAGGCCGGCCAGCTTCAGCTCGCCGCCGGGCAGCACCTCGGCCACGACCACCATCACCTTGGCGGTGCCGATGTCGAGTCCTACGACCAGGTCTTTGTATTCTTTGGGCATTGGGATATGTCCTCGATTCCTCGGTATTCGCTACTTGATTTTTCTTGGGGCCTCGGGCGAGACCGTGGTGACGCCGCGCAGCCGCAGGGCATACGCGTCGTTGTGGCGCAGGTCCGCGCCTTCGACGTCGGCCATGGTGCGGCGGTACTGGCCCGCGACCTGGGTCACGGTCTTCAGGAAGCGCTGCAGGCGGGCCGTCACCTCTTCGCTCTGGCCGCGGCCGAGCTCGATCTCCGCGCCGCTGTCCAGCACCACCTTCCAGCTGCCCCGGCTCGACAGTGAAAGCTCGTCGATGCTCAGGTCGTAGGGCTGGAACTGCGGCTGCAGCACGCGGTACATGCCCAGCACCTGGCCGGCCTGCTCGATCGGGCCGTCCAGGCGCGGCAGGCTGTCGTCCACCTCGGCCACGTTGGCCTCGAACACGTCGCCGAAGCCGTTGATCAGCTTCGAGCCGGCCTCGTCGCCCCAGGTGGCCACGGGCACCTGCTCGGTCAGCGTCACGCGCAGCTTGTCAGGGAACTCGCGGCGCACCACCGCGCTGCGCACCCACGGCACCGACTCGAAGGCCGCGCGCGCGCGGGCCAGGTCGATGGTGAAGAAGTTGCCCGACAGCTGCGGCGCCACGTTGGCGCGCAGCGTGACCGCGTTGTTGTGCGTGACCTCGCCGTCCACCTTGATGCCGGCGATGGGGAAGAAGGGCTGGCGCAGCACCCACCACGCGCCCGCCGCAAGCAGCATGAGCGCCACCGCCGCGAACGCAAGGTTGGCGACGATGTTCATGAGCTTGACGTCGAAGGGCGCGGGGATGCTGTCGGCCATGGCTATAGCGAGCCTCCCGTTGCGTCCAGCGTGGCGGAAGCCAGCACCCGCAGGCACAGCTCCTCGTACGGGATGCCCGCGGCGCGCGCGGACATCGGCACCAGCGAATGACTGGTCATGCCGGGCGAGGTGTTCATCTCCAGCAGGAAGGGCTTGCGGTCGCTCGCGCGGATCATCACGTCGGCGCGGCCCCAGCCGCGGCAGCCGAGCGTGCGGTAGGCGGCCAGCGTGATGCGCTGGATCTCGCGTTCCTCGGCCTCGGGCAGGCCGCTCGGGCACTGGTACTTCACGTCGTCGGTGAAGTACTTGTTCTGGTAGTCGTAGGCGCCCTCGGGCGCGGCGATGCGCACCACCGGCAGCGCGCGCGCGTCAAGCCCGTGGCCGAGCACGGCGCAGGTCACTTCCTCGCCTTGGATGAACTCTTCGCAGAGGACGTCGGCGTCGTACTTGGCGGAGAGCGTGACCGCGTCCTGCATCTGCGAGTAGCCCTCGACCTTCGTCACGCCGATGGACGAGCCCTCGCGCGGCGGCTTCACGATCAGCGGCAGGCCGAGCACGTCGGGCACGGCCATGACCTGCTCGCGGCTTTGCTGGTCGAAGGCCAGGCGCACGTACTTGGGCGTGGGCAGGCCGTCGGCCTGCCAGATGCGCTTGGTCATGACCTTGTCCATCGCCACGCTCGAGGCCATCACGCCCGAGCCAGTGTAGGGAATGCCGAGCAGTTCGAGCGCGCCCTGCACGGTGCCGTCCTCGCCGTGGCGGCCGTGCAGCGCGACGAAGCAGCGCGCGAAGCCTTCGCTCTTGAGTTCAGACAGGTCTCGCTGCGACGGATCGAAGGCATGCGCATCCACGCCGCGCGAGCGCAGCGCGTCGAGCACGCCGGTGCCCGACATCAGGGAGATTTCGCGTTCGGCGGAACTGCCGCCGAACAGCACGGCAACCTTGCCGAAGAGTTTGGGGTCCTGAAGGCTCATGAGGCCCTCCCTTTGCGCGAGCCGCGCTCGGATGTTGAAGGGGCGGCAACGCCGGTTGCGGCACCGGCCGCGCCGAGCTCGACCACCTTGGCAGGCACCGCGCCGATGGAGCCCGCGCCCATCGAGAGCACCACGTCGCCCGCTCGGGCGTTGTCGAGAATGGCGCGCGGCATGGCGGCGATGTCGTCGACGAACACCGGCTCGACCTTGCCCGCCACGCGCAGGGCGCGCGCCAGCGTGCGGCCGTCGGCCGCCACGATGGGCGCCTCGCCGGCGGCGTAGACCTCGCCGAGCAGCACCGCGTCGGCTGTGCCGATGACCTTCACGAAGTCCTCGAAACAGTCGCGCGTGCGGGTGTAGCGGTGCGGCTGGAAGGCCAGCACCAGCCGGCGGCCGGGGAAGGCGCCGCGCGCGGCCGCGATGGTGGCGGCCATTTCCACCGGATGATGGCCGTAGTCGTCGATCACGGTGAAGGTGCCCGTGGCCCCCTCGCCCTGCACCGCCACCTCGCCATAGCTCTGGAAGCGGCGGCCAACACCCTTGAAGCCGGACAGGCCGCGCTGCACCGCCTCGTCGGAAATGCCGAGTTCCACAGCCACGGCGATCACCGACAGCGCATTGAGCACGTTGTGCTGGCCCGGCAGGTTCAGCACAACGGGCAGGTCGGGCAGCGTCACGCCGTTGCGGCGCTGCGCGGTGAAGTGCATCTGGCCGCCGACGGCGCGCACGTCGATGGCGCGCACCTGGGCGTCCTCGCCGAAACCGTAGCTGGTGACCGGACAGGTCACGTCGGCCACGATCTCGCGCACCGCCGGATCGTCGGTGCAAAGAATGGCCACGCCATAGAACGGCATGCGGTGCAGGAAGTCGACGAAAGCCTTCTTGAGCTTCGCAAAGTCGTGCCCGTAGGTTTCCATGTGGTCGGCATCGATGTTCGTGACCACCGCCATCACCGGCAGCAGGTTCAGGAACGAGGCGTCCGACTCGTCGGCTTCCACCACGATGTAGTCGCCGCTGCCGAGCTGCGCGTTGGCGCCGGCGCTGTTGAGGCGACCGCCGATCACGAAGGTCGGGTCGAGCCCGGCGGCCGCGAGCACGCTCGCCACCAGGCTGGTGGTGGTGGTCTTGCCGTGCGTGCCGGCAATCGCGATGCCCTGCTTCAGGCGCATCAGCTCGGCCAGCATCAGTGCGCGCGGCACGACCGGAATTCGCTTCTCGCGCGCGGCCAGCACCTCGGGGTTGTCCGACTGCACCGCGGTGGAAGTGACGACCGCGTCCGCGCCGTCGATGTGCGCGGCCGCATGGCCCACGAAGGTGCCGATGCCCAGGCCCGCGAGCCGGCGCAGCGTGGCGCTGTCGGCCAGGTCGGAGCCGGAAATCTTGTAGCCCAGGTTGAGCAGCACCTCGGCGATGCCGCTCATGCCGGAGCCGCCGATGCCCACAAAGTGGATATGACGAATAGCGTGCTTCATGCCGGCACACCCCCAGTCTTCGCGCACTTCGTGTCGCTTCGCCAACCCCCTTGCAGGGGGCAATGCCTGCGGCCTGGCAAAGCCAGTTCCGCGGCATTCCCCGAAAGTCCATGGAACATCGACGGGAGCTTCATTTGGTTAACTCCTCGCAGGCGCGGACGACCGCCTCGACGGCTTCGGTCTTCCGCATGGTCTTGGCCTTCGCGGCCTTCTCTATCAGCGCGTCGCGCCCGGTTTTCTGTAGCAAGTCAGCCAGCAATTCAGGAGTGAGGTCGGCCTGCTGCACCAGCCATCCGCCGCCCGCGTCCACGAGGAAGCGCGCGTTGGTGGTCTGGTGGTCGTCGACCGCCGAGGGAAAAGGCACGAACAGCGCTGCTGCGCCGACGGCCGCGATTTCTGTGACGGTGCTGGCACCGGCGCGCGCGACGATCATGTCGGCGTCCGCATAGGCCTGCGCCGTGTCTTCGATGAAGGGCGTGAGCTCGCCTTCGACGCCTGCTGCCTCATAGTTGGCGCGCAGTTCGTCGATCTGCCTGGCGCCGCTCTGGTGCAGCACCTGCGGGCGCGCGGCCGGCTCGATGCGGGCCAGCGCCTGCGGCACCACGGTGTTGAGGCCGCGCGCGCCGAGGCTGCCGCCCACTACCAGGAGCTTCAGCGGCCCGGTGCGGCCCGCGAAGCGCTCTGCCGGTTCGGGCTTGGATGTGAACGCTGCGCGCAGCGGGTTGCCCACCCATTGCGCCTTCTTCAGCACATTGGGGAAGGCGGTGAACACGCGGTCGGCCACGCCCGCCAGCACCTTGTTGGCAAGGCCGGCCACCGAGTTCTGCTCGTGCAGCACCAGCGGCTTGCCCATCAGCACGCCCATCATTCCGCCCGGGAAGGTGATGTAGCCGCCCAGGCCCACCAGCACGTCGGGCTTCACGCGGCGCACCACGCCCAGGCTCTGCCAGAAGGCGCGCAGCAGCTTCAGCGGCAGCAGGAACAGCGTCAACGGGCCCTTGCCGCGCACGCCGCCGAACTGCACCGGCTCGAAGGCGAAGCCGCGCGGCGGCACCAGCTTCTCTTCCATGCTGCCGGGGGCGCCGAGCCAGTGCACCTTCCAGCCGCGCTCGCGCAGGGCCTCGGCCACCGCGAGTCCGGGGAAGATGTGGCCGCCGGTGCCGCCGGCCATGACGAGTGCGGTGCGGCCGGTCATACGCGGCCTCCTCTCATCAGCGGCGCATGCGCGCCGCAGCGCTTCGCGCAGACACGGTTTTGATGAAACCATGTCCTCATACGCGGCCTCCGCGCATGAGGACACGGTTTTCATAGTCGATGCGCAGCACGATCGCCAGCGCCACCATGTTCATCAGGATGGCCGAGCCGCCGAAGCTCATCAGCGGAAGCGTCAGCCCCTTGGTCGGCAACGCGCCGAGGTTCACGCCCATGTTGATGAAGGTCTGGAAGCCCAGCCACACGCCCACGCCCTGGGCCACGAGGCCCGAGAACACGCGGTCGAGCGCGATGGCCTGGCGGCCGATGTGCATGATGCGGCGCGTGAGCCAGAGGAACAGGCCGATGATCAGCAGCACGCCGACGAGGCCGAATTCCTCGCCGATCACGGCCAGCAGGAAGTCGGTGTGCGCCTCGGGCAGCCAGTGCAGCTTCTCGACGCTGCCGCCGAGGCCCACGCCGAAGATCTCGCCGCGCCCGATGGCGATCAGCGAGTGCGACAGCTGGTAGCCCTTGCCCAGCGCGTGCTCCTCGCTCCACGGATCGAGGTACGCGAAGATGCGCTCGCGGCGCCACGGGCTGCTCGCGACGATGGTGCCGAAGGCGACCACCACCAGCGCGGCGATCAGGAAGAACATGCGCGCATTCACGCCGCCCAGGAACAGGATGCCCATGGCGATCACGGCGATCACCATGAAGGCGCCCATGTCGGGCTCGGCCATCACCAGCATGCCGACCACCACCACCGCCACGCCCATGGGCAGCACGGCGCGGAAGAAGCGTTCCTTGATCTCCATCTTGCGCACCATGTAGCTGGCGGCGTAGAGCACCATCGCGAGTTTGGCCAGCTCCGAGGGCTGGAAGCGCATGATGCCCATCGGCAGCCAGCGACGCGCGCCGTTCACGTTGATGCCGATGTGCGGAATGAGCACCGCCACCAGCAGCAGCAGCGAGGCCACGAAGAGCCAGGGCGCGGCGCGCTCCCAGGTCTTCATCGGGATCTGGAAGGCCAGCAGCGCGGTGATGAACGCGAACACCACCGAGGCCGCATGCCGCGTGAGAAAGTACGAGGCGCTGTAGCCCGCGCGCGCGAAACGCGGGTTGTCAGGCAACGCGATGGAGGCCGAATACACCATGATCAGGCCCCAGGTCAGCAGCGCAACCGTGACCCAGACCAGCGCCTGGTCGAAGCCCAGCACGCGCATCGGCGTGGCTTTCGTCTGCGCGATGCCGGCGCCGCCCAGCCGCACGGGCAGGTGCACGGGCAGCGAGTCGATCCCGCTGCGCGCGCGCCTGAACCAGCCGCCGAAACGGCTGGTGGATGGGTTGGGCGTGGCGCCTGATGCGGCAGAGTTCAAACCTGCTCCTGCGTCGTCGAGTCGCCCAGGCCGCGCGGGCTGTCCTCGTAGGCCTGCACGGCCTCGCGGAACACCTCGGCGCGGTGCGCGTAGTCCTTGAACATGTCGAAGCTCGCACAGGCCGGTGACAGCAGCACGGCATCGCCAGGGTTGGCGCGCGCGGACGCGAGCTTCACGGCTTCGTCCATCGAGGCGGCATGCAGCAGCGAGACGCCGGTCGATGCCAGCGCGGCCTCGATGAGCGGCGCGTCGCGGCCGATGAGCACCACGGCGCGCGCGTACTGGCGAACGGGCGCGGCGAGCGGCTCGAAGTCCTGCCCCTTGCCTTCGCCGCCGAGGATGACGACCACGCGGCGTTCCTCGCCCAGGCCGGTCAGCGCGGCGGCGGTGGCGCCCACGTTGGTGCCCTTGCTGTCGTCGAAGTACTCGACCTCGTCGATGATCGCGACCGGCTCCACGCGGTGCGGCTCGCCCTGGTACTCGCGCAGGCCGTAGAGCATGGCGTTCAGCGGGCAGCCGGCGGCGCTGGCCAGCGCCAGGGCGGCAAGCGCGTTCATGGCGTTGTGGCGGCCGCGGATGCGCAGCGCGTCGGCGGGCATCAGCCGCTGAAGGAAGATTTCTTCCTCGACCACGGCACCGCGCTTGCGCTTCTGCGTTTCGTCGGCCTCCAGCGCACGCACCAGCCAGGCCATGCCGTTGACGCGCTCGATGCCGTAGTCGCCCGGGCGCAGCGGCATCGCGGAACCGAAAGTGACGTGCGTGCGGATCTGCGGACGCTGCAGCTTGACCTTGACGGGCGCGGGCAGCATGGCCATCACGCCGGCATCGTCGCGGTTGAGGATCATGAGCCCTTGCGCGCCGAAGATGCGCGCCTTGGCCGCACCGTACGACGCCATGTCGCCGTGCCAGTCCAGGTGGTCCTGCGTGAGGTTGAGCACCGTCGCGGCCGTGGGCTCGAAGCCCTGCACGCCGTCGAGCTGGAAGCTGGACAGCTCCAGCACCCACACGTCGGGCAGCGTCTCGGCATCCATGTGCGCCGAGAGCGTGTCGAGCAGCGTCGGGCCGATGTTGCCGGCCACGGCCACGGTCTTGCCCGCGCGCTCGACCAGCTGGCCGGTGAGCGAGGTGACCGTCGTCTTGCCGTTGGTGCCGGTGATGGCGAGCACCGCGGGCGTGTAGCCCTTGGGGGCCTCGGGCTCGACCGGAGGCGCCAGTTCGAGCTGCGGCGAAGGCTCTTCCTCGACGGCGGCCGAGGCCGGGTTGGTGGCGGAGAGCTCGGCGATGCGCGCGACGAACTCCGCAGCTTCCTTGGCTGCGGTCGGGACGTAGGGCTTGCCGGTGGTGGGCAGGCGCGAAATGGTCGCGGGCGCCGTGGCAGGCGCCGTTGCCGGAGCTTCGGGCGCTTCGGCAGCGAGGGCTTCCGGCGCTTCTTCGGCGCCGGTTGTTTCGGCGGTTTCCGGCGCCGATTCAGGCGCGGGCGCTGCTTCGGAGGCTGGTTCCGCAACGGCTTCGGCCGGCACGGCCACTTCGCCTTCCTGCGGTGGCGGCACGGCAACGCTGATCGACGGATCGCGCGGCATCGCTTCGGCCATCGCGGGGGTGGCCGGCTCGGGCTGGGCTTCAGCGGCCTCCGCTGTTTCTACTGGCGCAGGCGCTTCTGCAGGCTCGACCGGAGCTGCGGCCTCGGCAGGCGCGGGCTCTTCCAGCGCCAGCTCCGCCTGTGCTTCGGGCACGGCGGGAGCTTCGGCAACCGGCTCGGCTTCCACAGCAACGACAGCCTCCGGCTCCGGTTCGGCTTCGACCACCGGCACTTCCACCGTCCGCAGATCCAGCAGTGCACGCGCGAAAAGATCCAGCTCGCCGCCGACCGGCAGGCCCACGGCGCGCGCCGCATCCGCCACCGGCGCGATGGTCGCGGGCGACAGGCCCGGCGAGCGGTACACGGCGCGGATCGGCGTGCCCTCGACCAGCGCGGCCGAGAACGGCCCGCCGACGAAGTTCACGCCGGGCAGCTCCTCGCGCAGCTTCGGAAGCAGCGCCGGCGCCTCGCGCGTGTCGGCCACGGTCACGACCGCGCCGTGCCGCGCGCACCAGCGCGCCATCGCCAGCCCGGACGCGCCGAGGCCGAGGATGAGGACGGGGAGGTCTTTCAGGTGCCGCATGCTTTTCTTCTTTTCTCTTTCACCGCAGCTTCAGCGTCGAAAGGCCCACGAGGCACAGCAGCATCGTGATGATCCAGAAGCGCACCACGACCTGCGTCTCGCGCCAGCCGCTCTTCTCGAAGTGGTGATGCAGCGGCGCCATCTTGAGCACGCGCCGGCCTTCGCCGAAGCGCTTCTTGGTGTACTTGAAGTACGTGACCTGCGCCATCACCGAGATCGCCTCGACCACGAAGATGCCGCCCATGATGAAGAACACGATCTCCTGGCGCACGATGACCGCGATGGTGCCCAGCGCGCCGCCCAGCGCCAGCGCGCCCACGTCGCCCATGAAGACCTGCGCCGGGTGCGTGTTGAACCAGAGGAACGCGAGCCCCGCGCCGGCCATGGCCGAGCAGAACACCAGCAGCTCGCCGGAGCCGGGGATGTTGGGGAACAGCAGGTACTTGGAGTACACCGCGCTGCCCGTGACGTAGGCGAACACGCCCAGCGCCGAGCCCACCATCACCACCGGCATGATCGCCAGGCCGTCGAGGCCGTCGGTCAGGTTCACCGCGTTGCTCGCGCCCACGATCACCAGGTAGGTGAGGATGACGAAGCCGATGCCCCCCAGCGGATAGCTCACTTCCTTGAAGAAGGGCACCAGCAGGTTGATCTTGGGCGGGAAGTCGAGGTCGAAGCCCGACTGCACCCACGCGAAGAACAGCTGGATCACGCGCCAGTTGGAGCTCTCGGAGATGCTGAAGAGCAGATAGAAGGCCGCGATCAGGCCGACCACCGACTGCCAGAAGTACTTCTCGCGCGAGCGCATGCCTTCCGGGTCCTTGCGCACCACCTTGCGCCAGTCGTCCACCCAGCCGATGGCGCCGAAGCCCATGGTGACCCACAGCACGATCCACACGAACCTGTTGGAGATGTCGAACCACAGCAGCGTGGCGAAGGCAATGGAGAACAGCACCAGCACGCCGCCCATGGTGGGCGTGCCGCTCTTGGTGAGGTGCGTTTCCATGCCGTAGCCGCGCACCGGCTGGCCGATCTTGAGCGCCGCGAGGCGGCGGATCACGAAGGGGCCGGCCACCAGGCCGACCACGAGCGCCGTCAGCGCGGCCATCAGCGCGCGGAAGGTGAGGTACTGGAAGATGCGCAGGAACCCGAACTCGGGCGACAGCGTCTGCAGCCATTGGGCGAGGGTCAGCAGCATGTGGTTTCGCGCGGCTCATGCGTCATGACCGGCCTCCTTTTGTTGTTGTGTGTCGTTGTAGCTGTGCCTCGACGACCTGTACCACGCGTTCCATCTTCATGAAGCGCGATCCCTTGACGAGCACGCTGCCGACTTGCGGCAGGCGCGCGAGCACGGCCGCGGCGAGCGCGTCGAACTCTTCGAAATGGCGTCCGTCGGCACCGCCGAAGGCGGCGACGGTGTGCGCCGTCGCGGCGCCCAGCGTGTAGACGGACTCGATGCCGCGCCGGCGGGCATGCTCGCCGACTTCGGCGTGGAACTCCGGCGAGCGGTCGCCCACCTCGCCCATGTCGCCCAGCACCAGCAGGCGCGGGCCCGGCAGTGCGGCGAGCACGTCGATGGCGGCGATCACCGAATCGGGGTTGGCGTTGTAGCTGTCGTCGACCAGTGTGACGGCATGGCCGCCGGACAGCTCGATCTCGCTGGCGCGCGAGCGGCCCTTGACCGGCTCGAAGGCCGACAGGCCGGCGCCGATGGTCTCCGGCGGCACGCCGGCTGCCAGCGCGCAGGCCGTGGCGGCGAGCGCGTTGACGACGTTGTGCCGGCCCGCGATGTGCAGGCGCGCGTCGAAGGTGCCCACCGGCGTGCGGATGCTCGCGGCCCAGGCGCCCTGCTTCCATTCGGCGTGCTGCAGCGACACATCCGCGTCCTCGTGCTCGCCGAAGGTCAGGCAGCGGCGCGAGCCGCCGTCGTGCGCCATGTCGGTCCACAGCGGGGTGAACTCGTCGCCGCAGGGGAAGACGGCCGTGCCGTCTTCCGGCAGCACCGCGAACACGGCGGCGTTCTCGACGGCCACCGCCTCGACGGTGGCCATGAACTCCTGGTGCTCGCGCTGCGCGTTGTTGACCAGCGCGATGGTCGGGCGCGAGATGGCGGCCAGCCGCGCGATCTCGCCCGGGTGGTTCATGCCCAGCTCGAGCACCGCGCGCTGGTGCTGCGCGCGCAGGCGCAGCAGCGTGAGCGGCACGCCGATCTCGTTGTTGAAGTTGCCGGCCGTGGCGAGAGAGCGCTCGGCGCGGAAGGCGAAGAGCACGGCCGCGATCATCTGCGTGACCGTGGTCTTGCCGTTGCTGCCGGTCACGGCGATCAGCGGCAGGTCGAACTGCGCGCGCCAGCCCGCGCCGAGCGCGCCCAGCGCAGCCAGCGAGTCGGGCACCTCGAGGCCTGCGAGGCCCGCGGCTTCCAGGCCGTGGTGCGCGATGGCGGCCACGGCGCCCTGCGCCTTGGCCTCGACCAGGAAATCGTTGGCATCGAAGCGCTCGCCCTTGAGCGCGACGAACAGGTCGCCGGGCGCGAGCGTGCGCGTGTCGGTGTGAACGCGGGCGATGACGATGGAGCCGTCGCCCACCAGGCGCGAACCCGGAATCCATTGCTGGATCCGGGACAAGGTGATGTCGAGGGGCGTCGTGATGCCGGTCATGCCGCGGCTCCCCTCTTTGCCAGCGCCTGCAGCGCATGGGCCTTGTCCGAGAACTCGATGCGCTGGCCGGCTATTTCCTGCCAGGCCTCGTGGCCCTTGCCGGCGATCAGCACGACATCTTGCGGGGCGGCCTGCGCGATCGCGTCGGCAATGGCGGCCGCGCGGTCGGGCTGCACCTGCGCCGCGTCGGGGCGCGAGAAGCCTCGCAGCACCTGGCTGATGATCGCGTCGGGCTTTTCGCTGCGCGGGTTGTCGCTGGTGACGATCACGCGGTCGGCCTGGCGCTCTGCGACGGCGGCCATCATCGGGCGCTTGATCGGGTCGCGGTCGCCGCCGCAGCCGAACAGGCACCACAGCGCGCCGCCGCGCTGCTTTGCCAGCGGGCGCAGGCCGATCAGCGCCTTGTCGAGCGCATCGGGCGTGTGGGCGTAGTCGACCACGGCCAGCGGGGCGCCTTCGCCGGTGCCCGCGCGGTCCATGCGGCCGGGCACGCTGGTGAGGTTGGCGCAGGCGGCCACGGCTTGCGCCAGCGTGAGGCCCAGCGCGCGCAGCGTGCCGAGCACGCCCAGCAGGTTCGAGACGTTGTACTGGCCGATGAGCCCGGTCGGCAGCCGCTCCACGGCCGGCGAGCCCTGCTCGGCCACCGAGAATTGCAGGCCCTGCGCGTCGTAGCCGATGTCGCGCGCCATGAGGCGGGCCGGCTTGCCGGCGGCCGAGACGGTCCAGACGTCGAGCGCGCCGATGCCGGCGTCGATCAGGTTCGCGCACAGGCTGGCGCCGTGCGTGTCGTCGATGTTGATCACCGCGGCGCGCAGGCCTGGCCAGCGGAACAACTCGGCCTTGGCCTGCCAGTAGGCGTCCATGCTGCCGTGGTAGTCGAGGTGGTCCTGCGTGAAGTTGGTGAACACGGCCACGGCGATCTGCGCGCCGTCGAGCCGGCGCTCGGCAATGCCGATGGACGAGGCCTCGATGGCGCAGGCGCCGAAGCCGCGCGTGACCAGTGAGCGCAGTTCGCGCTGCATCATCACCGGGTCGGGCGTGGTGAGGCCGGTATAGGCCAGATCGGGCGGCACGCCGATGCCGAGCGTGCCCATCACCGCGCAGGGCGACGGCGCGTCGCGCTGCATGGTGCCGTCGGGCGTCATCACGCGCACGCCGCCCGCCGCGCGCAGCGTGGAGAGCGACTCGGCCAGCCACCAGGCGGTGGAGGTCTTGCCGTTGGTGCCGGTCACGGCCAGCACGTCGAGCAGGGCCGAGGGGTTGTCGTAGAAGGCCGAGGCGATCGGGCCGGTGGCGGCCTTCAGGCCGGGGTAGCTCACGATGCGGTCGTCGCCTTCAAAGCCGAAGGCCTCGACGCCCTCGTGCTCCACCAGGCAAACCGCCGCGCCCTGTGCCAGCGCGGCCGCCACGTGCTTTCGCCCGTCGGTGGCAGCGCCCGGCCAGGCGATGAAGACGTCGCCCGCGCCCACGGCGCGGCTGTCGGCGTGCAGCGCGGCCTGCGGCGCGCGCTCCTTCAGCCAGGCGGCGACCAGTTGGGGGGAAGTGAAGGTCAGCATGTTCAGAAGCTCTCGTCGACGCCCTGCGTCATCACAAGCGGTTTGACCGCCAGATCGGGCGGTACGTTCATCATGCGCAGCGTCTGCTGCACGACCTCGCTGAACACGGGAGCGGCCGCCAGGCCGCCGAAATACTGCCCGTCGCTGGGCTCGTCGATCATCACCGCGACGATGATGCGCGGCTTCTCGATAGGTGCCATGCCGGTGAACCAGGCGCGGTACTTGTTGCTGGCGTAGCCCTTGCCGACCTGCTTGTGGGCCGTGCCCGACTTGCCGCCGACCGAATAGCCCACCGTCTGCGCGCGCGTGCCGGTGCCGCCGGGGCCGGCGGCCATCTGCAGCATCCTGCGCACCGCCAGCGCGTTGGAGGGCGAGAACACGCGCACGCCGACCGGCGGCTCGGAGTTCTTCAGGATGGTCACCGGAATCAGCGAGCCGTCGTGCGCGAACGCGGTGTACGAATGCGCCATCTGGAACAGCGAAGCCGACAGGCCGTAGCCGTAGGCCATGGTGGCCTGCTCGACCGGCTTCCAGGTCTTCCAGGGGCGCAGCCGGCCCGTGACGGCGCCGGGGAACTGGATCTGCGGCTTCTGGCCGTAGCCGAGCGCGGTGTAGGTGTCCCACATCTCGTGCGGGGTCATCTTCTGGGCGATCTTGAGCGCGCCGACGTTGCTCGACTTCTGGATCACGCCCTCGACCGTCAGCGTGCCGTAGTTGTGCGTGTCGCTGATGGTGAAGCCGCCGATCTGGTAGCGGCCGGGGCCGGTCTCGATCAGCGTCGATGGCTTCACGCGGCCGGCTTCCAGCGCCATGGCCACGGTGATCGGCTTCATGGTCGAGCCGGGCTCGAAGGTGTCGGTGAGCGCTCGGTTGCGCAGTTGCTCGCCGCTGAGATTCTGGCGCTTGTCAGGCACGTAGCTCGGGTAGTTGGCCAGCGCCAGCACCTCGCCGGTGACGGAATCGAGCACCACCACGCTGCCGGCCTTGGCCTTGCGCGCGGTCACTGCGTCGCGCAGCTTCTGGTAGGCGAAGAACTGCACCTTGCTGTCGACGCTGAGCTGGATGTCCTTGCCGTCCAGCGGCGGCACGGTCTCGCCCACGCCCTCGACCACGCGGCCCAGGCGGTCCTTGATGACGCGGCGCGAACCGGCCTTGCCGGCCAGGTCCTTGTTGAAGGCCAGCTCGATGCCTTCCTGGCCGTTGTCTTCCACGTTGGTGAAGCCCACCACGTGCGCGGCTGCCTCGCCCTCGGGGTACTGGCGCTTGTATTCCTTGCGCTGGTAGATGCCCTTGAGGTTCATGGCCGCGATCTGCTTGGCGATGGGCTCGTCGACCTGGCGCTTGATCCAGACGAAGGTCTTGTCCTCGTCTTCCAGCTTCTTGTCGAAGTCCTTCTGCGGCATCTCCAGCAGCTTGGCCACCTGCTTGAGCTTGGCGCGCACTTCGGGGTCGTCGCGCTCGATGTCTTCCGGAATGGCCCAGATGCTGGGCGCCACCACGCTGGACGCCAGGATGAGCCCGTTGCGGTCGAGGATGCGGCCTCGGTTGGCCGGCAGTTCCAGCGTGCGCGCGAAGCGCACCTCGCCCTGCCGCTGGAAGAAGCTGTTGCCGATGACCTGCACGTAGGCCGCGCGGCCGGCCAGCACCAGGAAGCCGAAGGCGATGCCCGCGACGATGAGCTTGCTGCGCCACACCGGCGTCTTGCTCGCGAGCAAGGGGCTGGTGGTGTAGCGCACGCTGCGGTTGCCTCGGCTCATCGCGCGGCCCTCGCTGCCGTGGCCGGCTTGGCCGCCGGCTTTGCTGCCGGCTTGGTCGTGACGGCAGGCATGGGCGCCACTGGTGCAACGGCGGGGATCACCGAGCCATCGGGACGCACGTACTGCGTGATCGCCGGCGAGGTGGTGCGCATCTGCAGCTGCTCCTTGGCGAGCTTCTCCACGCGCAGCGGCGTGGCTTGCGCGCGCTTCTCGACCTGCAGGCGGTCGCGCTCGGTCTCGAGGCGGCGGGCGTCCTGCTGCGCGCGGTCGAGCTCGGTGTAGAGCTGGCGCGACAGGTACTGGGTGTGCACAAGGTACAAAGCCGTCGCGATGACGGCCAGCAGGAGGAGCAGATTTACGCGGGCCATGTCAGTCGGCCCCGGTACGTTCTGCCACGCGAAGAATGGCACTTCGCGATCGCGGATTGCCGCTCACCTCGGCTTCCGAGGGCTTGATGCGCTCCAGCGCGCGCAGCTTCATGGCCTTCGGCGCGGCGAAGGGCGCGCGGCGGTCGTAGACCTCCTTCGAGTGCTTGGCAATGAACTGCTTGACGATGCGGTCTTCCAGCGAATGGAAGCTGATCACCGCGAGCCGCCCGCCGGGCTGCAGCACGGAAAGGCTGGCTTCTAGCGCCTGTTGCAGCTCTTCAAGCTCGGCGTTGATGAAAATCCGAAAAGCCTGAAATGTGCGCGTTGCAGGGTTCTGGCCCGGCTCGCGGGTTTTGACCGTGCCAGCCACGAGCTCGGCCAGTTCGGTGGTGGTTGAAATTGGGCCCCGTTCTTGTCGGCGAGCAACAATCGCCTTTGCAATCTGAACAGCAAACCGTTCTTCGCCATAGTCACGGATCACCTCTGCAATCTGCTGGAGTTCGGCCGTTGCCAGCCACTCGGCCACGCTCTCGCCGCGCGTGGTGTCCATGCGCATGTCGAGCGGGCCGTCGAAACGAAAACTGAAACCGCGCACCGGGTTGTCGATCTGCGGCGAACTCACGCCCAGGTCCATGAGCAGGCCGGCGACGCTCGCGTCGGGCAGTTCGCCGATCGAGCGGAATCCCTGATGGCGGATGGAAAAACGCGCATCCGGGATGCGCGCTGCTTCGGCCACTGCTTCCGCATCCTTGTCGAATGCGATGAGCCTGCCTTCCGGCGCCAGCCGCGCGAGGATCGCCCGCGCGTGCCCTCCCCGTCCGAAGGTGGCGTCCACGTAGGTGCCGGTAGCCGCAGTGCTGCCGGATAGAAGAGCTTCCACCGCCTCGCCGAGCAAGACGGTCGTGTGGGTCCAGGGCGTGTTCACGGTGCCCCTCAGAACGCGAAGTCCTGGAATACGTCCGGCATCTCGCCCTGGGTGGCCTCGGCCTCCTTGGCCTCGTAGGTGGCCTTGTCCCAGAGCTCGAAGTGGTTGCCCATGCCCAGCAGCAGCGTCTCGCGCGTGATGCCGGTGGCCGCGCGCAATTCGGGCGACACGAGGATGCGGCCGGTGCCATCCATCTCGACGTCCATGGCGTTGCCCAGGAAGACGCGCTTCCACCACTGCGCCGACATCGGCAGCGCGGCGATGCGCTCGCGGAATTTTTCCCATTCGGGACGGGGGAACACCATCAGGCATCCGTGCGGATGCTTGGTGATCGTGAGCTGGCCGCCTGCCGTCGCGCTCAGGACGTCACGATGCCGGGTCGGCACGGAGAGCCGCCCCTTGGCATCCAGACTGAGCGATGAAGCGCCTTGAAACACGACCACGAAACCCCTGTGTTGGGAGTGCTGCGGCACCCGAAAGGGGCACTACCCGCACTTTTTCCCACTTAACTGCACTTTTTTGCACTGTAGCAGGAAACACTTCGGAAGCAACTGGCCGTTTGGGCTATTTTTTGTAATGGAATCAACGACTTAGCGCCGATTCCAAATCCTTGGAATCGGCGAATTTCGTTGAAAATGAAGTACTTAGCTCACGCAGTGAAAGTGATGCGTGAAGGATTCCCGCGTTACAGCGGAAGGAGAAGCGGCTTCAGAGGATGAAGCGCGAAAGGTCTTCGTCGTGACTTAGTGCCGCGAGGCGCTGGTCGACATAGGCGGCATCGATGCGGATCGATTGCCCTTCGAGGCGGGTCGCGTCGAAGCTTACCTCATCCAGCAGCCGTTCCATCACGGTAGACAAACGGCGCGCGCCGATGTTCTCGGTACGCTCATTCACCTCGAAGGCGATGGCTGCCAGCCGGTTCACGCCCTCGGGGGTGAATTCGAGCGTCACGCCTTCCGTCGCCAGCAGCGCCTGGTACTGCTTCACCAGCGACGCGCGCGTCTGTGTGAGGATGCTCTCGAAGTCCGCCACCGAGAGCGACTGCAGCTCCACGCGGATCGGAAAGCGCCCCTGCAGCTCGGGAATGAGGTCGCTGGGCTTGCTCAGGTGGAAGGCGCCGCTCGCAATGAACAGCATGTGGTCGGTGCGAACCACTCCGTACTTGGTGCTGACGGCGGTGCCCTCCACGAGCGGCAGCAGGTCACGCTGCACGCCCTGGCGCGACACGTCGGAGCCCTGGGACTCGCTGCGGGTGGCAACCTTGTCGATCTCGTCGATGAAGACGATGCCGTTCTGCTCGGCATTGGCGATGGCCTGTGTGCGGATCTCGTCCTCGTTGACCAGCTTGGCGGCTTCCTCGTCGGTCAAGAGGCGCAACGCTTCGGCGATCTTGAGCTTGCGCATCTTGCGCTTGCCGCCGCCGAGCTGGCCGAACATGCCGCGCAGCTGCTCGGTCATTTCCTCCATGCCGGCCGGGCCCATGATCTCGAGAGGCGCGCGGGTCTCGGCGAGGTCGAGTTCGATTTCCTTGTCGTCGAGCTGGTGCTCGCGCAGCTTCTTGCGGAAGGCCTGGCGGGTGGCGTTGCCGGAGTCGGCGGCAGCACCGTCGGCACCGCGCGCGGGAGGCAGCAGCACGTCGAGGATGCGCTCCTCGGCCGCGTCCTCGGCTCGCGCGCGCACCTTCACGCTCTCCGCCTCGCGGGTCTGCTTGACGGCTATCTCGGCGAGGTCGCGGATGATCGAATCGACGTCCTTGCCCACGTAGCCCACTTCGGTGAACTTGGTGGCCTCGACCTTGATGAAGGGGGCGTCGGCCAGGCGCGCGAGGCGGCGGGCGATCTCGGTCTTGCCCACGCCCGTGGGACCGATCATGAGGATGTTCTTCGGCGTGATCTCGTGGCGCAGCTTGTCGTCGACCTGCTGGCGGCGCCAGCGGTTGCGCAGAGCGATGGCCACGGCGCGCTTGGCCGCCGGCTGGCCGACGATGTGGTTGTCGAGCTCGGAGACGATCTCCTGGGGGGTCATGGACATGGTCAGAGCGCTTCCACCGTGTGGTTCATGTTCGTGTAAATGCAGATTTCTCCGGCGATCGCCAGCGATTTGCGCACGATCTGCTCGGCCGAAAGCTCGGTGTTCTCGATCAGCGCCTTGGCCGCCGACTGGGCATAAGCACCGCCCGAGCCGATGGCGATCACGCCGTCTTCGGGTTCCAGCACGTCGCCGTTGCCTGTGATGATGAGGGAGGTGGTGGCGTCGGCCACGGCGAGCATCGCTTCGAGCTTGCGCAGCACGCGGTCGGTGCGCCAGTCCTTGGTGAGCTCGACCGCGGCGCGGGTCAGGTGCCCCTGGTGCTTCTCGAGCTTGGCTTCGAAGCGCTCGAAGAGCGTGAAGGCGTCGGCCGTGGCGCCGGCAAAGCCTGCGAGCACCTTGCCGTGATAGAGGCGGCGCACCTTGCGCGCCGTGCCCTTGATGACGATGTTGCCGAGAGTGACCTGCCCGTCCCCGCCGATGGCGACCTGATCGCCCTGGGGGGTCTTGCGGCGCACGCTCACGATGGTGGTGCCGTGAAACTGTTCCATCGCAGCCATCTGGGGATGCGCGCCGGCAATGCAACCGCCGCAAGGCGGTGCGAATTTCAGTTTTTCCTAACAGCCACCGTGGCGTGATCGGCAATGCCTACCAGGTTGAACAGGGCCGCGATGAGCCGGTGCGCATCAACGAACTGCACGCGCTCGCCATTGGCATCGCGCGCGCGCACCCAGCTCAGCAGCGTGCCCGCGGCAGCGAGGTCCATGCGCAACAGCGCCGCGCACGAGATGACAGGCGCCGTGGTGTGGCGCAGGTGGTTGTCCAGCCGCTGCCAGTTCGACAGCGACTCGCCCCGCAGGTCGCCCGCCAGCGCGGCAAAACCGCTGTCGGTGGAAGGAAAGCTCTCGGAATCGCCACCGACGGACAGCAGAGACCACACCGAGCTGGGACGGCTCGCGGGCGGCGCGGCCAGCGTGGTGCACTCGCCCTTCGGGTCTGCCCAGGCGGGCGGCGACACCTCATAGGTGATGCAGTAGTTGAGCGCCACCAGCTCGAAGTCGTCGGGCAGGTGCATCATGCGCAGCGCCGCCAGGTGCAGCTGCCACCAGATGTCGTCGGTGCCCCGCTCGTTGTTGGGCGCTGCCTCGGACAGCACGGCCAGCAGTTGCGCCGAGCCCATGAAGCGCAGTTGCACCGGCGAATCGGCCCAGTGCGTGAAGAGCACGCGCAGCGGCGCGGCAGCCTCGGGCTCGATGGCATGCAGGCCGCGCCAGTCGAGCGTCCACACCGAGCCTGCCTTCGACAGCGCGCGGGTGAGGTCCATGAGGCCGTCGCGCGCCAGGCGTGCGGGGCAGACCCAGTCGGCGGAAGCACCACCTTCGGCGATGCCGGCAGCCTCCTCGCTGGCGGTGACGGCCTTGACGCTGCGCGCAAGCTCCTCCAGCGAGACCCAGTCAGGGCCCATGCGCCGCATGCGCTGCGCATAGCGCATGCGGGCGGCGGCGAACTTGGCGGCATCGCCAGTGGCACGGTACAGGTCGAAAAGCGCCCGCCAGCGGCTGTCGTCGCGCTCGGAGGCCGCGTCGGACGCGCTTTCGACGGGCGACACGCTGTCGGGTGGGGAAGCCAGCGCCTGCAGCAGGATGGCCTCGGCGCCGATGTCGTCGCCGTGGGCGAAGCGGATCACGGCTTCCTCGAGCGCGCCGTCGTGCGCAAGGCGCGACGAGAGCAGCGGCACGGCTGCCACGGCCGGAGCGGCAGCAGCCTCGTCGCCGCCCTGGGCCACCTCGACCGCCAGGGAGGGCGGCGCAGGCTCTGAAAGCAGCTCGTCGGTGTCCACCGGGGGCAGGGTCTCCGCGCCGGCATCGGGCGGCGGGTTGACCAGCGTTTCGCCGTTCGGGCCGCGCCCCTTCCACCACTGCTGCGACATCTGCTGCTCGATCTCGTCGATCTTCTTGAGCGTGAGCGCGCGGCCCTCCGATTTCCCGGAGGAGCTGTTGACGTTGAAAGAAGACGGCGTGACCGTCGCCTCGAAGGCATGCGCCGCGGCCTCGCGCTGGCGCAGCTTGCGCAGCATGTCGAACTCTCGCCGACGCACGAAATCGTTGCGCTGGCGCCGCTCGATCATCTCCTTGAGCATCTCCCGGCTGTAGGTCTGCGCGGGGAGCGAGGAGTCCGAACCGGAGGAGGAAGGCGCGTCCAGCTCCGACCAATCCTTCAGGGGATTGCGGACAAACTTGGCCACCTTCGAGAAAAGGCGCCCCGATTCTTCCTTTGGCATTCGGCGAAGGCTATCGAAGAGACTGGCTTTTATCTACCTTGGTCCCGTTTCAATCCCCGAACATCTTCTGCTTGAGTTCGCGGCGCTGCTGCGCCTCGAGCGACAGCGTGGCCGTCGGGCGGGCCAGCAGGCGGCCGACGCCGATGGGCTCGCCGGTCTCGTCGCAGTAGCCGTAGTCGCCGGCGTCGATGCGCTGGATCGACTGCTCGATCTTCTTGAGCAGCTTGCGCTCGCGGTCGCGGGTGCGCAGCTCGAGGGCGTGTTCTTCCTCGATGGTGGCGCGGTCGGCCGGGTCGGGCACGACCACCGTGTCTTCACGCAGGTGCTCGGTGGTCTCGCCGGCGTTCTCGAGGATGCCGCGCTTGAGTTCTTCGAGCTTCAGGCGGAAGAACGCCATCTGCTTTTCGTTCATGTACTCGTCGTCCGGCATGGCGATGACTTCGGCATCGCTCAGTTCGGCGGGCGACTTGGTCTTCCAGTTGTTGGCCAGTTTCGGGTCTTTCTTGATGGCGAGGGGCGGCGGAGGCACCAGCGCGTTGGAATGGCTCTGCGAGAAGGTGGACTTGGCGGCCGTCGATGCCACCGACTGCGGCATCGAGGGGACGGTCAGTTGCGACAGCCGGGACACGCGGCCACCACGCGCGGCGGGAGCGGGCGTGGCGGTTTGAGCGGGCATCGAGGGTGTCGCCGGGGCGGAAGTGGAGGCGGCAGCCGTTTTTTTCATGGGGATCGAGGGGACAGAGGAAACAGCCGCAGGACGGCCGACGGGTTTGGATGACGATGAGCCCACGCCCGCGGTCTTCGTCGCGGCGGTTGCAGGCTTGGCGGACTTCTTGGTCGCAGCGGTCGCGGCCTTGACCGGTGGTGCTGCGGGCTTTTTGGACGGCACGCCTTTCTCGTTGGTCACGGAGCCGGAAACCTTCCTGGCCACGGGTACAGCCTGCTTCGCAGCCGGCGCCTTTTTCGCGGCGGGCTTGGTTGCTGGCGTGGCCTTGGCGGCGGGTTTCTTCACGGTGACTGGCTCCTTGGACGAACTGGAACGCGCTTTCACTGGGTGTCTCCTCCCATCGGAGCCCTTTGCAGCCTCCAGGCCGCACAGGCTCCCGTTGTCGGGGTGCCCGCCAAGTGGCGAACCCCGGGGTTATACCCCCGAAAGCCTGCCAGAAACGTACGGCGCCCCGTGCCGGAAGTCACATCTTGTCCTCGGGAGCAGGACGTGGCTTGCGAAACAGGCGCGCGATTGTATAGAGAACTCGAAGGCGCGGGACATGTTCCGGCGTGCTGTCCGACTCCGTTAGCATCGCGCGGCGCCGCCGGAGGGGGCGGCGCGCGGCCCCGGCTTTTGCCCATATGGCGCCGGGGGCCTATCCGATCATTCCGATCAATCGCAAGACAGACACAAGAAAGCAACAAGCCTTGAACAAGAAAGCAGTTTTGGGAGTCCTGGCCGCGGCCATCGCCGTCGCCTACGGCGGCAGCACCTGGTGGGCCGGGTCGCAGATCAAGTCGCGCTACGACGCCGCGCTGGACGAATTGCCGAAGCAGACCGCGCTGGTGCGCGTGACCGAGCGCAAGTACGAGCGCGGCTTCCTGGGCGCCGTCAGCACCGTCACGCTGGAGATCGGCTGCGCGGCCGATGCCGCGGCAAGCGCGCAGCAGCCCGCCGCCGACCGGACGGGAGATGAAGAAGAACAGGCCGAGGAAGACGACGGCTCCGCCATCAAGCCCCCGAAGCAGCTTCGCCTGACCATCCGCGACACCATCCACCACGGCCCGCTGGCCGGCGGCACCCTGGCGGCCGCCACCATCGACAGCGAACTGGTGCTCGACGACAAGGCGCAGGCCGAGGCCAAGAAGCTGTTCGGCGAGGCCAAGCCCCTGTCGGCGCGCACCAAGGTTGGCTTCGACGGCGCCTTCACCACCGATCTGACGGTCGCGCCCGCCAGGCTGGCCGAGGAAGGCAAGGGCCGCCTCGACTGGCAGGGCATGAAGGTCCGCATGGAAGTCAACGCCGCACGCACCCAGGCCCGCTACGACCTGAGCATGCCCGGCCTCGACTTCAGCGACACGAAGAGCGGCGCGACCATGAAGATGGGCAAGCTCACCGCCAAGGCCGACATGGACAGCAGCGCCGGCTTGTTCCTGGCCACCGGCAAGACCGAGGGCAAGCTCGACAGCCTCGAATTCGCCGTGCGCAAGAAGCCCGCCGAGGACGGCGCCGCGCCGCCCAAGGCGCTGCCCACCGTCGTGCTGCAGGGCATCGACCTGGTGGGCGAGGCGAGCATCAAGGACGGCCTCTACGCCTCCACCGGCACCCTCAAGGGCACCGGCAAGATCGGCGAGACCAGGATCGACAGGTTCGAGCTGACCAGCGGCGCGCGCCGCATTCACGGCGCCGGCTACAGGAAGCTGGCCGACGCCTGGATGCAGTCCAGCGCCGCCAGCGGCTGCGGCAAGGGCGGCAGCAAGGCCTCCCAGGCCGCCATGCAGGCGCTGGCCGAACAGCTCGCGCCCGATCTCAAGGCCATGGCCAAGTACGCCCCCGAGGCCGGCATCGACAAGCTGGTGGTCGAAATCGACGGCAAGCGCGCCGAACTCGGCTACTCGGTCGGCATGGCCGGCGTGACCGACGAAGACCTGCAGTTGCCGGGCACGGCGCTGATGATGAAGCGCGGCGTGCTCAAGGCCCACGCGCGGCTACCCATGAAGTGGCTCGAGAAGCTGGCCGAGACCGGCGCCGAGAGCGGCCAGACGCCCCCGCCCGAAATGGTGGCCGGCCTGGTCGAACAGGGCGAGGAAAGCGGCTTCGTGAAGCGCGACGGCGACGACGTCACCGCCCAGGCCGAGTTCAGCGACGGCAGCCTGAAGGTCAACGGCAAGCCGCTGGGTGGCATGGGCAGCGCGGGCAAGTAAGCCGCGGTGTTTCTCCCTCCCCCGCTGGGGGAGGGCCGGGGTGGGGGCACGACGGCCGCCGAAGAAATCGCAGCGTCAGATCGAAGGCCTGCCCCCATCCCAACCTTCCCCCAGCGGGGGAAGGAGCAAGTCAGGGCCTCAGACCAGGCACTGCTCCAGGCCCTGCTCCAGAATTTCGCGCGGCAGCTCGATGCCGATGAACACCATGCGGCTCTGGCGCGCCTCGTCCTTGCCCCATTCCGGGCCCAGGTCGCTGCCCATCAGCTGGTGCACGCCCTGGAAGATCACCTTGCGCTCGGTGCCCTTCATGTTCAGCACGCCCTTGTAGCGCAGCATGCGCGGGCCGTAGATGTTGACGATCGCGCCCAGGAAGTCTTCCAGCTTGGCCGGGTCGAAGGCGCGGTCGGCCTTGTAGACGAAGCTCTTGACGTCGTCGTCCGTGTGGTGATGGTGGCCATGGCCGCCCTCGTGCTTGTGCGAGGGATGGTCGCAGTGCTCGCCATGCGCGTGGTCATGGTCGTGATGATCGTGGTCGTCTTCCTTGAGGAAGTCGGGGTCGATGTCGAGCTTGGCGTTCAGGTTGAAGCCGCGCAGGTCGAAGATGTCCTTCAGCGGCACGTCGCCGAAATGCGCCTTCTGCTGCGGCGCGCGCGGGTTCATGTGCTTCAGGCGGTGAATGAGCGCCTCGGTTTCCTCGGCCGACACCAGTTCGCTCTTGCTGATGAAGATCTGGTCGGCGAAGCCCACCTGGCGGCGCGCTTCCTGGCGGTCGTTGAGCTGCTGCGGCGCGTGCTTGGCGTCCACCAGCGTGAGGATCGAATCGAGCAGGTAGCTCTCGGCGATCTCGTCGTCCATGAAGAAGGTCTGGGCCACGGGGCCGGGGTCGGCCAGGCCGGTGGTCTCGATCACCACGCGGTCGAAATCGAGCAGGCCCTGGCGCTTCTTGGAGGCCAGCAGCTGCAGCGCCTCGCGCAGGTCTTCGCGGATGGTGCAGCAGACGCAGCCGTTGCTCATCTGCACGATCTGCTCCTTCGACTCGGTCACGAGGATGTCGCTGTCGATGTTCTCCTCGCCGAACTCGTTCTCGATGACCGCGATCTTCTGGCCGTGGGCCTCGGTCAGGATGCGTTTGAGCAGCGTGGTCTTGCCCGAGCCGAGAAAGCCGGTGAGGATGGTCGCGGGAATGAGGGCCATGGGGAAAGTGCTCCGGAAGCGGAAAACGGGAAATGGGGGCCGTGGACGGCGCGGCCCGGCAGTTTAGCCAATGCCACTGAGTTGCGTTGGCGGCAGGGTCAAGCCCGCTTCAGGCGGGCTTCCTGACCACCACCAGCCCTTTCAGGTACTCGCCTTCCGGGAACTCGATGGTCATCGGATGGTCCGGCGCCGCGCCAAGCCGCTCGGCGATGTAGCCGTCCACGCCCGCGTCGAGCCCCGCCGAGGCCACGATCTTGTGGAACAGGTCTGCGCTGATGCCGCCCGAGCACGAGAAGGTCAGCAGCACCCCGCCCGGCTCCAGGATCTTCAGCGCAAGGCGGTTGACGTCCTTGTAGGCCCGCGCGGCGCGCTCGGCATGCGCCACCGTGGGCGCGAACTTGGGCGGGTCGAGCACGATGGCGTCGAAGGTGCGGCCCTGGTCGATGAACTCGCGCAGCACGGTGTTGACGTTGGCGTCGAGGAACTCGGTCTCGATGCCCTGCCCCTCGAAGCCATTGAGCGCCAGGTGCCCGCGCGCCCGCTCCAGCGCCGGCAGCGAGGAATCGACCGACACCAGCTGCGCGCCCTCGAGCGCGCCCGCGGCCTTGAGCCCCGCCAGCGCCGCCACCGTGAATCCGCCCGTGTAGCAGAAGCAGTTCAGCACGCGCCTGAAGCGCCGGTGCTGCGCCAGTTCGGCAAAACGCTGGCGGCTGTCGCGCTGGTCGAGGTAGAAGCCGGTCTTGTGGCCGGTGGCGATGTCCAGCGACAGCTTCCAGCCGTGCTCGCGGATGACGATCTCGGTCGGCCCTTCGCCGCGCAGCCAGCCCGTGACCGGCTTCAGCCCCTCGCGCTCGCGGCCGCTGGCGTCGGAGCGCTCGTAAAGCTTCGTGAGGCCCGTGGCCTTGAGCAGCGCATCGGCCAGCGCGCCCTTCCAGCGCTCCACGCCGGCCGAGAGGAACTGCGCCACCAGCGTGTCCCCATAGCGGTCGACGATCAGCCCCGGCAGGCCGTCGGCCTCGCCATGGATCAGCCGCACGCCGTCGCTCTGCAGATCGAACAGGCCCCGCGCATTCACGGCACGGGCGCACAGCGAGGCAAGGAAAGCTGCATCGATGCGCTGCGTCTCGACGAAGCTCCAGGCCCGCGCGCGGATCTTGGAAGTCGGGCTGAACGCAGCCCACGCGAGGAAGGCGCCGTCGTGCGACTCGACGCGCACCGTCTCGCCGGAATCGGCGCCGCCGCGCGCGATGGCGGATTCGAACACCCAGGGATGGCGGCGCTGCAGCGAGCGCTCCTTGCCGGGTTTGAGGCGAAGGGTTTTCATTGTTTCTTGTTGCTCACTTGTCTTTGTCTTCGCGGGCCTTGGCGCGCGGATGCGCCGCGTCGTACACCTTGGCCAGGTGCTGGAAATCCAGCCGCGTGTAGACCTGCGTGGTCGCGATGTTGGCGTGGCCCAGCAGCTCCTGCACCGCGCGCAGGTCGCTGCTGGACTGCAGCACGTGGCTCGCGAAGGAGTGGCGCAGCATGTGCGGATGCACCGGCGCCGCGAGGCCGGCCTTGAGGCTGCGCTCGCGCAGCAGCTTCCACACCGCCTGCGACGACATCCGCATGCCCTTGGCGCTGATGAAGAGCGCGGCCGCCGCCTGCGGGTCGCGCAGCCGGGCCGTCGTCAGCCCGGGGCAGTCGCCGCGCACCGCGAGCCAGTCGCGCAGCGCCTCGGCCGCCTTGCTGCCCATGGGCACGATGCGCCGCTTGCTGCCCTTGCCGAGCACGCTGGCCTCCATGGCGTCCAGGTCGACCCAGCCGCGCGCCGTGCCGCTGGCCTGCGCATCGAGGCCGGTCAGCTCGCTCACGCGCAGGCCGCAGCCGTAGAGCACTTCGACGATGGCGCCGTCGCGCGCCTCGGTCCACGGGTCGGCCTCGGGGTCGTACAGTTCGGCGAGCCGCACCGCGTCGTCCACGCCCAGCGCCTTGGGCAGCGGCCGGCTGGCCTTGGGCGCGTGCACGTCCTGCACCGGGTTGAAGCCGACCAGCCCTTCGTGCCCCAGCCAGCGGTAGAAGCTGCGCCAGCACGACAGCACCAGCGCGATGCCGCGCGGCTCGCGCCCGGCGCTGTGCAGCTGCGCCATCCAGCGGCGGATGTGGGCGGTCTGCACCCGGTCCAGCGGCAGCTTCGCCTCGGCGGCGTGCTCGCGCAGGGACTGCAGGTGGAAGGCATAGAGTTCGACCGTGCGCGCCGCGAGCTGGCGCTCGACGCGCACGTGCTCCAGGTATTTCTCGATCCAGTCCATTTGCTCAGCGCAGGGTATGGCTCGGGAATACCGCGGAACCGGCTTTGCCGGGCCGCGGGTATTGCCCCCGGCGAGGGGATTGGCGAAGCGACACGACGTGCGCGAAGCCTGGGGGCGCACTAGAACAGGTAGCCATGGCCGGCATTGTTGATGATGGCTGCCGGCTCGCGCAATGCGCCCTTGGAGAACGGTCCGAGCGCCTGCCAGCACGAGGTGGGCGCCGCCGCGTACTGCACCTCGAAGCTCCGGTCGAAGCCGCTCATCTTCACCAGCCGCTCGACGCGCCACAGGTGGAAAGGCTCCGACACGATGACCACCCTGCGCACACCGGCCGCCAGCAGCAGCGGGCGCGACAGCGACAGGTTCAGCCGCGTGGATGTCGATGCGGGCTCCAGCAGCATCGGACCCGAGAAGCCCGAGGCGATCGCGTGTTCCCCCATCGTGATGGCCTCGATGCGGCTGTCCTCCTGATCCACGCCGCCCGAAAAGGCCAGTTGCCTGACCAGCCCGGCCTTCGCCAGCGCCAGGGCCGTATCGACCCGCCCGGTCAGGCACGGGTGCGGCTTGCCGTCGAGGTATGCGCGGCTGCCGAGCACCAGCGCCGCATCGGCCTGCTGCCGCGGCGGATTCGCGAGCAAATATTCGGAATGCCGCCAGATGAACGCCCCGATGGCCGCATACACCAGCGCCACAGCCACCAGCCCGAAGGCCAGCACGACCTGCCAGGGCCGCCTCAGCCAGCGCGGACGTTTCAAGGACGCAGCCGCGAAAGCGCGCCCGAGGCCAGCTCGGCGATGCGCTCCAGGAAGTCTGTGCCCATCTCGGCATTGAAGCGCTGCGCGTCGGGCGAGGCCAGCACCAGCAGGCCGAAGGCCGGCGACTCCGGGCCGGGGCGCAGCGGAATCAGCGCGAGCGACATCGCGGCGTGCGGCTCGGGCAGCCAGCTGGCTGCTTCGAAGCCCGAATTGAGCCCGCAGTACGGCGAGGTCAGCGAGGTGGCCAGCGCCTTCACGTCGTCGCTCACCCACTGGGCGTAGGCCTCGTTGAGGTATTCGCTGCCGCAGTCCCACACCTTGATGGCCGTCTGCGGCACCAGGAAGAGCGACTGCAGGTCGACCGCGATGCGGTACGGCAGGCTGCGCGGGTCGCGCGTGGTCAGCAGGCCCGTGGTCCAGCGCTGCAGGCGGTCGGCGATCACGACGTTCTCGGTGCCGTGGCGCATCATGTCCATCAGGCGATGCTCCAGCGCCTTGATCTTCTCGCGCAGCATCTCGGCCTGCCGCTCCTGCAGGCTCACGGCGCGGTTGCCGTGCGGGCTGGTGAGCTGCACCTGCGCCAGCAGCTGGGCATGGCGCTCGAAGAAGTCGGGCGTGTTCGCCAGGTAGTTGGCGATGTCGTCTTCGGTGATCGGGTTCATGGCGTTGGCGTCGTTGTTGTTGCTCGTGAAGTTGGTCATGGCAGCTCCGGCACCTCGATGTCTCCCTCGAAGACCGTGACGGCCGGCCCGGTCATCAGCACCGGCTGGCCCTCCCCCTGCCACTCGATCGTGAGAACGCCGCCGTGCGTCTGCACGTCCACGCGGCGCTCCAGCAGCCCGAGGCGGACGCCCGCCACCACCGCCGCGCAGGCGCCGGTGCCGCAGGCCAGCGTTTCGCCGGCGCCGCGCTCGAACACCCGCAGCCTGATGCTGGAACGGTCGAGCACCTGCATGAACCCCGCATTCACCCGCTGCGGAAAGCGCGGGTGGTGCTCGATCTGCGGGCCCTGTTCGGCCACCGGAGCGGTGTCGACGTCGTCGACCACCTGCACCGCGTGCGGGTTGCCCATCGAGAGCACAGCTACCGAAACGATAGCGCTGCCGGCCTGGGTGCCCAGGGCCAGGTGCCACTTGTGCCACGCGCCCTCGGGCAGAGGGTCGAGCCCCGCGGGGTCGAAGGGCACGCGGGCGGGTTCGAAGATGGGAGCGCCCATGTCGACCGTGACGCGGCCGTCGGCGCCCATGCGGGGTTCGATGACGCCGGAGAGGGTCTGGACGCGCACCTGCCTCTTCTCGGTCAGGTGGTGTTCGCTGACGAAGCGCATGAAGCAGCGCGCGCCGTTGCCGCACTGCTCCACCTCGCCGCCGTCGGAGTTGTGGATGACGTACTGGAAATCGATGCCTTCGCCCGGCGAGGGCCGCACGGAGAGGATCTGGTCGGCGCCGACGCCGAAATGGCGGTCGGCCAGGAAGCGGTATTGAGCGGCGCTGAGGCCCAGCGTGCCGCGCGTTTCGTCCAGCACGACGAAATCGTTGCCGGCTCCCTGCATCTTGGTAAAGCGGATTCGCATCCGGGGATTATCGCCACGGGCATCGCCCCTGGCGACCGGAGGGCTCATGCCCTGCCTCAAAGACCGAGCAGCTTGCGGCCTTCGTCGGCCAGCAGGTCGTGCGTCTCGGGGTGCTTGCGCATGTAGGCGGCGAACACGGGGCACTGCGGAATGACGCGCAGGCCACGCTCGCGCGCGGACGCCAGGCCCGCGAGCACCAGTTGCCTGGCGACGCCCTGACCCTGCAGCGCCTCGGGCACCAGGGTGTGGACGAAAGTGATGACATCGCCCGCAAGGGAGTAGATCGCGACCGCACGTTCGCCCTGCGATGCGAATTCGAATCGGTGCTTCGATGGATTGTCTTGAACGACGGGGGGAAGAGGCGTGGTCATGAAGATGGTCTCGAAATGGAGAAGGAGGCGTCCGCGCATGCGCGGCGGACGCCACGGACGCCACAGGCGTCCGACGACCGATCAGGCCCGGATGAACGCCAGCAGATCGGCGTTCACCTGGTCAGCGTGCGTGGTGCAGGTGGCATGCGGCGCACCCGCGTAGACCTTGAGCTGGCTGCCCTTGATCATCTCGGCCGCAAGCTTGCCGGTGGCCTCGAAGGGCACGACCTGGTCGTCGTCGCCGTGGATCACGAGCGTGGGCACGTCGATCTTCGCCATGTCGGGGCGGAAGTCGGTTTCCGAGAACGCGGTCACGCAGTCGATGGTGGCCTTGATCGAGGCCTGCAGCGCGATCTGCAGCGTCTGCTTGAAGACGCCCTGCGACACCTTGGCGCCGGGGCGGTTGGTGCCGTAGAAGAGCGTGCTGAAGTCGTCGAGGAACTGCGGGCGGTCAGCGGCCAGTCCGGCACGGATGCCTGCGAACAGCGAGGCGTCGGGGCCCACGGGGTGGTCGGCCGTCTTCATGAACAGCGGCGTCACGGCGCTGATGAGCGCCAGCCTGGCCACGCGCGAGCTGCCCTTGCGCGCGATGTAGCGCGTCACGTCGCCGCCGCCCATCGAGAAGCCAGCGAGGATCACGTCCTTCAGGTCGAGCTTCTCGATCAGCTCCGCGATGTCGTCGGCGAAGGTGTCGTAGTCATAGCCCGTCCACGGCTGGCTCGAGCGGCCGAAGCCACGGCGGTCGAACGCGATCACGCGGTAGCCGCGTTCCGCGAAGAACAGCATCTGGGCGTCCCACATGTCGGCGCTGAGCGGCCAACCGTGGCTGAAGAGAATGGGCTGGCCCGAGCCCCAGTCCTTGTAGTAGAGCTCGGTGCCGTCGCGCAGTGTGAGAGTGGTCATGATTTCTCCAGTGAAGTGAATAAACGAACGAATGAAGGGAAGAAGGAAAAAACGGAACTCAGATCGCAAGAAAGTGATGCACCTCGGGCTTGCCCGGCCCGATGTGGAAGCGCAGCGCCTCGCTCTGCAGGTCCGCGTCGGCGTGCGATACGCGGTGATGCTGGCGCAGATGCTCAGCCCACGACTCGACGAGGAACCACTCCATCACCCGCTGCGCGTCGGCCGTGTGCTCGTGCACGCCCCAGGCATAGGCGCCGTCGCGGCGGCGCTCCAGCGACAGGCGCTTCATCACGGCCAGGAACGCGGGGCGGTCTTCCTTGCGGATGCGGTACTCGACCTGGATCATCACCGGCCCGCGGTCGTGCGCCACCGGCTCGGCCAGCAAGGGCTCCGGCCAGTGGTTCGATGCCTGCAGATCGGCCTCGCCGGCCGGAAGCCGCACGCGGTGGAAGACCAGGCCAGCCACCACCAGCCCCACGGCACCGGCCACCAGCGTCATGGGCACGCCAATCTGGTGCGCCACCAGGCCCCAGCCCAGGCTGCCGGCCGCCATCGCGCCGTTGAACACCGTCAGGTACACGGCCAGTCCGCGTCCACGCACCCAGTTCGGCAGGATCGACTGCGCCACGCCGTTGAGCGTGGTCAGCGCCACGATCCAGCCCAGGCCCAGCACCAGCAGCAGCGCCACCGCCAGCCACTTCGGCGGGGCGAAGACCAGGCTGCCCATCACGGCAGCCGTGAGCAGCGAGGCCAGCAGCATCATTCCGTCGGCGTCGAGCCGGGCGCGCAGCCTCGGCATCACCAGCGCGCCGCCGATGGCGCCCGCGCCCACCGCGCCGAGCAGCACGCCGTAGAAGCCGGCCGAGCCGCCGAGCATCTGCCGCGCCACCAGCGGCAGCAGCGCCCATACCGAGCTTGCGAACAGGAAGAACACCGCCGCGCGCAGCAGCACCACGTGCAGCTCCTTGCTGGCGCGGGTGTAGCGCAGGCCGGCACGGAAGGCGCCGAGGAAGTTCTCCGTGAGCGCCGTGTCTTCCGCCGGCGGGCGCTTCCACCACAGCAGCGCCGCGATCACGAACACGTAGCTCAGCACGTCGACGCCATAGGTGGCCGCCGCGCCGAAGCTCGCAAGAATCAGCCCGCCCGCCGCCGGCCCGATGGAACGCGCGATGTTGATGCCCAGCGAATTCAGCGCCACCGCGCCCTTCAGGTCGGATCTAGGCACCAGCTCGGGCACGATCGACTGCCAGGTCGGCCCCATCAGCGCCGCGCCGATGCCGCCCACGAAGGTCAGCGCGATCAGGTACTCCACCGTGAGCGAGCCGGTGTGCGAGAGCACCAGCAGCGCGCCGCTGACCGCCGCGAGCACCAGCTGCACGAAGATCAGGAAGCGCCGCCGGTCGAGAATGTCCGACAGCACGCCCGCCGGAATCGCCAGCAGGAAGATCGGCAGCGTGGCCGCCGTCTGGATCAGCGCCACCGCCGTCGGGCTGGCCGACAGGTCGGTCACCAGCCAGGAGCTGGCCACGTCGCGCATGAAGCTGCCGATGTTGCCAAGCACGGTGGCGGCCCAGAGCACCGCGAAGACCGGCTGGCGCAGCGGCGCGAAGGCGCCGGGTTGCGCCGCGGGCGCGGTCGTGCCTTGCGAGGTTTCAGACATGTGCACGCTCCTTCAGGTCGTGCCAGGCGACGAGCAGGAAACCGCCGACCAGGCCCAGATGCTCGAAGAAGGAGTTTGCCGCCATGAAACGCTCCTGCCCCACTGGCATCTGCCAGAAGCGCAGCGCCACGAAAGTCGCCATCAGCGTGAATCCGCCGAGCGCCAGCGCGCCGAGCCAGCGCAGGCGGCCGGTGAGGATGAGCGCCGAGGCGCCCAGCTCCAGCACGATGACAGCCACGGCCAGCGGGCCGGCGGGCGAAAGGCCGAAGTGGTTCATCTCGGCAAGGGCCGCGTCGAAGTCCATCGCCTTGTTCAGGCCGCCTTGCAGGTAGGCGGCGCACAGCAGCAGCAAGGCGATCCAGCGCAGCAGGGGTGCGGTTGACCAGCGCATCGTCATCCTCCTCAGACCGCCCAGCAGGCGCAGCCGAGAGCGCCCCAGAAGCTCTTCAGGTCGCCAACGGGCAGCTTGCTGCTCCAGGCCGTGGCGTGGCTGTGGCCGTGCACGTTGCAGTTGTTGGCGCAGCCGCAGGACATGGCTGCATTGCGCATGACCTTCTGCAGCGGCGCCCCCTCCTTCTTGTCGGCCCAGCCGGCGTAGCCGCCGAAGGTGCGCGCGGGGGACCAGTCGGGCATGGCGGGCGGCGGCGCGCCCTCGTCATGCGCGGCGAAGGCGCCGACGCCCCAGACCACCTTGCCGCCCACCATGGTCAGCAGCGCGGTCGTGTCTGCGATGTCCGATTCGGGGCAGGCGAAGAAGTCGCGGTCGGGCACCACCAGGTCGGCGAGCTGGCCGGCCTGGATGCGGCCCTTCTTGCCCTCCTCGTTCGAGAACCAGGTGACGTTCTCGGTCCACATGCGCAGCGCCTGCTCGCGGTCGAGTAGGTTGCGCTGCGGCGTGATCTGCAGGCCACCCACCGTCTTGCCCGTGACCAGCCACGACAGCGACACCCACGGGTTGTACGAGGCCACCCGCGTCGCGTCGGTGCCGGCCGAGACCTTCAGGCCGCGCTCCAGCATGCGCTTGACCGGCGGCGTGGCCTCGGCCGCGGCGGCGCCGTAGCGCTCCACGAAATACTCGCCCTGGTAGGCCATGCGGTGCTGCACCGCCACGCCGCCGCCCAGCGCGGCGATGCGGTCCATCGACTTTTCCGAGATGGTTTCGGCATGGTCGAAGAACCAGTTCAGGCCGGCCAGCGGCGTCTCTTTGTTGACCTTTTCGAACACGTCGAGCGAACGGCTGATGGTCTCGTCGTAGGTGGCGTGCATGCGCCAGGGCCAGCGGTTCTGCGCCAGGATGCGGACCACGCCTTCGAGGTCGCCTTCCATCTCGGGCGCCATCTCGGGGCGCGGCTGGCGGAAGTCTTCGAAGTCGGCGGCCGAGAACACCAGCATCTCGCCCGCGCCATTGTGGCGGAAGTAGTCGTCGCCCTGCTTGTACCTGGAGTTGGCGGTCCAGTTCAGGAAGTCTTCCTTCTCCTGCTTGGGCTTCTGCGTGAACAGGTTGTAGGCCAGGCGGATGGTGAGCTGGCCGTCGTCGGCGAGCTTGCGGACGACTTCGTAGTCGTCGGGGTAGTTCTGGTTGCCGCCGCCCGCGTCGATGGCGCCGGTCACGCCCAGGCGGTTGAGCTCGCGCATGAAGTGGCGCGTGGAATTGAGCTGGTAGTCGAAGGGCAGCTTCGGGCCCTTGGCCAGCGTGGCGTAGAGGATGGCCGCGTTCGGCTTGGCCAGCAGCAGGCCGGTGGGGTTGCCGGCGCTGTCGCGCACGATCTCGCCGCCGGGCGGCGCGGGCGTGTCCTTGGTGTAGCCCACGGCGCGCAGCGCGGCGCCGTTGAGCAGCGCGCGGTCGTACAGGTGCAGGATGAAGACCGGCGTGTCCGGCGCCACCGCGTTCAGTTCCTCGATGGTCGGCAGGCGCTTCTCGGCGAACTGGTGTTCGGTGAAGCCGCCCACCACGCGCACCCACTGCGGCGCGGGCGTGACCGCCACCTGGCGCTTCAGCATGCCCATGGCATCGGCCAGGCTGCGCACGCCGTCCCAGCGCAGTTCCATGTTGTAGTTCAGGCCGCCGCGGATGATGTGCAGGTGGTTGTCGATCAGCCCCGGCAGCACGCGCTTGCCCTGCAGGTCGATCACGCGGGTGGCGCCGCCGGCCAGCGGCAGCACCTCTTCGGCGCGGCCGACGCGGGTGAAGCGGCCGTCCTTGATGGCCACTGCATCGGCCATCGGGTTGGCGCGGTCCAGCGTGGTGAAGCGGCCGTTGTGCAGGATCAGGTCTGGGGTTTCGGTGTTGGTGGACATGGTGTCGGAGAAGGAAGCGACCGCAAGGCCGGGAGCTGCGAGGGTGGCGCCGAGCGCTCCGAGAGAGCCAAGGAGACGGCGGCGGTTGGAATCTGCGGATGGGTTCATGCGTCGCGCCTGCCGGAGGACGGTGCCTCCGACTTGTTCACCGCCGTCGGCTGCGCACACTTCGGGAGTTCGCCGAACACATGCGGCTTGACCTGGTGGTGCAGCCACGAGGTGGCCACCGCATCGGGCCTGATCACGCTCTTGATGAGCGGCGGGATCTGCTCGCCGAGCAGGATCCCGAGAAGCCCCACCAGGGCGATGACCGGCGGCGCCGGCGAGCGCACCTGGAAGAGTGCGTAGATCACGCCGACCAGCAGGCCGAGCGCGAGGGAAACAACGTAGGTCTTCATGGTCAGCTTGTCCTTGACGAAGTTATCGAAAGCGCGACGCGAGGCGCGAAGAAACCGTAGCGAGCGCTCCGAGGTCGCGCCGAGGACCGCAGCCGTACCCAGGTACGGCGAGGACCGCAGGTGCGAGATCGGGGCGCGCAGTAGGTTTATTCGTGCCTCGATCAGCCTTCGTGGGCGCCGAACATGGTCTTGGCGTAGGTCACGCCCAGGCCGTAGGCGCCGCCCACCTTCTTCGCGATGCCGGTGGTGAGCTCGTAGGTCTCGCCGCGGGCCCAGTCGCGCTGCAGCTCCAGCAGGTATTGCAGCGAGGTCATCGGCTGCGCGCCGGCCTGCACCATGCGCTCCATCGCGCGGTTGTGCGCCTCGGTCGACACGTCGCCGCAGGCGTCGGCGATCACGTACACATCGAAGCCCTGGTCGAGCGCCGAGAGCGCCGGGCCGACGATGCACACGCTGGTCCACAGGCCCGCCAGCACGATGCGCGGCTTGCCGATCTGGTTCACGCGCTCGATCACGGCGGCGTCTTCCCAGGTGTTCATCGAGGTGCGGTCCAGCATCTTCTGGCCCGGGAAGGCGTCGGTGATCTCGCTGAACATCGGGCCCGAAAAACTCTTCTCGGCCACCGTCGTGAGGATGGTCGACACGCCGAAGCCGGCCGCCGCCTGCGCCACCAGCGCGGCGTTGTTGCGCAGGTTCACGGCGTCGATCGAATGCGTGGCGAAGGCCATCTGCGACTGGAAGTCGATCATCACCAGCGTGTGATCGGTGGGGGTCAGCAGCTTGGAACCGGCGGTGGGGGTGGCTTTGATGGACATGTGAAAAACTCCTGCGGGTTGGTTGAATGTTCGATCTGATTCACAATCGCTTCCGGAGAGAAATCTCCTTGGCATGGAACGAATCATCGAGGCCCCAATGGTCGTCATCGACGAAACTTTTCATCGCCAATGATCGAATTTTTCGAACATTACCCCTCCACCCCTTCTCCACCCTCTTGCAGGCCACCGCATGCTCAAACTCAGCCTGGAAGCCATCGAGATCGTCGACGCCATCGCGCGCCACGGCTCCTTCGCCGCAGCCGCCTCGCATCTCAACAAGGTGCCCTCCACCATCTCCTACGCCGTGGGCAAGCTGGAAGAGCAGCTCGGCATGCTGCTCTTCGAGCGCAACGGCCCGCGCGTGAGCCTCACCGCCGCCGGAGAGGAAATGCTCAAGGAAGGCCGCTGGCTGCTCGGCGCCGCGAGCGACCTCGAATCGCGCATGCGCCAGATCGCCACCGGCTACGAGTCGGAAATCCGCTTGGTGCACGACTCGCTCATTCCCACCCAAGCCCTCATTGGCGACATCTGCGCCTTCGAAGACCTGCGCTGCGGCACGCGGCTGCGCATCGGCTGCGAGGCGCTCACCGGCAGCTGGGAGGCGCTGCGCGAGGGCCGCGCCGACATCGTCATCGCCGCGGGCGACGGCCCGGCCGGCGGCGGCTACCAGGCCGTGACCGTGGGCAGCCTCGACTTCGCCTTCTGCGTGGCGCCCACGCACCCGCTCACGCGGCTGGGCCGGCCGCTGCAGCGCGGCGACCTGCTGGAGTGCAACGCCATCGTGGTCGGCGACAGCGCACGCACGCTCTCGGAGCGCACCGTCGGCCTGCTGGCCGGACAGCCGCGCATCACCGTGCCCTCGATGCCCGCGAAGATCGCCTGCCAGGTGGCCGGCCTGGGCCACGGCTTCCTGCCGCGCGCCTGCATCGTGAACGAGCTCAAGCGAGGCACGCTGGTCGAGCTGCCGACAGAAGAGCCACGCCCGCCCGAGGCCTTCTGGCTGGCGTGGAAGACCGGCGCGCAGGGGCAAGCGCTGCGCTGGTGGCGCGAGCGGATGAATCGCAAGCTGATTCCGGCGCTGCTGCCGCGGTCGTCAGTCGGGTTGTGAGCGGGAACGAACGCCGGTGCCGCATGTACGACCCAATTCAAGATGGCATAGAGAAGACCGCGCGCGCGGTCCGTTACACGGAAGCTAAGCCTCCGGCGCATTTTTCCGGCCTGGTGCATTGCTACTGGGAGCTCAAGACGGAAAGCCCCCTTGCGGACGACTTCTGCCTCCACGCCATGCCCGACGCCTGTGTGAACATCCTGTTCAACCAGATCGACACCGACATTGCCGGAGTCACCGCACTGCGCACGAGACACGAGGTACTCAACCTCGGGAGATCGTTTCACTATGTCGGCATACAGCTGCTGCCAGGGGTGTGGCGAGGCAATCCGCAGGAAATTGCCGATCAGTTTGTCGGCACTTCCTACCTCGGGGAACTGCCTCTGGTTGCCACGAGCAGGGAGATTGCTCCCTGCGACTTTTCCGCCAAGCAGCAAGTCATGTCAGCGCTGGTGCAGTGGTTCATCGACGCAGGAATGGCCGTAAGCAACCCTGTCACAGAAAGGATCCTGGCGAAGCTCGACAGCATTCGCACGGTGGCCGACATGGCGACAGTTGCATGCCTCTCGCCGCGCCAGCTGCAGCGCACATTGAAGACAACAACGGGCTTTTCACCACACGACCTGCTCAAGGTATTGCGCATCCAGCAATCGTTCAAGCGGCACTATCTGGACCTGTACGCCGACCAGTCCCACTACATCCATTCATTCCGCCGGATCACCGGCTACACCCCCGCCAAGTACGCGGGGAAGTTCGATGTCTGACTTACACAATACATGCAGCTGACAGCCTCCTAAATTGAGCGCTTCTTCATCAACAAAGGAGTGCCTCATGGCAAAGTCGAATGCAATCGGGTGGTTTGATATCTACGTCCATGACATGGATCGGGCCGTCACCTTTTACGAGGGCGTGCTGCGCCAGAAACTCGAGCCCATCGGCGACCCGACCGGCGAAACCCGGATGATGAGTTTCCCTACGGACATGGGTATCTATGGCGCGGGCGGCGCCTTGGTGAAATCCAGCCATGCCCGCCCAGGCGTGGGCGGCACTTTGGTGTACTTCAGCGTGGACGATTGCGCGACAGAAGAGTCACGCGTCGTCGCAGCGGGCGGCAAGGTGGCGCGGCCCAAGTTCTCCATTGGGGAGTTCGGCTGGGTCAGCCTGTTCGAAGACACCGAGGGCAATCTGGTTGGCCTCAGCTCCATGAAATAGCCGAGCAAGCACTCGGCCGGAGCGCGGCCTGCAACAAGCTCTGTTGCGGTGCCGAGCCCTTGTCCGTCCCCTCTCAGCCCGCCGTGCGCAGCTTGTCCAGCGCCCGGTCGAGGAACGCGAGCCGGTCCTGTCCCCAGAAGCGTTCGCCGTTCAGGATGAAAGTCGGCGCGCCGAACACGCCCGCTTCCACCGCTTCGGCACTGTTGGCGCGGTACACCGCCAGCACTTCCGCCGACTGCTCCATCGCCTGCAGCGAGGCGCCGTCGTAGCCGTTCTCGTCGGCCACGGCGATGCGCACCTCGGCCTTCGACGTGTCGCGCTCCTCGGCCCACAGCGCGCGCAGCAGCGCGTGCGACAGCGGCTGGGCATCGAGGCCCTTGAGTTGCGCGGCGATCACCATCCAGCCCGGGTACTTGTTCCAGTTCGGGTCGGTCGGCGCGCCCTTCGGGTAGTGCGCGGGCTCCAGGTTCATCGGCATGCCGAGGTAGTCGCTCCAGCGCGCGAGCTCGAGCGCGTGGTACGTGCGGCGCGGCTCGGGTCGCGTCTTCAGTGGAATGCCGCCGGTCTGCGGCACCACGGCCTGGAAGTCGTAGGGCTTGAGCACGAGCCGCACGTGGTGGCGGCGCACGATGTCTTGAAGTTGCGGGCCGCCGAGGTAGGCCCAGGGGGAGGAGAGGCTGTAGTAGCAGTCGAGTGCGATCATGGTTTCGATTATCTTCAGCGCATGCCCGCCAGTGCAGCGTTCCTCGCGCCCCTCACCCTTCTCCCCTCGGGGTCTGCGCAGGCTCGCGCCGTGACTGCGGCGCGATGAAGTTCCCGGCCTTTCTCTTCTCGCTCTTCCTCTCCAGGCTCGCCGACCAGATCCTGCTTTTCCTCGTGCCACTGGTCGTGTTCCAGGTGACGCAGGACGTGGCGTGGTCGGGCTATGCCTTCGCGGCGGAGACGCTGCCGCGGTTTCTCTCGTTTCCCATCTGCGGCGCGCTGTGCGACCGGGTGTCGCCGCTGAAGCTGCTGCGCGGCAGCCAGATTCTTCGCGCGCTGGTCTGCGTGCTCGGCGTGCTGGCCAACGAAGCCATGGGCGGCATCGGCTGGCTGGTGGGCCTCTCGGCGGTGTGCGGCGTACTCACCACGCAGGGCGTGATGGCGCGCGAGGTGATCCTGCCGCAGATCGCCAACGGCAACCGCTTCGACAAGGTGCTGGCCTACGCCCAGACCGCCGAGCAGACCGGCACCGTGCTCGGCCCGCTGGTGGCCGCGGCGCTGTTCGCGCTGTGGCCGTGGCAGGCGGTGGTCGGCGCGGCGGCCGGCTTCTTCCTGCTGGCCGATGTCGCGACCTCGTACTGGCGCCGCGGCAACCGCATGGAGCTGCACGAACCGCAGGGCGAGCCGGGCCACATCCTGCGGCCCATCGCGACCGCGCTCGGCCACGTGCTGAGACTGCCGGGCCTGCTTCGGCTGACCATGCTCACCTCGGGCGTGAACCTGATGCTCGGCACCACCCTCGCCTCATCCGCCGCGATGGTCACCGGGCTGCACCAGCGCTCGGCCACCTACTACGCGACGCTGCAGACCCTCGGGGCCGTCGCCACCATCGCGATCCTGCTGGCGATCATCCGCGGGTCGATCCCGCTCAGGCGCATGGGCGTCACCGCGTACGCGCTGATCTTCTGCGGCGGCCTGCTCACCGCCGCCAGCGCCAGCCATTGGGGCTACGCGGCTGGCTTCCTGCTGGTGGTCGGGTTCGACAAGATGTTCAGCATCTACATCCGCATCCACAGGCAGCGGATCATTCCGGCGCACGACTACGGCAAGACCACCGGGGTGATCGTGCTGCTGAACAACCTGACGCAGCCGCTGGCGGGGCTGGCCGTGGGGGCATTTTCGGATTCGGTGCACGCGCGCGGGGTGATATTTGCGCTGTGCATGGTGGTGGGAAGCATTGGCCTTGCTGCTGCCGTGGCAAACAGGCGAAAGCCTGCTGCTACCGGATCTTGACGGCGCGGACGACGTCCTGCAGTTGCCGTGGCGAGGGAAGCTTGCCTTTCATCTCCGTCGGCAACTTGCCCTGCAATTGGTATTCGGCCACCCCGATCGGGTTCGACTTGCTCTTGAGCGCGAACTCCACCTCCAGGCAATCCTTCTCTGCGCACAGGATGATCCCGATGGAAGGGGCGTCGTCCGGCGCACGCTACCTCTCATTGCTCGCCTGATGCCCAGGAATTCGAGGTTGTAGCTGCTCTTCAATGCTTCTTCGGCCTGCTCCGCCAAGTGGCCCGGCAGCGCAAGCGAGAAGTTGTGGCTCTTCCGGTCGGCGAGCGAGCGTTCGTACGCCTGAGCCTTGATCTGGTTGAGCAGCACGTTGCGACTCCAGCCCAACGCGGCGATCGCCCGCAAGTAGAAGAGTCGCTGCGCCGCAACTCCCAGCTTGCTCAGCAACAGCAAGTGATGGCCCCATGGAATTTCTGCGACAAGCCGTCGCACAAGCTCTTCAGCCCAATCGGGAAACAGCGCCACCGCAGACCGTCTCGGCGGGCGCTTGCCGCTTTCTGCGACAAGCTGTCGCAGAATTTCCGGGCTCGTGTATTCCTCGTACAACCGCCGCATGTCCCAGACGTTCCGCGCGGAAAAGCCTTGGGTGCCTGGGAACGATGCACGCAAGTCCCGGGCAATCTGCTCAACCACCGACTGCCCCCAGCCCCGAGTGCGTTGCTGCTCGACGATGGCCTTGCCGATATCCCAGTAAAGCGCGATCAGCTCGCGGTTCACCGCACGTGCGGCCGACAGGCGCGCGGCGGCTACGCGCGATTTCAACTCACTGATGAATGTGGCGTAGTCGTTCGAGATCTCGTTGCGGCGATTCATCGTTGGCACTTTAGGCGAGGCCTTCGCGCGCCCCGCCAACCCAACCGCAAAACTGCAGCTTGCGTGAGAAATTCCTGGCCGATCGATACTGGTCCACAAAGTCGACACATGCCTGCGTCGCCAACGGATCACTCCGGCGAACGACTGCCACAAGGCAATGGGGCGGAGACACCATAGGCATCACCGCCGCGGCCAGCAGTCAGAAGGCGGCCGCTACAACACCTTGACCGCACGCCCGATGAACTGGATCGGCCCGGTCGGCCTGTCGATGGGCGAGCCGTTCTCGGGCTCCAGCGTGAGTTCGAACAGCTGGTTCGGCTCCAGCGGCGGCAGCTTGTCGATGGGAATGCGCAGCGTCTGGCCCTGCTTGACCAGCCCCAGCGACACCGGGCCGCGCCATTGATCGGCCTTGGTCCAGAACTGCAGCGTCTTCTGCGGCGGCACCTCGATCGTGCCCAGCGGCACCAGGCTCAGCTGGCGCGACGACGTGGTCTGGATCACCCAGCCGGGCGACTTGTCCTGCGGGGCGACCAGCACCACCATGTACTGCGGCGTGGGCAGCGGCCGGGTGACAAGCACCGCCACCATCAGCGCAGCGGCCGCAAAGCCGCCCGCAGCCAGGCCGCGCCAGAGCTGCAGATTGTTCCACCAGCTCGCGAAGCCCGATGCACGCGCCGGCTGCCCGGCCTTCGGTGCGGCGGCGGCAGCGCTGCCCAGCGTGCGCTCGATGCGCGACCACAGCGCGGGTGAAGGATCGACCGGCGCCGCGAGCGAAGCCAGCGGCAGCAGCCGTGCCTCCCATGCCTGCACCGCCTCTCGCAGCGCGGGCTCGCCGCGCATGCGGGCTTCGACCGCCGCGCGTGCATTGGCCGACAGCGTGCCCAGCACGTACTCGCCGGCCAGCGCGTCGATGTCATCGAAGTTGCCGAGGCTGGAGGAAGCGGTGCCGCTCATGCCATGCACTCCCGCAGCGCGCGCATGCCGCGCTGGATCCAGGCCTTGACCGTGCCCAGCGGCGTCTGCAGCCGCTCGGCGATTTCGCCGTGCGAGCAGCCTTCCACATACGCATAGAGGATGCAGTCGCGCCGCGCCGGCTCCAGCCCGCCCAGGCAGCCTTCGAGCCTGCCCAGGTCCGCGCGCAGCTCGAACGGATCGGCGGAGGTGGCGTAGGCCGCGAGCGCGGCCTGGTCGTCGATGGCCTCTGCCGCGTCTTCGCTCACGTCCACCTGGCGTGCGCCGCTGCGCACCATGTTCAGCGCGGCATTGCGCACCACGCTGTAGATCCAGCCCCGGCCTTCGCCGCGCGCCGGGTTGAAGGTTTCCGCACGCTGCCAGATGCTGATGAAGGCGTCGTGCAGCACGTCTTCGGCCTGCTGGCGCTGGCGCACGATGCGCAGCGCCACGCCCAGCAGGTAGCGGCTCTCGCGCTGGTAGAGCTGCTGCAGGGCCTGACGGTCACCGCGTGCGCAGGCCATGAGGGCAGCGTCGTAGTCGAAGGGCGAAATGGGTGGCGGGTTCTGCACGGCCCGATGGTAGTGGAGCCGGCGGGCCCGCCGCCGAATCGCCCCCCCGATCAGGACGCCTTCCAGAAGATGTAGTCGGCCTGGTACTGCACCACCTGCTTCTGGCCCTTGGTGGCCGGCGTGCAAGGCACGGCCGCCGGCGCCACGCCGCCTTGCAGCGCCACGCGCTGGATGTAGGTCACGCCCGTCATCGCGCCGCTGCCCGTGGCCGGGTTGGCCTTCACCAGCTGGAACGGCAGGCTGGTCGGGCCAGAGGGCGCGACCGCCAGCTGCGTGGCCGTGAGCTTGGAGCCGTCGTTCGACTCCCAGGTGGCCGGCGGGCCGTAGTACTTGCCGACCTGCTTGCCGCTGCGGTCCCACAGCTTGGCGTCGGGGCCGACGAACACCCACTCGGTCTGGCCTGGGGCGTTGGCCTTGTCGCGGCATTCGTAGGTGATGTCGCCCTTGCCCACGGTTTCCATCGCGACCTTGTTGCCGGCCGGCACCTGGATGGTGGGGGGCAGGCTGGACTGGTTGAAGGCGGGGGTCATCGCGCCCGAAGACATCGAGCCACAGGCCGTCAGGAACGCTGCGGCGGAAACGGCGCCGAGAACGGCGAGCGAACGGGTGGAACGAGAGGTGTGCATGGAATTTCTCCTGGGTTGTAGAAGGTCAGCAGCTCCTCGCTGCTGAGGGGTCTACACGCCAGGGAGAGGTTTGGATGCAGGGGGGCGAAGTTTTCTTAGGCGCTCGTCTTTTATCGAATCCGAGTCGGATCGTGAAATACGAGCAGTCGATTGACGATAGACAACAGTGTTTTCAGCGACGCCCACGTACAACGCGCCGTCATCTATCCGAAGCGTATCGAATGAAACAAGGAAATTTCGTGAGCGGCGATCCGCCGAGCAACGGAGGCCGGGCGTTGCCCTGTCAGACATCAATCGCACTGATCAAGGGAGCGTAAAGATGGGAGAGATACTTTCAATCATCAGGCTGGGCGACAGGACTACGCACGGCGGGACAGTGGCCGAAGCATTCCCGATCGGAAGAGCAGACGTCTATGAAATCCCCGCGGCAGGGCTCGGCCACTTGACCATTTGCCCTCTCCATCCGGGACCACATCGCATAGCAGAAGGTGTTTCTTCGTACACGGTTGACGGCATTCCTGTTGCCGTCGAGGGCATGCTTACCACTTGTGGAGCGGCATTGATTCCTTCGCAGCACACCGCGAGAGTTGAACGAGTCAGCACAGCGGTCATCGCAGACTCGGATGAATTCCATCAAGATCATGCGGGCTACTGGCACTCGGGTCCCGCCCCCAAGATTCCTCACGACGAGCAATTCGTCTTGCTGGACATGAAGTCAGCAAGGCCTCTGGCCAACATGACCTACCAAATCAAGACCGAGTCGGGTGAGATCATTTCCGGCGTGACCGATTCAGAGGGAAAAACTCAACGCGTCACGACCACATTGCCAGAGCAACTTGTGTTCAGCATCGTTCATCAAGGCGTCAAGCAATGACTGAACAAGTTGCCGCAGTCGGCACGGGCGCCACAAACCAGACACCCGGCTCCACAGTTGTTGTATCGGTCGCCGATCTCACACTCGCATGGGAGATCCAGAGCAACACAATCAACAACGACAAGTTGCCGATCATCCCGACGGCGTCGCGGGTTCAGAGCGGCCAGATCCTTTACCGTTTGAAGATCAAGGCCACGGTAACCAGCATCGGCAGGAACGCGCCCGAGGCCGGGCACGCATTGACCGTCTCGAGCGACAGAGGGGGTGACACCATCAGGACCTCCTCTGCTGCGACAGATGCTGCAGGCACCGTGATCGTGACCTTGGAGAGCCGAGAAAAAGGAAAACTCAAACTGTCGATCTCGGAGAGGGACGTCACCTTTGTTCCGCTAGAGATCACTTTGTCGGATGCCTGGTATGAAAGTCCCTTCCTGCTGACGGGCTACAACGTCTGCAACGAGTCCGATTTCAACGGAGCAATGGTCACGGCGAACGGACTTTCAAATCAGCATCGCGATGACTTTCTCTTCGGCGCCAGAGGCGTCGTGATGCAGGGCACAGGAATGGCTCTCAATGGTCAGTACGTTCGGCCAACTCGTGTCGGTTCGACATGGGCAACAAATTCCCGGGGCCATCCAACCCGAATGGCAAACCCTGGAGGCGTCACGTTTGCCTACACGGCCGGAGTCCATGGCGCTTTTGGAGCAGTCACGGCGGGGCGGTCAATTGCGGTGGACCCCAGAGTTATCCCACCCCACGGGAAGGTAGAGATCGACTCTATCGGCACGCGATATGCGGACGATCGCGGAAGCAGAATTCGGGACTATCACATCGACAACTTCCTAGGTGCTGGAAACAGCGTGGTGCAAGCATGGCAAGCGAGCGGTTTCAACAGCACCCAACGCAAGGTCAAATTCATAGGAGGCCTCTAACCCATGAAACCACGATACGGCTCAATGCTCATCGCGCTCGGCGCACTTCTCTCGGCCGCACCGGCAGCTTGGGCCGACGGCACTGTCAGTTTCGAGCAGGACGTGCTGCCCATGATCAAGGTCAGGCCGGAGTTCGAAAAATTCCTGCTCGGGACACTCAAGGTCACCGATGCCGGATCAGGTACGCGCATCTCCGAACAGGCAATGCCTCACCTCGGTGGCGCTCGCATGGGGCCCTACGAGTTCAGAGCGACTTGGCGCAGTTCCAACGGCGACGTTCCGGTCACGCTCATCATCGACACCAACACCAAATTTTTCGACAGGGCTGGTCGGGAGATCAGGAACGGCAGCCTGAAGAAGGCAGTCAGCGTGAAAGAAACGTTCGACTCCATCGAGATCGAGCAACCTCGTTGAGCACCGCAGCCGCATGAAATACCTCAACGCCATCATCCCTCTTGCCTGCGCCCTGGTGCCCACGTGGACCCTCGCTTGCTCATTCGGCGGCCTCGAACACGACGTTCAGTTCGCCCCCGCAAGCACAAATCTCGAATCGCAGCAGGTCGTCTCGCTGACGAACTGGTTTGTCGAGCAGCAGAACCCGAAAAGGGCGACCGGAGGCATCTACCGTGCCGACATCCATGCAAGCGCCATCAAGGACGATGCCGCTTCGTTGAAGAAAGCGAACCTCCGGCTTGCCGAGATCGCCGATCTGTTGAAAACCTTGAGCACCACGGCCTCCGTCGAAGTGCAAGGGCACATCGATGAGTTCGAAAGCCAGGCGATAAGGCACCCGGAGCGTCTGGATGTTCTGAACGCAACCGTTCAACCCGCGTGCGCCAAAACAGTCTCGTGCTGCAAATGGTCAGAAGGATCTGCAGCGCCGCCCAAGCAGCAGTAAGCCGATGCACCGACGAATTCTCTGGGCTTTGGCCGCCATCCTCGCTGCGGGGCAAGCAACAGCATGCAGCTACATCGTGGCAACTCAGATCAGCTTTGAGAGCGGCTCTGCGGATCTGGACCGATCGCAGATCATCAAGCTCTCGGAGTGGCTGAACCGTTCCTACGCAGTCTTTCCCACGTACACGGGCGCAGGAGTAGAAACCGGGGCTTTCGGAGCCGTTCCCAGCGAGGCCAAGGCGTTGGCTGAACTGCGTGCGGCCAACACAGTGAGAGCGCTGCGCGTGTTGCTGCGCGCCGACCTTCCTGTGGAGACGCACTCCCAGGCATACCGCTCTCCAAAGAGCCCATTCGGTGAGAGCAACGATTTCGCTTCAATTCACCTCTATCCCGACGTTGAGGGACTGACGCTACTGAACTGCCGTCCGGCCCCAGCCCCGACGCCGAGCGTTGACGCAAAGGCCTCACCGTGAACAACCATCGGCGCAACGTGCTTGGATGCCTGAGCGTGCTGGCATGGTTCCTGACGATGCCGGCTGTATTCGTAGCCGTTGGGGCCTTGGACCAGCGCAAGTTCCAGTCGATCTCTGACAACATCGCGCCGATCATCGCCACGATTCTCTTTGCGTGGGCGATCTGGATTTACTGGCGCTTCGTTCCGGGCGCTCCCCGGATCTGGCAGCGAATCGGCTATCTGGCTGCTTTCCTGATGGGGATATGTCTGCTGGGGGTGAGCGCAATGTGGGTGACCTTCTGGGTCATGATGGCGATCCACGGTGCTTAGCGGACGTACGCCTGTACCAGACCGCCGAGGTATTCGGGACGGGGAGCAATTTCGGAAACCATCTGGAACATCAACATGCAAGATCGATTAGCCGCAAAGACGATATGCACGAACTGATTGAGCGGTGGCACAAATTTGCCGGGCAGTCCAAAGAGGAAATTGCCGCCCAGTTCAATGACGAGACCCGCGCGCTCTTCGCAGAGTTTTTTACGAAGAGCTTCCATGACACCGGCCCCCAAGGTGCCCGATGGGCCTCGGCTGATGAATTTGCACAGTACGTTCTTGAACTCAGAGCCAACGAGAGGGCTTGGTCACGATACCTGGGTGACACCATCCTTCGAGCGCACGATCTCATGGAGGAAGGCCGGCTGGACGAGGCCAAGCAGGAATTGCGCACCTTCCAGGATATTTGTCCGTGGATCTTCTTTGCAGGCGTCGCCGAAACACAGTTGCAGAGCTTGCCCGACTAACCTATGCCCCTTCTCTTGCGCTACTCCCGCCTTCCGCTTTTCTGCCTGATGGCGCTCAGTTCTCTGGTGCACGCTGAAGATAAAAATTGCGATCTGGCAGCCCCGCCAAAAAGCGCCGCCATCAACAGCGTCCACGGGTACTTCATATTCATGTTCCCCCGGAGCATCGCCTCGAACTACACCGGCTGCCGAACCATCTGGGGTGAGCGAGGAGAGGTGTTCATGACGGTGAAGTACGAGAACGGCCTCCCCTACACCCTGACGCAGTTCAATCCTGAAGATCGCAAGCCCGTACTTGAGTGCCGGTACAACAACAAGACGTTGAAGACGGCGCGGAAAGGTTGCCCGTCCTATGCGCGGATGGTTGAAGACGCCGCAAGAGAATGGCCACCGGTGGAAGAGAGCCAGCTGCTGCCTCTGCCAAGACCGGAGCAAGATCCGCGCAGAGATTGAGCCGGAGGCGTTGGCCTCAAGAGCACCTCACCCCACGGGACAAGGCATCGCCAACTGCGTCTCCGGCGCAACCGCCGCCCCCATCAAAGCTCATTGCAATAACAACTGACAGGCGCCCCAGCCAGCTCAGCCGCCATCGCATCCCAAGCACCTGACGCCACCACGCCCGCGATATGAGCCTCATGCTTGCTACGTGACTCCCACGACTCGACCAGCGTGAACACGCAGTCGTTGTCGGCGCGCCCGAACAACTGCACGCCACGGCATCCATCCGCCGATGGCAGCGACTGCTTGACCTGCTGCATGAGTTCGGCGAACGCGGATGCGCGCTCGGGCTTGGCTTCGAAAGTGATGATGACGTTGATCGGGTTCATGGAAATTTCTTTGTCGTTGGCTTGAAGAAAAAGGCAGACGGCAGGTTAGCCAGCCCCCTCCCCCGCGCCAAGGCGCGAAGCTGCGAAGAAATTGACCATGGCTGCGAAAGACGCAGCCGCCCCCACGTCGGTGAGTCAATCAGTCGGTCAGTCAATCAGCCCGACTGAACGCGCCGCACGTACTCGGCAGGCGTTGCCTCGAACCGCCTGCGAAACGCGCGATTGAAATGCGCCGCGCTCTCGAACCCCACCTTCGCAGCCGCATCGCCGGGCCGCAGCCCCGCGCCCAGCATCAGCATGCGCGCCTCTTCCAGGCGCAGGTCGCGAATGCAGCGCATCGGCGTGACCCCGGCCACCTCGCGAAAACTGTGCGCGAAGTGCGAAGGGCTCATGTGCACGTGGCTGGCAATTTCGGCCACCGACAGTGGCCGGCCCAGATGGCGGCGCATGAAGGCGATGGCCGTCTGTATGCGTGCACCGGCCTTGGTAACGGCGCCCGCGCTGCGGATGGCGGCCGCGGCCTCGGAGCGCAGCAGCCGCAGCACGATTTCTTCAACCGCCAGCGGCGCGAGCGTGCGGCGGTCCACCGGGTCGTCGGCCGCCAGCAGCAGTCGGGCGAAGGCCTCGACCACCTCCGGCCCCACCGCAGCCGTGAAGTTCTCGGTCACGCGGGCGGGCTCGGCCAGCGTGCCGCTTTCCGCCAGCGCGACAAAAGACTTCACCAGCATGTCGGGCGGCAGGTCGAGATGAATCGCGAGGTACGGATGCTCGGCGCTCGCCGCGACGACCGTGCCGAGGCACGCGACCTCGGCCCCGAGCACCAGGCACTGCGTGGCGCCGTAGTCGAGCGAACGACCGTCACCACCGAGGTACGCGGTCTTGCGGCCCTGCAAGACCACCACCACGCCCGGCGTGAGGCACTGGGTTTTCTCGTAACGCACAGGGCGCGAGAACCGGTAGCAGCGCAGCCCCGGATACAGCGCGTCGGTGCGGCCATCCGCAGGGGTTCGCGCCGCGACCATGTCGCGCAGATGGGCCCAGGCGGCGGTGGGAATGGCCTCGGGCTTGTTGTCGGCGACGGGCGCGGCTGGCATCGGCTTTGTTGTGGGGAGAAGAAGAGAAAGAAGAAAGCAAGCGCGATGCGCAGCGTTGCCAGTCGACCGGCGCGTGCCCGTTGCCGGGGCACGCGGCTGGCGCTATTGGGTGCTGCCGACGTTCTGTCGCAGCGCCTCGCGCACTGCGCTGGTGGCGCCGTTGACGGTATCAATGCGCGCCGTCAGCGCGTCGTTGAGCACACCGAGCAAGGCGCTCAGCTCGGTGCGGCTGGGGGTGAGCTCCTCGCTGTCGTTCAGGGCGCTGGTGTCGACGAGTTTCCTGAGCGCGGCGTAGGCGCGCATCACGTCGTTGAGGTTGTCGGCGTCGTCGCAGGCTTGTAGGGCGAGGTCGTCGAGGTTGGGGGATGCGGGGTCCGGGGCACAGGATTGTGCGGACACGCGAGCGGATGCAGCCATGAGAGGCCTCCCAAGGGATTTTGGTTTGCTACAACCGCCGCCCCCGCTTCCAAACGATGGCGGCAGCTCGAACAGGTTGGAAGACCGGAAAACCCCTTGAAGAGAAACCGGCAGGGCTCGCGCCCTCCCGTTCGAGCCGCCTAAAAAAGCAGCGCGAACGAAAAAGCCGCAGACCATGTGCGGTCCTGCGGCTCTCGTCGCAGGGGTTTTGGCGGGCTTCCAAACCCGATCGCGCTTTTTTTTGCGCGACGGGGCAGTATATCGATGTACGGCAAACTAATCGACACTCCAATGCCAAGCCCGATCCGGGCACGTCCCGAGCCCATATATTGCCGAGCAATACGACGCAGATAATCTCTGCAAGCGCAGAAAACATAAGGACCATTATGAGAATTGACTCGATACGGCTGGTGAACTATCGATGCCACCAAGACCTTCCAGTGGACTTTTCTCCTGGATTCAACGTTCTCGTGGGGGCCAACGGGAGCGGGAAGACTACGATCCTGAAAGGTCTTCGTGACTGCTTGGGAGGACTCACGATGTACTTCAATCTAAGGCGTGGTCAATCAAATCCACTCTTGGACCCCGGAGACGCAAGAGTGAGCATTGCAGAGGTTAAAAAACGTCGGCGCTTTGAGCCCTGCTATCCCATTGAGTTGATTGCGACGGGACAGGCTTTCGGCACTCCAATCGAATGGTCATGGAAGAAGGCTGGCTCCATTGAACCTCCTCTGATTTCGGGAAATCCCCCCGGACCACTCTGGGTATCACAGCGCCAGCTCCCGAACTCGAGCGATGAGACGCTTAGCAAAACATTGCCGATTGCAGTGTTTTATGGTGCGAATCGCAGATGGCTACAAGAAGCACCGAGTGAGTTAGAAGCTGCAACGGAGCGTCACGCAAGAGCAGACGGATACGAGAGATGGTGGGAAGCCTCCCTAGATTCGTCGGCTTTGGCAGGATGGATGATCTCCAAGAGCCTAGAGCGCCTTCAAACAGCAGCCGAGTTGAGGCACTCGTTTAATGAAGTCTTCGATGACGAACTAGGCCTAGTCAACTCAGCATTGGCAGGTGCTGTCGAAGGCCTAAAAGGCATTCGATATGACATGAAACAACGAGGGCTTCTTGTTGAGTGGGACGAAGGTCTATCCAAAGAACGCGCCCCTACGCTGTATGAGAACCTGAGTGATGGTCAGCGCTCCGTGATCTCTCTTGTTGCAGACATCGCTCGCCGAATGTGCCTTCTAAACCCACACCTTGGTCAAAGTGTGCTGAGAGATTCACCAGGCGTAGTGTTGATCGACGAGCTCGATATGCACTTGCATCCCAAGTGGCAACGGATGATCACCAATGGGCTGAAGGCCGCTTTCCCCGCTGTCCAGTTCATCGTCGCGAGTCATTCGCCGCAGGTACTTGGAGAGCTCATGCCAAATGAGATTATCTTGCTCAGCCCCAACGGCATCACGCACCCCAAGGTCAGCTATGGAGTTGATTCGAGCCGCGTTCTTGAGGAAATCATGGGGGCTTCTGCTCGCCCCCCAATCATTGAAGAAAAGCTATCCGAATTATTTGCTGCCTTGGAAAGGAATCAGCTGGAGCTAGCACGGGAGAAACTCAAAGCACTACAAAAAGAAGCTCCAGGTCTCGCGGAGCTTGCTGGTGCAACTGCGTTGCTAAAGAGGAAGGAGATCATTGGGAAATGAGATACGTGAACAAGAAATCCGCTCCTGAACTTTTTCAGCAATGGATGGAGCTTGAGAACGAAGACTGGCAACCGAGCTACGGTGACCTGCAGAATCCTCAAAAGCACGCCCTGCACGAATCGCTTCTATCCGAGCAAGGTTGGACTTGCTGCTACTGTGGGCAATCAATCGACTTCGACAGCAGTCACATTGAACACTTTCGCCCACAGGAAAGCCACGAGAATTTGGCTCTGCACTACGGGAATCTCTTCGTTTCCTGTGGAAGAAAATTCGAAGTGACAACGCCATCGCACTGCGGGCATGCCAAGAGCAATCAGTTCGACGAGCACCTGCACATATCGCCGCTGGACCAGACATGTGAAACTAGATTCCTCTATACGCTAGACGGGCAAATCTGCGCAAACGATCCTGCTGACGCAGGCGCGGACTACATGACTAGCTTGCTCAAACTAGACATCCCATTCCTGCGCAATCGACGTGAGGAAGTAATCAAAAGAGTTTTCGATGAAGACTTTATGAGCACCGCGACAAACGAGTCCTTGCTGGAGTTGAGCCGAGCCTTTCGCGCGCTAGACAAAGAAGGTAGAGCAGACGATCTAGGGCATGTTGTTGCGCGCTTCGCAGAGCAACAGGCGACAGGATGAAAGCTAGTTTGCAACACCAGCCTTTTTCTATTTATTGACTTGTAGTCAAATATTTTCTCTCTCAGCCGCTATTTATCCGCAAAGGTAACCGCAAGACACTCCCTCTCATCCCAGAAGGAGTGCCCTCATGCCCATCGCCCTACTAGCGCTAACCCTCAGCGCCTTCGCCATCGGAACGACCGAGTTCGTCATCGTTGGCCTCATCCCCACAGTCGCAGCCGACCTCCACATCGGCCTCCCCTCCGCCGGCCTGCTGGTCAGCCTATACGCACTGGGCGTCGCCATCGGCGCGCCGGTGCTCACCGCGCTCACGGGCAAGCTGCCGCGCAAGGCGCTGCTGCTCGGGCTGATGGCGCTGTTCACGGTCGGCAATCTGCTGGCGTGGAAGGCGCCGAGCTATGAATCGCTGATTGCCGCCCGCGTCCTCACGGGGCTGGCGCACGGGGTGTTCTTCTCCATCGGCTCGACGATTGCCACCGGCCTGGTGCCGAAGGAAAAGGCGGCGAGCGCCATCGCGATCATGTTCACGGGCCTCACGGTGGCGCTGGTCACGGGCGTGCCGCTGGGCACGTTCATCGGGCAGCACTTCGGCTGGCGCGAGACTTTCCTGGCGGTGTCGGCGCTGGGCGTTATCGCCTTCATCGGCAGCTGGATCTTTGTGCCCAGCAACATCCGCCACACGCCGCCGGCCTCGCTGGCGCAGCAGGCCAAGGTGCTGGCCGAGCCGCGCCTGTTGCTGGTGTATGCGAAGACGGCCATCGGCTATGGCGGCTCGTTCATTCCGTTCACGTTCCTGGCGCCGATCCTCACCGACGTGTCTGGCTTCAGCGCGGGCGCTGTGGGCTGGGTGATGCTGGTGTACGGCATCTCGGTGGCGGTGGGCAACATCTGGGGCGGCAAGCTGGCCGACCGCATGGGCCCGATTCCGGCGCTGAAGGTCATCTTCGCGCTGCTGGCCGCGGTGCTGCTGGTGTTCAACTTCGCGGCGCCGCACAAGTGGCTGGCCCTGCTGGCGGTGCTGATGTGGGGCGCGGTGGCTTTCGGCAACGTGCCGGGGCTGCAGGTGTATGTCGTGAAGCAGGCCGAACGCTTCACGCCGCAGGCAGTGGACGTGGCCTCGGGCCTGAACATCGCGGCTTTCAACCTGGGCATTGCCGGCGCGGCCTGGGCCGGTGGGCTGATCGTGACGCACCTTGGGCTGATGCACACGCCGTGGATTGGCGCGCTGGTGGTGCTTGTCTCTCTGGCTCTCACGCAATGGAGCGGATCGCTTGATCGGCGTGCAGGCATTCCGGTTCGCGCTTCGGGGCCGGTGCCGGTCGGTCACTGAACCTCCCCTCTTTTTCTCAACACACAAGGACAACACACATCATGAACACGAGCAACAACACCATTCCCGCCTTCGGCCTCGGCACCTTCCGCCTGAAGGGCCAGGTGGTCATCGACTCGGTGAAGAACGGCCTCGACGTGGGCTACCGCACCATCGACACGGCGCAGATCTACGGCAACGAAGCCGAGGCGGGCCAGGCCATTGCCGAAAGCGGCGTGGCCCGCAGCAGCCTCTTCATCACCACCAAGATCTGGACCGACAACTACGCCAAGGACAAGCTGGTGCCCAGCCTGAAGGACAGCCTCGCGAAGCTGCGCACAGACCATGTCGACCTGACGCTGATCCATTGGCCCTCGCCCGGCAATGCGGTGCCGGTGGCCGAATTCATGGGCGCGCTGGCAGATGCCAAGGCGCAGGGGCTCACGAAGCACATTGGCGTGTCGAACTTCAATATCGCGCTCATGAAGGAAGCCATCGCGGCCGTGGGCGCGGAGCAGATCGCAACCAACCAGATCGAGCTGCACCCGTATCTGCAGAACCGCAAGGTGGCCGAGTTCGCCAAGAGCGTTGGCATCCACATCACGTCGTACATGACGCTGGCCTACGGCAAGGTGCTGGGCGACCCGGTTGTCGAAGCGATTGCCAAGGCCCACGGCGCAACCACCGCGCAGGTGGTGCTGGCGTGGGCGATGCAGCTGGGCTACGCGGTGATTCCGTCGTCCACCAAGCGCGCGAACCTCGAAGGCAACCTGAAGGCGCTGCAGCTGAAGCTGTCGGACGCCGAGATGGCGCAGATCGCGGCGCTCGAGCGCAATGAGCGCCTGACAGACCCGGCCGGTCTGGCGCCGGCCTGGGACTGAGCCCCCTGAGCAATGCTCTTCAGCCCGCGTTGCCCACGGGCCTGAAGCCCCAGGCCTGCGCGCGGAACCCGGTGAAGCTGATGGGGCCGGCCACGGCGCCAGCCTCCGACTTGTTGTCCGTGAGCCCGATGACGAGCGGAGCATTCGAATTGCTCGCCCCCAACTTGCACTGGATGTACCAGTAGCCGGGTTCCTCGGTGGACAGAAGGCTCCAGAGTTGCCTGTCGGCATCGTCCAGGCCGGGAGGCATCATCACGAGGGGTGTGGGCACGCTCGTGGAGTCCGGCTTCAGCGTCAGGACGAACCCGGTGCCCATCTGCGTCTGCAGATACCACCAGCCCGGCGCCTGGGGCGAGGGAACGAACAGCCATTGCTGGTTGCCGGCCTGCGGCAGCTTGAGCGTGTAGCCGATGACCCCTGCGCCCTTGGCCGGGCTGTTGCCGTTCACGTCCAGCACGTAGTGGCCGTCGGGCAGGTACTGGATGTTGTACGGACCGAGATCCAGCTTCTCGATGGGAATCGCGGGTGAGGATGCGGGTGCTGGCGCTGCAGCACCTGTTGCGGTGATCGACATCGTCGTTTCTCCTTTCCTGGAATGCGTTTTCCTGCTTGCAGGTGGTGCTCAGTGCTCAGCCGAGCGCGTGTTCGACCCAGTACTTCCGCACCAGGGCCTCGGCATACGCGGTGTCCGCGTTGGCGCCTTTGTCCTGCAGCAGCTGCAGGGCCTGCGGGTAGACCGTGTTCTCCGGCACGAAGAAGGGCAGCGTCGGGTTGATATTGGTGTAGCGGTCGCCCAGCAGCATCTTGGCGAGCATCGGCATGAGCTCGGTCGAAGTGCCGTTCAGGCTCATGTCGAGCACAGGCGAAGACTTCGTCTGGTTCATGAGGAACGGCGGCGAATTGTTGAAGGGGTTCGCCACGCCGTTCATCCATTGGTCGGCGCCCCACTCGTGGGTGTCGCTGGCGACCCAGTCGGGCATGTAGCCGGTGCCGATGGTGATGGCCGCGATGTCTTCGAGCGCATGGCCCGCCTTCACCGCCAGCGCAATCGCCGCGACCGTGGGGTCGTGGTTGAAGAAGCAGCCGTCGACGTTGCCTTCGAACGAACCCAGCTGCCCCGGCATCGCACCGCTGGAAGTGGCCGCCTTGGCGATCTCCACGTCGCCATGGTCGGGGATCATGTTGGTGTACATGACCGGCTGCCAGGGTATGGCCGTCTGCACCGAGTTCTTCACCTCGAGCCCGCCGACGTTGAAGGTGACGAAGAGCACCTTCCTCGTGACGATGTCCTGGACCTTCGTGGTGCCATGCAGCGCGACCTGCGAGGCGTAGACCTCGTCGATGGGGTACGCGGGCCGCTTCGGATCGGTGTTCATCTTTTCGTAGAACCCGATCTCGCCCTTCTGGCTGGTGAAAAGGTTGATGAGGTCCTGCGGCGACTTGCCCGCCAACAGCTCGCTCGTGATGATCGAGCCGGTGGAGCACCCCGCGATGAGGTCGCTGTTGGCGATGATCTGCGGGTACTTCTGGTAAATCTTGTTCAGTACCGATACCGACATCAGCCCCCGTATGCCACCGCCTACGAACGAGAGGATGGTGAATTTCTGCGTTTCCGCCATAGCCAACTCCTTTCAAGAGAAATGACTTCCATGAAATGACTTCCCGGCCGGGGAAGCGGAGTCTGGGCGCGTCGGGCGTTTGCCGCTACGAGTGGAATCCCGTTCAATCCAACTCTGTAATTCCGCAAACCGCGCAAGCATTCGCAATGAAACCTTGCGCGGCAAAACTTGCTGCGAAGGTAGTCGTCTTCACGCCGCGGTCTCGCAAATCGAATCGAGCGCGTACCTTAGTTCGCGCTCTTCTTCCGGGGTCATCGCGAGCACGAGGTTGCGGAACTCGGCCTTGTAGCAAGGCAGCATCAACGCCGCGGTGAGCGAGTGAACGCCGCTGCCGCGCGCGATGTGGTCGTGGCATGCGATGACGCTGCGATAGGTTTCGAGTGCGCGTGCGACTCGGGTTGAGGTTCGGGTTGCAGTGCTCTCATCGCTTCTGTTGAAGATCATCGGCGGCTCCTCTTGGCGCACGATCAGTGACGCCGTGAAGTCACTCTATTCAGCGACGGAAAAAACGGTGAGTAACAACATCGTCGCGAATCGGACGGCGCACTCCCTAGGCCGCACCGGGAATCAGCGCCGAGTCGTGATCCGTGCTTTTCGTGAGAAATTTCTGAGCGTTTGACGATAGACAACAGTGTTAGCGCGCTCGGCCTCATACAACGCCTCGTCACAAGACGGGAGCGTATTGAATGGAACGAAAAATTCTCGTGGTCGGAGATCCGCCCATGCCTGGCGGCCGGGTGCTGCCCTATGACGGGCCCTTGCTCGATCTATTTCTGCGCATTCTGGCTCTCGCCCTTGCAATGCTCAGCCCGGTCGCCGCGCTCGCATGCAGCCCTATCAAGGTCTTCTATGTGTACTTCGAGCGCGACTCGGCGACGGTATCTCCCGATCAGATACTGAAGCTTGACGCCTGGATGCAGGAGCTTCGAACGCGGTACGCCAACCACGAAGCGATCTATATCGGAGCATCAGTCAACCCGGAAGAACGAGACCACGATCCCAAAGGCCTGGGCCTGGACCGGGCACGCAACGTGGCTCTCGTTCTTCGAGAAGAACTGCGCTTCAATGCCAGGATCGCCCTTCCCAAGAGCGGCTACGTCGCCGACCCTGCGTCCCTTTCAAACGGACCCGCCGAAGACTCACGAGTTCTTGGAGTGCAGCTCGACTTCCTGCCGGCTTGCCCGCATGAATGCACCTGCCAGTTGGGCGATCCGCTCCATACGCAGCAGACTCCTCGCTGACCGCGCAGCGATCCGTCCAGGAGACTCAGGAAGCCCTGCGCGTCGCAGCCCAGTCCGAAAGAATCCCCACCGCCTCACGATCCATCTTCTGCTCCGCAGACAAGCTGCGCTGCGCCAGCGTCGCACCGGCCTCGATGCGCAGCGCCTCCACATCGATCGGATGCCGCGCCGCCACGGTCACTCCTTCGAACGCCTCCCCCGACTGCGCCAGTGAGGCCGCGTAGTAAAGCTTCGCAATGCCCGCGATGTGCATCGCCGCCACGCACATCGCACATGGCTCGCACGAGGTGTAGAGCTCGCAGCCCGACAGGTTCACGGTGCCCAGCTTGCGGCAAGCATCGCGGATGGCCTCGACCTCGCCGTGCGAGGTAGGGTCATGGTGCGCGACGGAGTGGTTGAAGCCTTCGCCGACGATCACGCCGTCCTTCACGACGACGGCGCCGAAAGGCTCGGTGCCGGGCTCCTGCAGAGCCTGGGCAGAAAGGGCCAGCGCCCGTTGCATGAAGTGTTCCTGGTACATCGTGTTCAGACCTTTCTGGTGGCCGCGCCGTCCAGCGCGGTGAGAGATGGTGCACCGGAATGCGCGGCGCGCGCATCGAACAGGCCCGCGGTAGCGGCGGCATAGCGACGCGGATCGAAACACAGCATGAGCGGCAGCAGCGCCACCACCACCGCTGCGAGGTAGGCCCATGCGAGCGTGAAGCCGCCGGTGTGCTCGCGCACCCAGCCGGTGACGAAGGGCGCGACGGCCGCAATCATGAAGCCGACGCCCTGCATGAAGCCCGCAAGCGCGCCGGCCTGCGCCGGGTCGGGCAGGTGGTCGAGCGCGAGCACCATGCACAGCGAGAACGCGCCGCCGAGGCCGAAGCCCAGCACGACGGCGATGGCGACTGCCGGCACGGGTGCGTCGAAGGTCAGCGCGCAGAAGCCGGCGAGCTGCGCAACGAGCGTGAGCACCAGCCAGGGGCGCAGATCACGGCCGCGACTGCGGGCGATGGCTGGCATCGCGAGTGCTGAAACCACCTGCGCGGCCGTCATCAACGCGAGCACCGATCCGCCCTGCTGCGCGGTCCATCCTTGTTGTGCATAGAAGTGCGGCAGCCACGCGACGAGGCTGGTGTAGCCGCCGTTGATGAGGCCGAAGCACGCGGCCAGCAGCCATGCACGGCGGCTGGCGAAGCAGCGCAGCCACGAGAGGCCCTGCCTTGGCGCGTCGGCAGTGAATTCCATGCGCCGCATGTTGAGCCAGTACAGCAGCGCGAAGACGGCGAGCAGCGACCAGATCGACAGGCCTGCATGCCAGTCGGGCTGCGCGCCGCCGAATGCGTGCGCCACCCACGGGCTGGCCATGGCGCCGAGGCCGCCGCCGCCCATGATGGCGGCGGAGTACAGCCCCGTCATCACGCCGATGCGCGCCGGATACGCCTGCTTCACCACGCCGGGCATCAGCGCCTGCACCAGGCCCACGCCCGCGCCGGCGAGCGCGGCGCTCCACAGCAGAGCTGCCGCGCCATCAGCCACGTATCGGCTTGCGCAAGCCAGGGCGATGGCCGCCAGCCCGAGCGCGACGCCGCCGCGCGCGCCGATGCGCTGGCCGACCGCCGCGCCCAAGAGCGAAGTGGCACCCATCGCGAACATCGGCAGCACGGTGAGCAGCGCCACCGCATGGAAGCCGATGCCGGTCGCGAGGCGGATGGGTTCGAGCAGCGGGCTGCTCGAAGTGAGAAAGGCGCGCAGGTTCAGCGCCACCAGCACGATGACGATCGCGAAGGCGATGCCTCCGTCATGACTGCGCCCACCCCTCACAGAGACGCCACATCCGCCAGCAGCACGCCGTTGCGCGCCACGACGCGGCCGCCCGCCACCACCAGCTTGCGCACGGGGCGCGAGACCACGGCGTGCGCGACGGTCTGTGCGTCGACCAGCACCAGATCGGCGCGGCAGCCCGCCTCGAGCCCGTAGGCTTCGAAGCCGCAGCCGCGCGCGCCCGAGTGGGTGACGGTGTCGAGCGCCACGGCGATCTCGTCGTCGCGGCGCAGGTTGTAGCGCAGGCCGATGATCATGGCGCGCTCCAGCATGTCGGGGCTGCCGTAGGGCGACCAGGTGTCGCGGATGCCGTCGTTGCCGCCGAGCACGGTCACGCCGGCCTGCCTGCAGGCGATGAGCGGCGGCACGGTGCGCGAAGGCGGCGCGCTGGTGACGAGCACCACGCCGAGCTTCGCCATTCGCGCGAGCAGCGTCTCGCGCTCGCGTTCGCTCACGTCGCCGAGGCAGAAGCCATGGCTGATGGCCACCTTGCCCTGCATGCCCAGCGCTTCTGTGCGCTGCAGGATCAGGTCGAGCGAGAAGGCGCCCATGGTGCCGGGCTCGTGCAGGTGGATGTCGACCGGGCGCTGGTGCCTGTGGGCAATGCCGAACAGCACGTCGAGCGACTTGACCGGGTCGCCGTCGATGGCACAGGGGTCGAGGCCGCCGAGCACGTCGGCGCCCATCGCCAGTGACTGGTCGAGCAACTCGGCCGTGCCCGGACGGTCCAGCAGGCCCGATTGCGGGAACGCGACGATCTGGATCTGCTGCAGCTTGCGCAGCGCCTCGCGCGTGCGGATGGTGCCTTCGAGATGGCGCAGGCCGGCCTGGGTGTCGACGTCGACGTGCGTGCGCAGCCGCGTGGTGCCGAGCGCCAGGAAGGCCTTGGCCAGCACCAGCGACTGCGCGGCCGCGTCATGCCCGCTGGCATGGCGAAAGGCGCGCTCGTTCTCGATCTTGTCGATGAGGTTCACGCCGACTTCGTTGCGATACCAGTCCATGCCCCACATGGTCTTGTCGAGATGCGTGTGGCCTTCGACGAGGCCGGGCAGCAGCAAGGCGCCGTGGCCTTCCTCGACGGCGGCGCCGGCCGGCGCGGCAAGCTCCGCGCCGAGCGCGGCGATGCGGTCGTCCTGCACCAGCACGTCGAGGGGGGAGGCGCCCATGGGGCGCACGTTGCGGATCAGGAGCGATGGCATGTGGGGCGGTCCGTTTCTCTATCTATGGCTGTCAGGCAGGCTGAGCGGCGATGGCGCGGCGGGTCGTGTTCGGGGTGAGCAGCGCCACCACGACGAACACCAGCGCATTCGTCGCCAGCGCCACGAGCCCGGTGTTGAGCGACTTGAACACGACCGGCGCGGCCGGGAACAGCGTACCCAGGTTGGAGCCGGTGGTCATCATGAAGCCCAACACCGCACTACCCGCCAGGATGCCGGCGAAGGCGGCGTGCCTGTTGCCGAAGGGCTTCTTCATGAGGCTGAAAAGCAGCGAGGGCAGCAGCTGCGTGAGCAGGCTCGAAGCGAAGATGGCCACCGACACGATGGTGGTGCCGCCGCGCAGCACGAAGTAAACCGCCACCAGCGCGAACACCGGCAGCACGCCGCGCGCCACACGCGACACCTGCCTGTCGGTGGCGTTGGGCGCGAAGCCTTCCTTGTAGACGTTCTTGCCGATCACGGTGGATGCGGTGAGCAGAATCATCGAGCCCGGCACCAGCGCGGTGAGCACGCCGGTTCCGCCGATCACGCCGACGAACCACGGGTCGAAGGTGTGCTTCACCAGGCCGAAGAGGGCCAGGTCGACGTCGGAGCCCTTGAGCCCCGGCACCTGCAGGATGGCCGCGAAGCCCACGAGGAACAGGAAGGCGATGACCACCTGGTACAGCGGCATCAGGATGGTGTTGCGGCGCACCGCGCTCGCGCTCTTGGCGGCGTACACCGAGGTGAGGTTGAACGGGTAGAGGTAATAGCCCAGCGCCGTCAGCAGGATGGTCGAGTTGTACCAGGTGAGGTTCAGGCCCTCTTTCGGGAACTCGAAGAAGCTGGGGTTCGCCGCCTGGATGGCGGTGAACATCGGCGTGACGCCGCCGTAGTAGTGCCACGGCAGGTAGATGCCGAGGAACACGGCGAGCGCGAGGATGAGGATGTCCTTCACGATGGCGATGCTGGCCGAGCCATGGATGCCCGAGAACAGGATGTAGCTGACCATGACCAGCGTGCCGATCCAGATCGCCACCTGCGGCGCGATGGAGCCGTACGAGGCCTCCGACACGATGATGCCGAGCCCGCGCAGCTGGATGGTGAGCAGCGCGACCATGCCCATGAGCGCCACGATGGACACCAGCACGCCCAGCGCACGGCTGTCGTACTTGTGAGCGAAGAAGTCGGAGAACGACACCAGCTTGTTCGCCGTGGCGTAGCGCCAGATGGCCGGCAGCATCCAGAAGGCCATCAGGTAGGCCAGGCCGCCGTAGGCCAGGATGTAGAAGGCCGGCGTGCCCTTGCTGTAAGACCAGCCGCTCGCGCCCAGGAAAGTGAAGGTGGAGAACGACTCGCCCGCCATCAGCAGGAATACCATGATGGCGCCCAGCCCGCGCCCGCCGAGCGCCCATTGCTCCAGGCTCATGGTGCGGCCGCGCCGCGCGAGCACGGCGAGCGCCAGCGCGCCGGCGACGAACAGGGCGATGACGCCGAGTGCCGCGTTCATCGCGCGTCTCCAGCGGAAGAAGAAGGCGCGTCGATGTCGCCTTCGGCGCGGTCGATGACCACCATGATCAGCGAGGTCAGCACCAGCCAGCTGACGTTCCACACCATCAGGAAGGGCATGCCGAGCACGAAGGTGGGGGCGACGGAGGACAGCCATCCCCCGCTGAAGAAGGCGGCGACCGGCAGTGCGGCAAGCCATTTGGCGGATTTCATGGAGGCCTCGATTCTTGTCTCGGGTTGGGATTTTCTGTGATTTTGGTTAACCATACAAATTAATTTGGTTAACCAAACGGAGGCGGATGGTACGGAGCACACGGGGCCGAGTCAATCCGGGGGCTTTCCCTGAGGGGTGGCACGCAGGCAATAATCCGGCTGCCTATGCCCTCCGCCGCCCGCAAATCCCCAGCGACCGCCCCCTCCCCCGAACTCACGGAAGCCGACGACGCGAACGTGGACGAACGCGTCTACGGCGCCGTCTCCAAGGCCTTGCTCAGCGGCAAGCTGCGCCCCGGCACGCCGCTGCGCGAACGCGCGCTGGCCGAGGCGCTGGGCTGCACGCGCGGCGCGGTGCGCAAGGCGCTGGCGCGGCTGGGTTCGGRAAAGCGGCTGGTGCTGGAGCACAACCGCGGCGCCTTCGTGCCCAACCCCTCCATCGACGACATGCGCGGCATCTACCGCGCGCGCCGTATCGTGGAAGCGGGGCTGGTGACCACGCTCTTCGGCAATCTCTCGCGCGAGCAGGTGGCCTCGCTGCGCAAGCACGTGCAGGCGGAGCAGAAGGCCTTCAAGGAAGGCCGGCGCGAGGACGCGGTCCGGCTGGCGGGCGACTTCCACCTGCTGCTTGCGGAGATGGCGCAGAGCGAGGAGCTGCTGTCGTACATCAGGCGGCTGATTTCGAACACCGAGCTCTACAAGGCGCTCTACGACTCCGCCGAGGCAGCGAGCTGCGCACCGCGCGAGCATGAGCAGATCATCGAGGCGCTGGCCACGGGCAAGTCGCTCGACAAGGCATTGGAAGTGGCGCTGGAGCACCTCGACGAGCTGGAGCAGCGCGTGATCGCGGGCGCCGCGGCCGAGCAGGAAGTGGACCTGGCGACGCTGCTGAACGGCGGCAAGAGCGGCGGCAAGCCGCACGCGCACGAGCACTGACAGCGCGCTGGGGCATCCACGCTTCGCCCGCGGCCGAAGTGTGGCCGCGCCGGCGGGGGAATGATCGGCGCACCATGCACGCATCCACACCCTCCTCCATCGACAAGCCCCGCGCCAGCCCGGCCTTCGAATGGGCGCTGCTCGCGGTGCTCGCCACCTGCTGGGGCGCCTCCTACACCTTCATCAAGATCGGCGTGGCGACGATCCCGCCCGTCACGCTGATCGCGGCGCGCACGCTCATTGCCGGCTTGCTGCTGCTCGCGGTGCTTCGCATGCGCGGCGTGAAGCTGCCGGCGGAGCCCGCGATGTGGGGCCGCTTCGTGCTGCAGGCCTGCCTGAACAGCGTGCTGCCGTTCACGCTCATCGCGTGGGCGGAGCGCAGCGTCGATGCAGGCTTGGCGACCATCCTCAACTCGACCTCGCCGATCTTCATCTTCTTGCTGGGGCTGGGCCTCGGCGGCTCCGACAGGCCCACGATGCGCCGCCTGTTCGGCGTGGGTGCGGGCCTCGCGGGCATCTGCCTGATCGTGGGCTTCGAGGCGCTGAACGGGCTCGGGCATTCGCTGCTCGCGCAACTCGCCCTGGTAGCGGCCGCCGTCTGCTACGGCTGCGCCGCGATCTTCGGCCGCGTGTTCAAGGGCCTGGACCCGATGGTGCCGGCCGCCGGTTCGCTGCTGAGTGGCGCGGCCATGCTGCTGCCCGTGAGCATCCTTTTCGACAGGCCGTGGACGCTGGCGCCATCGGCCGCGTCGATGGCGGCGGTGCTGGCGCTCGCGGTGCTCTCCACGGCGCTGGCCTTCACGATCTACTTCCGGCTCATCAGGACGCTGGGGCCGATGTCGACCGCCGCGCAGGCCTATCTGCGTGTGCCCGTCGGGGTGCTGATCGGCGTGGTGTTCCTGGGCGAGCGGCTGGCGCCCACGGCGTGGGCCGGGCTGGCGTGCGTGGTGGCGGGAGTCGTCGCGATGACGATGCCCGCGCGCCGCCTCATTCGGCCTTGATGCCTCCCTTCGTGACGATCGCGCCGAACTTTGTCTCCTCGGTCTTCAGGAACGCGGCGAATTCCTTCGGGCCGATACCGATGGGGGTGACGCCGCCGTCCTCGAAATTCTTTCGCACGCCGGGGTTCGCCAGAACCTGAACCAGCGCGGCGTTCAACTGCTCGACGATTTGCGGCGGTGTTCCCCTGGGCGCGAAGATGCCCTGCCACACGGACACGTTCGCACCGCGCCATGCCGGCACGCTCGCCAGCGGCAGTGCCTCGGGCATGACTGCCGAGGGCTTGTCCGACATCACGCCGTACACGCGCAGCTTTCCCGCCCGTGCCTGCTGCATCACCATGGACAGGGGCAGCACGGCAAGATCCAGCTGGTTGCCGCTGAGGTCGCTGATGATCTGCACGCCTGTGCGGTAGGGCACATGCACGACGTCGACGCCACCCTGCTGCTTGAGCAGCTCGCCGCCCAGGTGCAGCGAGGTGCCGACGCCGGAGCTGGCGTAGCTGTACTTGCCGGGCGCCGACTTCAGCTCGGCGTACAGCGTTTCGGTCGTCTTCGGCTGCATCGCCGGCTTGCCCACCAGCGCCAGAGGCTGGGAGCCCAGCAGGGTGACGGGCACCAGGTCCGCCAGGCCGTCGTAGCGCACGGTGGAGGGCGTGACCATCTTCGCGATGACGACGGTGCTCTCGACCGACAGAAGCAGGGTGTAGCCGTCAGGCCTGGCGCGCACCGCCTTCTCGGTGCCGATGACGCCTCCGGCGCCCGAGACGTTTTCGATGATCACCGGCTGGCCGAGGCGCGTAGACAGCTCGGGTCCGATCCACCGTGCCATGACGTCCACATTGCCGCCGGCGCCGTAGGGCACGATGAGGGTGATGGCGTGCGCGGGCCATGCGCCTTCGGCAGTGGCCGGCGGTGCCGAGGCCACGAATGCGGCGAGTGCGAGTGCCGCGAGCAGTCTGCGGCGGCGGGTTCGTTCAGCTGTTGCGGGTCGCATCACGGTTCCTTGCTTTCGGCTTCGATTGATTTCGGGGGCTCATTGCGTTGCGGCCGGCGTGCCTTCGAGCGCGGCGATCTCCCGCTCGAACTCGGCGCGCAGCGCCCGCCTGGCCGGCTCGTCGAGCCAGCAGGCGTCCACCCCCGCCAGGCTGAAGGCGCGCGCCTGCTCCCATCCCCAGCCGCAGCCTTCCAGCACGGTGGCGTAGGAGTGCGCGAGGTCGGTGTGGAACATGGCGGGGTCGTCGGTGTTGAGGGTGACGGGCAGGCCGGCATCGACCATGCGCTTCACCCCCTCGATGCGCTGGCGCTGGCGCCGCACCACACTGGTGACGCCGCAGACGCAGAAGTACACGCCACGCCCGCGGGCGCGCCGCAGGGCGTCGTCGCTGGCCAGCAGGTTGTAGCCATGGTCGAGCCGGTCGCAGCCCAGGAGCTCGATGCATGCGTCCACGTTGGTAGGCGGCGCCTCCTCCAGTGTCTGGTTGTCTTCGCAGACATGGGCCGTGCGCCGCAGGCCGGCGCGGCCGGCGCGCTGGAACAGGGCCGCGAACTTCGCCGGAGGACCTTCGCGTTCGGGGCCGTCCAGGCCCACGCCGACGACCGTGTCGGAACGAAGGCCGACGATGTCGTCCATCGCGCGCTCGGCGCTGTCCAGCGGCAGGCCGCGGTCGAGCGAGGCAATCAGCAGGCCGGAGCAGCCGAAGTCGCGCTGCGCCGCCTGCAGCCCGGCGGCCAGGCCCTCGACCTGCACCCGGTACGCCACCCCGGTGGGCATGAAGTACTGCGGGTTGAAAGACATCTCGACATGGCGCGCGTTGCTGCTGCGCGCCGCGTCCTCCACGGCCTCGTAGGCCACGCATTCGAAGTCCTCGCTGCTGCGCACCGCCTGCGCGGCGATGCGCAGCACATCGATGAAGTCGTAGAAGTCGCGATAGGTGTAGAGCGTCTCGACCGGTCTCGGCAGGGGCAGGTCGTACTTGCTCGCGAGCCGGGCGAGGGTTGCCGGGCGCAGGGTGCCGGCCATGTGAAAGTGCAGGTCGACCTTGGGAAGCCGGGCGACCCGGGCAAGCAGCCCGGTCGAGAGCGGCGCGGAGGAAACGGCGTGGGGCATGGGCGGCGCGGTGTCGGTTGGATTGGAATGTGTGCCGCCACCTTATCCACGGCCGCCGGTGCCGCCCAGCGCCGCGATGTGCAGCAGGTTATGACGCCGCTGTCATGACCTGGGGCGCTGGGCCAGTTCGCGGGCGGCTGCCATCAGCTCGCCGCGCATCCACGCCATGGCCCGGTTCTTGTGCGTTCGTTCGTGCCAGACCAGGCGGTAGCGGTGCGGCTTGATCCTGGCGGGGAACGGCACGAGCGCCAGCGGGTACTGCTCGGCAAAGTCTTCGGCCAGCAGCCGCCCGGTCGAGAAGATGAGGTCGGAGCGCGCGAGGATCGCGGGCGCCATGCCGAGAAACTGGGTACGCATCGCCGTGTGCACCGAAACGCCGAGTTCCGCGAGCTGCACATCCACGATGGAGCCCTGTCCCGGAACGTGCTCCAGCGAGGACAGGTGCCGCGCGCGGCGGTAGTCGTCCAGCGTCATCGGCCGGCCCGCCAGCGGATGGTCCCTGCGCATCAGGCACACCATGGGCTCGGTCAGCAGGCTGGCCGCGCGCAGGTGGCCCGGCAGTTCGGGCCAGATGGAGATGACCATGTCGACCTCGCCGTCCGCGAGTTGCCGGTAGTGCTCGAAGTGGGACCCCAGCCCGCGCACGACCACATCGCATTCGGGCGCCTGCCGGCCCACGCGTTCGACGATGTCCGCGAAGAAGCGCCGCGGCAGGAAGTCGTAGGTTGCGATGCGAAAGCTCTGGCGAAGCTCGCCGGGTTCGACGGGCCCGGCCTCCGAGGTGAGCAGCGACATGTCGGCCAGGATGCGCCGGGTGGGCGCGACGAGAGCCTGCGCCCGCTCTGTGAGCACCATGCGGTTGCCCACCCGTATCAACAGTTCGTCGCCCGTCAGCTGGCGCAGCACCTTGAGGTGGCGGCTCAGCGCGGATTGCGCGACGCCCAGCTTCGCCGCCGCCTGCGAGACGCTGGCCTCGGCCAGCAGGGCATGGAGCGAACGCAGCAGCGGTTCGTCCAGCCGACGGTCATGTTCGCCAGTTTCCAGGGACACAGTGTTCACGCTGAAGAGGTGGTTGGAGGGCGCCGGTTCGACGTGCCAGGCGCGGCGCGTCCGATTCTGCCCCCAAGCGGCGGCAACGCCAGGCCACGGCACTTTGCGAATTTTTTGCACCGCACCGTGCGTTCTTTATACGGCCTTGAGATGCTGCCTTCTACGCTCGCGGTCTCCTCAATTCGCGAGCTTCTTTCGAAGCCTCTTCCCGATGAACAGATCGATCCGCGCCGTGTCGACGGCGCTCGCCCTCCCTGCCCTGGCTGCCACCGTCATTGCATCGCCCGGTGCCGCGTTCGCGCAAGCGAGCCCGGACGCAGCTGCCGCACCTGCCGCACCGGCCCTCACTGGCAACGTCTCGCTCACCACGAACTACAAGTTCCGTGGCCAGGACCAGGACATGATCGGCAAGAACGACTACGCCAAGACCAAGGGCTTCAAGCCCGCGATCCAGGGCGGCCTGGACTATGCCTTCGGCGACAGCGGCTTCTACGTTGGCAACTGGAACTCCAGCGTCAACTGGCTCAAGGGCAACAGCATCGAGAGCGACATCTACGGCGGCTACAAGTTCAAGGCCGGCCCGCTGGACATGGACGTCGGCGCCCTCACCTACATCTACCCGGGCAACTCGTCGGGCAACACGACGGAGCTGTACGGCAGCGCGGGCTACACCGACGAGACCATCGGCTCGTTCACGCTGAAATACTCGCACACGGTGTCGAAGGACTACTTCGGCTACGCCGGCAACAAGGCCGGCTCGGGCCTGAAGGGCACGAACACGGGCTATCTGAACCTGTCGTACAG
>NZ_JASMRZ010000140.1 GCF_030462475.1 Variovorax sp. CAN15
CGGCGCCCAAGGCGCAGCGGGCACCTAAGCCATCCGCTGCTGCGAAAACAGCCCCCTCCCCGCGCGCAAAAATGAAGCGGTGATCGGCTCAAAGACTTCAACATCCGCGTCGATGCGCGCCGCGAACCAATTCTTTGGCCTTTCGAGGCACGCTGTGCTCCGGCTCATCGAGTTGGGTTTCGTTGCGCCGGAGAAGGAGGATGGCAAAGGTTGGCGCTTCTCCTTCCAGGACCAGGTCCTGCTGCGCTCTGCCAACGAACTTCGGGCAGCGCGCATCCCAACGAGGCAGATTCTTCGCTCCCTGCGGCACCTCAAGGCATCCATGCCGGCAGAATTTCCTCTTGCAGGCATTCGCATCACGGCGGAGGGAGACAAGGTAACAGTGCGCTCTGCTGAAGCGCACTGGGAGCCGGAAACAGGCCAGCTGATCCTGGACCTGCAGCTCGCTGCCGGCGGCGGCTCCGTCAGTCGTTTGCCGCCGTCTCCACCGCCCACGCAAAGCGGCGTCGACGTGAACGATTTGTTCGCTCGTGCTGAGGCGTTGGAAGAGAGCGCGCCGCGCACTGCCGAGGACATGTATCGGCAGATCCTTGTGGAGGAACCCACCCACGCGCACGCATATCTGAATCTCGGCTTCATGCTCTGTGAAGCAGGACGTTGCCACTCTGCGGTCGAGTTGTACGAAGACGGCGTTCGCTTCTGCCCCGACGATCCGCTGATGCATTTCAATCGTGCCGTGGCGCATGAGGGCACGGGTGACGTCGAAGGCGCGCTGGAGAGCTACGAGGAGGCGATTCGTCTACAGCCCGATCTTCTTGACGCTCACCGCAATGCTGCCCTGCTGTACGCGGACATCGGAGAGAAGCAAAAGGCGATTCGGCATTTCAGTGCGTTCCGGCGCCTTCAGGCCGGGCAAGTCATCTAGCCAAGTGAAGTCACCGCCGCCAGTCAACGCTCAGCAGCATTTTTTGCCTTATGAAGAAACGCCACCAGCACGCTTTGGATCTTCCCCCACCCGCTCCAGATGCAAGAAAGCGCGCCGGGAAACTGCGCATGAAAGACGCGAGACGACGAATCCTGGTGATCGACTATCAAACATGGCTTTCGCTCACGGATCACCTTACTAGCCAGGTGCCTCCCGAACCAGGAAGGGGCCCGTAAGGCGAGACCGCCTAGTCACGCCCGAACAGGCCGGCGTCCGACATCTTTCCATTGAGCGAGGGAGGACGGTTGTAGCTTTCAGGACAAGTAACCATGACTGACCCATTGAAGGACAAGCCCGAACATGCGCTTCCCGCTCAAAAGGCGATGAAGCAAACAGCGAAAACCTCAAGTGAACGAGGCGAAGGGGCGGACCAGCAGGCCGGCAGGTCTGAGCGGTCGCAACCTGCGCGTAAAGGGGATGCTGCGGTGGGAACTACCGAAAACGAAGGCAGTTCCCCCTACTCTGATCGATCGCGAAAGGAAAGGGCGCAGCGCAACGAGTGAGGTGTGATCGGACGGACATGACGATCAAGCTCAGCGTTCGCGGCGCTGCACCTGAGGAGATTGCAAGGGGTCTGCGCGCAGCTTTCCTCGTGCTCAACGCCGCCGGCGTGACCGACATGCAGGCCGCACTGGCAGAACACCAGATCGAGGGCTGGGACGTGGCCTATGACATGGACCCATCAAGAAAGCCAAGCGAGGAAGTTTTTCGCGCAGCTGAGGCCATGGAAAAAGCGCGCCGAGCGGCCATCGCGGCATGTTGTCAGGGATGGGCAACTCCCCCGGGCGAAGCAGACTGGAAGCTGGACGTCGCGTGATTGCCTCGCCTTTCAAGGCGGCTCTTCGTGGAGCTTTCTTTCCTAAGCGGCAGTCTGATGGGGCTGCTACGAACTACGACAACCATTTGGGCCATCTTGCCCCCCTCGTGCCGGCTTTTCTGAAGTTGCCCATGCCGTGATGGCCTCCGTCCTACTTCAATGGCGGCACCCAGAGGCCAATGTCCAGATCCCACATGAAAAAACAGGAGTTCCCAAATGGCAACTACACGCTCGACCCCCGATGCATGCACCCTCCTCGATGCTGACCACCGAAAGGTGAAAGCGATGTTCAAGGACTACGAGGCGCTCACGAAATCCCGCGCCGCCAGCGCGAGCCAGAAAAAGCGAGACTTGGCCAACCAAATCTGTCTCGAGCTCACCGTGCACGCTCAAATCGAGGAAGAAATCTTCTACCCTGCGCTGCGTGAAGCCATCAAGGACACTGACCTGCTGGACGAGGCAGAGGTGGAACACGCCAGCGCCAAGGACCTGATCGCTCAGATCGAGCAGGCTGCGGACGTGGACGACAAATTCGACGCGAAGGTGACCGTGCTGGGCGAGTACATCGACCATCACGTGAAAGAAGAACGTGCGGAGATTTTTGTGAAGGCCCGCGCGGCTCGCAAGCTTGACCTCGTTGGCATGCGCGAGACGCTCACGGCCCGAAAAGAAGAACTCATGGCTGAACTCACGGGCGCGGTCGCCTGAACACGTGTCTGCGCGACCGCACAGAACAGGTGCTACGACATGAACCACGCTGTACTCCCTTCCGTGTACGAAGGATCGTCGACCAGCCGCAACGCTGCGCCTTCAGCGGCAATGCTGCTTGCTGAAGGTCGAGCCGTCTTTGAGTTCGGGGCGAGCTTGGCGCTTTGGCCGTTGATGCAACTCGCGCCTCGAGGCGATGGGCACCCAGTGCTTGTTCTGCCAGGCTTTCTTGCAGGAGACGCCTCGACGTTGGTGTTGCGACGTTATCTGCGCAGCGTCGGCTACGACGCGCAGGGGTGGAACCTGGGTGTGAATCTGGGTTATCGCCAGAAACTTATTTCCGGAATGCTTGTTCAACTCGAAGAGCTTTCGCGGGATAGCCAGCGCAAGGTCAGCATCGTCGGATGGAGCCTGGGTGGCGCATACGCCCGACTGCTGGCGGCCCGCCGCCCGGAGCTCGTTCGCAGCGTGATCACGCTCGGTAGCCCGATCAGCGGCGGCCCGGATGCCACGAATGCGAAGGGCATCTACCAGACCCTCAATGGGCGTCGCATGGCCGACTCCAGTGTGAAGAGGCTTGTTGCGCAGCCGCTCGAAATGCCAGCCACTTCGATCTACAGTCGATCAGATGGCGTGGTGTCGTGGCGCGCCAGTGTGATCCCGGTGGGTTCCGAGTCGGAAAACATCGAGGTCCATGGCAGCCACATTGGGCTGGGTGGCAATCCTGCCGTGCTCTATGCCGCTGCAGATCGGCTCGCGCAGACGGAAGGTGCATGGGCTCCCTTCCGTCGGACTGGTCTGGCGGCAATCGCCTTTCCGGACCCTATGAGGCCGGTGTGAGGTGTGCGCCTTACCTTGGGTCTTTGAGTTCGATCCAGGCGGGCGCATGGTCGCTGGCGCCTTCCAGACCACGCATAGCCCTGTCGACACCGGCCGAAACCAACCGCGGCACGAGGGCTTCGCTCACCAAGAGGTGATCGATGCGCATGCCGGCATCGCGGGGCCACCTGTTGCGTAGGTAGCTCCAAAAGGTATACGAAGCGCTGTCCCCGCCCTTCAGCTTCAGAGCGTCCGTCCATCCACGCCTCACCAAATTCTGGAATGCCGCCCGCGGCGCAGGCTGCAAGAGCGCATTGTCCTTCCAAGACGCGGTCGAGTAGATGTCGGCGTCTGTCGGGACCACATTGAAGTCCCCTGCGAGCACCGCTGGGTGGCCGGTTCGAATCAGCGTCGCAGCATGGCGAGCCAACCGCTCGAACCATGCCATCTTGTATTCGAATTTCGGTCCTGGCCAGGGGTTGCCGTTCGGAAGGTACAGGCATGCGACCACGATGCCATTGACGGCCGCTTCGAGGTATCGGCTCTGCTTGTCCGCCGGGTCACCAGGTAGCTGCCGCCGTATCTCCAGCGGGGCGGCTCCGCGAGCCAGGATTGCGACGCCGTTCCATGTCTTTTGTCCGTGAACGAGCGCCTCGTAGCCGAGGGCCGCAAGTTCTTCGTAGGGAAAGCTAGCTTCGACGCACTTGAGCTCCTGCAGGCACACCACGTCTGGCCGGGTAACGTCTAGCCAGGCGCGCAGCTGAGGCAGGCGCGACACGACATTGTTGACGTTATAGGTCGCTACGCGCACGGGCCACTTTACATGCGCAGTCTTAGGCGGCCTTGCGTTTTGCTGCCGGCGTGGCTTTCGCCTTTTTTGCTACGGCTTTCCGCGCGGGCTGCTTTTCTTTTGCCTCACCATCGGCGGTCGATGACCCCTTTGCAGGCGCCCTTGCGCTCTTGCCACTCTTCAAGCTGCGCGCGAGAAGTTCGGTGAGATCGATGACCTGAGCCGATTCACCAGGCGCTTCTTCCTCAGGCTGGATCACCGTCTCGGTGTCGCCGGCCTTCACTTTCTTCTCGACGATCTTCATCACCGCATGCTTGAACTCATCTTTGAAGTCGTCAGGGTTCCACTTGCCTGACATGTCGCCGACAAGCTGCTCGGCCATCTTCATCTCAGCGGAGGTCACGTTGGCGCCCTTGACGCCGGCCGGCGGCAGATCCAACCCTTCGAGTGACTTGACTTCGTCGCCCCAACGCAGCAGGTTCAGCACGAGCGCTTTGCCGGAGGGAACCAGCACGGCAAGATGCTGCTTGGTGGCGATCACTACCTTGGCCAGGCCAACCTTGCCGGTCTTGATGAGAACTTCGCGCAGCAGCGCGTACACCTTCTGGCCCTTGTTGATGGGCGCAACGTAGTAAGGGCGCTCCAGAAAAACAAACGGGATCTCGTTGGCGTCGATAAACCGTTGGATCTCGATCGTCTGGGTGGTGCGTGGGTAAACCGCCTCGATCTCATCGGGCGAGATGACCACGTACTTGCCGTCCTCATACTCCACGCCCTTGACGATGTTGTCCTTGTCGATCTCCTTGCCAGTTTTCTTGTTGACGCGCTTGTAGCCCACGGGATCCATGCTGCGCTTGTCGAGCCAGTCAAAGTCGACCCCTTGCTCAATGCTAGCGGTGTGCAAGCCGACGGGAATGTGGACGAGCCCGAATGTGATCGCGCCTTTCCACAGTGTTCTGCTGCTGGTGGCCATGGAAATCCTTGTTGTGAGAGATGACGGGCTTGCTGCGCATTGGCGGTCTATCGGGGCGCCGGTTTGGCAGTGGGGTCTGCGCCGCCGGCGGCCGCGCCGCTGCCGGACCTACCCGGTTCGCCGTCACGGGTCGCCTTGCCACCGCCGATCGAGGCTGGCGGCTTGCTCGTTTGGGTGCGCGCCCTGGCCGTACTTTCGTCGGTGATGATCTTTCCGCTGTCGCCGAATCCACCGGTGGGCGGCCGAGCCGCTGGCGCCTTTTGCGTGTCGCCGGTAGTCGGCGCCGCGGTTCCCTTTGGGTTGCCCGTAGACTGGGCCAGGGCTTGGCCCGTTACTCCGGCACTTAGAGCGCCGCAGACCAGCATTGGCGCAAGCATTCGAAGAAATAGGTTTTTCATAACTACGGTGTCAGGGCGCGAAAGCCAGCGCCGCGTAGGACTGTCAGGACTTTGCGCGTGGGCGATCCCGCTGAAGGAGCTTGAACGTTAATTGCTTTGCGCCCATCCCTGCTCTTCCCCACAGGTCCAGACGCCGCAGTGCTCGCCCGCTATGAGCCGTCCTTCTTGGTTTTAGCCAGGCCGCGAACATTGAGCGCCGCGAGACACACTTGCAGGGCAATAAGCGCATAGGCGGACGTATGCACGCCCCAAACCGTCCAGGCTACATTGCTCACAAGGAAAACCCAAAAACCAATGTTCCGGCGACTTTCTTTGGTCGACGCGACCAGCCAGGCCGCCAGCAGGGACAGCGCGAATGCACCCCATTGAATGGAGCCGAAAGCTTCGTTCATGATTCCCCAATGTAGTTATCTGACGCAAGAGACGAAGACGCTCGTGGCATTGCGGAGAATGCTTTGTTTGGCGTATGCCACCGTATACGCCTGCTCCGTAGATCGTGGGCACATTCATTCCAACAGCCCATTCTTGATTGCGTAGTAGGTGAGATCACTGTTGCTCGCCAAGGCCAACTTCCGCATCAACCTGGTACGGTGTGTGGAGACAGTCTTGTGTGAGAGGCCCAGGCTTCGCCCCACGGCCCCCACGGTTTCACCTCGACCCAATCGCAGAAAAATCTGAAACTCTCGTGAGGTCAGGGCGTCATGAAGTTGCGCCGGTGCATGCTTGGGTAACTGTGAAGCCAGCATCGACGTAACACTCGGTCCCCAAAAGGGCTTGCCGCTTCCTACGGCTCTGATCGCTCCAACCATCTCCTCCAAGGTCGCATCCTTGGCAATAAAACCTGCGGCACCGAGCCGAAACAACGCGAGCGCAAACCGTTCTTCTGGAAACCCAGAGACGATCAAGACCGATAACCTAGGACACTGCGCGCGAAGACTTCCCAGCGCGTCCAGGCCGCCCTTCTTTGGCATGGCGAGGTCCATGAGCAAAACGTCCATCTCGACTCGCCGCGCGAGTTCGATGGCCTCGCGTCCATCGCAGGCTTCGCCCACCACTTCGATGTCCGGCAAAGCAGCAAGAACGCCTTTTAGACCCTCGCGAACGATCG
>NZ_JASMRZ010000141.1 GCF_030462475.1 Variovorax sp. CAN15
TCTTTCTCAGCAGCAGCCGAGCGCCGGTTGCGCCGCGCGCGCCGCCACGCGCACCAGCCTGTCGGCGGTGCGGATGGCCGTGCCCGGCGCCAGCCTCGACGGTTCGCGGCGATAGGGCGGCTGCACCGTCACCGAATCGATGGGCAGGGGGCTGCCGGTGCGCAGCGCGAAGACGAATGCATCGACGATGGCTGTTGCCGCTTCGAGCGGCATGGCCTGCGCGCGCATCGCATCGACCACCTCGGCGGCCGTGCATCCCTGGCGCAGGTTGTGAACTACCCAGTCGGCCAGCGCGGGCTGGAAGCGCAGCACGGCGTCCGTGGCCACGGCGCGCTCAGATCTGTGCCGGCACCCAGCCGGTGTCGGTGCGCCTGAAGCTCTGCTTGAGCTGCATGGTGCCGGCGCCGCGCACCACGCGGTCGACCATCGGGAACACCTGCTGCACTTCGGCGTTGCCGGTCCAGGGCGCGGCATTGATCCTGTACGTGTAGGTCACCACCACCTCCGACGGCTCCTTCGCACCCTTGGGCGCTTCCCAGCCGACGACCTTGTCCAGCGTCAGGTGGGCCGCGCAGAAGTCGCCCTGCGGTTCGCGCTCGACGAAGTACTTACTGCCTTCCTCGGTCAGCGCGTAGCGCGTGACCTCGATCTCGCCGGCTTCCTGGTCCTTGTCGTCCTTGACCGTCGCCTTCGAGGCGCTCACCAGTCCCAGCCGTTCCAGCACCGGCATCTGCAGCGCGTTGCGCGCGCGCGTGCCGGCCTCGCGCCGCGGCACGTCGATGGGCCAGCGGGTCTTGCCCAGGCACAGGTCGCCCTTCTTGGCGAGGTAGGCGTTCATGGCCGCCGTGAGGTTCTGCAGGTTGGCCTCGGGCTGCTGTGGGCCGCAGCCCGAGAGCGCGGCGAGGAGTGCGGCACCCAGTGCCGCCGAAAGGATCTTCTTGTTCATGGATGTCGCAATCAATTGACGCAGGCTCCGGGCTTGACCGGGGTGGCCGGCTTCGTGTCGGCGTCGCTGAGGGTGTTCAGGAAGCAGATGAGGTCCGCGATGTCCTGCTCGGACATGGGCGGCGCGGAGCCTGCGGCACGGCCGTCCATCGGCAGCTGCGTGTCGATGTTCGGCGCGTAGGCAGGCGGCAGGTCGTCGAACTTCTGCACCTTGCCGCCCGTGTACTGCGTGGTGACGAGGCCGTAGGTCGGAAAGTCCGCGTCGTTCTTCGCCTTGGGCGTTCCGCCGGCGGTGGGATACCAGAGCTCGGGGCGCGTGTCGCGCGTGTTGTAGAAGCGGATGACCTGTTCCAGCGAATGCATCACGCCGTTGTGGAAGAAGGCCTGCCGCGTCGCCACGTTGCGCATGGTCGGCGCCTTGAACATGCCGCAGAAGTTGTTGGCCGCATTGGGTGCCGCGGGTGCGTGGTCGGTGCGCAGCGGGCCGCACACGCCCATGTCGAAATACTTCAGGTCGTTGTTGGCCGGAATGTTCGCGTTGCGCGGCACGCCGATGGCTTCGTACGAGAAGTCGGTGAAGAGCGCCGAGCTGCCGTTCAGGCCTGCGCCCTGGTAGTGGCACGAGGCGCAGTTGCCGGTGGCCGGGTTGGTGAACACCTTCAGCCCGCGCGTTTCGGCCGGCGTGAGGTTGCCGCCGATCTTGTTGGCCGCGTAGAGGTCGAACTTGCTGCTGTAGGGGTGGAAGCTCCTGTCTTCCAGCTGATAGGCCTGCAGCGCCTGCAGCGCCTTCGCAAAGGCGGCGTCGCTGTCGTCGAACACCTTGTCGCCAAAGGCCTTGGCGATGAGCGGCGCGTAGTCGGCGGCCTGCAGCTTCTTCACCACGTCGGCGCTGCTTGCGTTGGCCATCTCCAGCGTATCGAGCAGCGGAATGCGCGCCTGCGCGGCCAGCGTGTCGGCCCGGCCGTCCCATGCGAAGCCGCCGCCGGGGCCCGGCACGCTGATGCCGTCGGGGTTGTCCAGCAGGTCGGCGTAGGCCGGGGTGATGTCCTTGTAGCGCAGCGAGGGCACCGCGCGCAGGCCGGCCTTGTCCATGTGCACGCCGCCCAACTGCACCGACAGGTCGTTGGCCGGTGCATAGGCGTGGGCGGGGTCGTGGCAGCTCGCGCACGACATCGCGCCGGAGCCCGAGAGGTTCTTGTCGAAGAACATCTTCTGGCCCACCTGCGCCGCGAGGCTCAGCGTGCTCGCGGGGGCGGACGCGGGCGTCGCAGCGGGCGAACTCGCCGCCGCTACCGCAGCGGCTGCTGGCGGCAGCGCGACGGCAGTGCCACCACCACCACCGCCGCCGCCGCCGCAGGCGACGAGCACCGCGGCGGCAACGCCGGCCACGGCCAGCGCCGCCAGCGCCGCCGGCGCGAGGGGCCTGGTGCGCGTCACCGCCGGCCCTTTCGGGCCGAAACGGCGTTGCTGGCTCATTGCTTCAGCGACCAGACGTTGAACTGATTCGCATCGGGCCCGACCTGCGCGGCGGTCGCCACGTCACCCGACTGCTTCTGCGTGTAGCCGGCCGGGATCACGAAGGCGTGATTGATCGGGCGCACGCTGTCGAAGTGGGTGTCGGCACTGCCGGCGTACTCGGGCAGGTTCATGATGTTCTGCGCGATGAAGGCCTCGGTGTACTTCGAACGGTTCATGTACGAAGCATCGTCGGCCGGGTCCGCCAGCTGGAACATGTCCTGCAGCGTGCGCACGAACGAGAAGTGGCTGTAGGCATCGCTGTCGGACACGCCCTTGGGTGCATCGGGCTGGTTGGTCAGGATGCCGAAGATGCTCTCGCCGTGGCCGCGGTTGCCGTTGGTGTAGTTGGTGATCGACGCATCGACCGACCAGGTGCCGTCGGCGTTCCGCCTGATCGGGTTGGCCACGGTGCTGTTCGCCACGTTCCACCCGCAGCAGGAGTTGAAGCCGCTGGTCGCGCTGCCCTCGTCGAACATCAGCACGATGGCCACGCGCTTCTGCGTGTTCTTCCACAGCGGCGATGCCTGGATGCGCTTGACCGTGTAGTCCACGTAGTTGTCGCCGCGCGTGATGATCGGCGAGACGGCCGTGTTCGACACGTTGTTCGACACGCTGCTGCAGTCGCTCGCGGTGCCGGTGCCGCCCGCGCCCTTCACGCTGATGCCGTGCATGTCGTCGCACTGGTCGGGCACCACGAAGTTCAGGTTGCCCACGTTGCCGCTGGCCAGGTCGGTGCCGAACTGGTCGTAGTCGTAGTTCGCGGGAATGGTGTAGTCGGTGCTGTTCTTCAGCGCCGCATCCCACTGGCCGCCGCCCATGGTGCGGTTGCTGTACTTCCACTCGGGCGCGCTGCGCACGTTCTGGTAGGCCATGCCCGGGTGGTGCTTGGTCTTGTACAGGCCCCCGGGCAGCGGCAGCACGAGGTTGGGGTCGCCGATGGCCGCGGCGTTGCCGCCGAGCGTGCCCGGTGCGTACACGTTGTCCTTGGCGGTGACGGCGGTGTCGGCCACGCTGTCGGTGCGGAAGTCCTGGCCCGGGTTCATCGACTCGCTGTAGGTGCGCCACGTCAGGCCGGCGCTGGTCATGGCGTTGAAGAGGTTCGGCTTGCCCACGATGTTGTGGTTGGTCCCCTTCTGCGTGCAGGTGGCAGCGAACGGCGACTTGGAAAGGCCCGGCTGCGTGTTGTCGGGAACCGGCGTGTCTTGTACGGCGTTGGCGCCGGTGGCGTCGCAGTTCCACTGGCTGTCGTCGGTGATGCCCCAGTCGTCGGCACCGCCCAGCGCCGTGTAGTTCGGCTCGCTGGGGTTGCCGGTGGCGTAGTAGCTCACGAGCTGGTTGCCGGCCTTCAGGTAGCCGTTGATCTTGGGCGCGTAGGCCGAGTTCAGGATCGACGACGTGGCCTTGTTCTCCAGCATCACGATGAAGATGTTGTCGTAGCGCGGAATGCCTTCCACGTTGAAGGCGGCCTGCTGCGACTGCAGGAAGGTGATCTTCTTGCGGCTGTCGGCCACGGTGGCGGTGGCCGTGGTCACGCCGGCCATGCCGCTCAGGCGCGGATCGCCGCCGGGGTTGGCCAGTGCATCGGGGTACAGGTCGCCGCGGTCGAGCTTGGTGGTGGCGTAGGCGAAGCGGTTGTTCAACGCGTTCGACTCGGCCAGCATCGCCGTCTGCGTGCTGCCTGCCGCGGTGTTGACGTCGCCCAGCACGGCATCGGCCGACACGCCAAGGCGCGTCGCCAGGTTCTGCTTCTCGACCGCGTAGCTCGTGCCGTTGGCCTCGATCAGGCGCGCCACTTCGGACGACAGCGGGCTGACCACCACCGAGGTGCCTTGCTCCTTCACCTGGTCGAGCGTCACGCGCAGCACTTCGCGCGTGGGCACGCTGGCGCCGGTGGCGGTGTTCCTGGCGCTGGTGCCGATGTCGGCGATGAGCGCCGATGGGCCCGACAGCGACAGGCTGAACCTGCCATTGGCATCGGTCACCGCGGCGGGCTCGCCGCTGTCGCAGCGGCCGTTGCCGTCGCTGTCCACGCAGACGGTGGCACCCGAGTAGTAGCCGGCGGCGATCACCGGATCGGTGGCACTGCCCGGCTTGAACGCGCTGGCAGTGAGCACGCCGCTGAAGGTGGTGCCGCCGGGGCCGGCGGAAGGCTGGCTCGTGGCGGGCGGCGGCAGGAAGGCAACGGGGCCCGAGCCACCGTCGCCCCCGCCGCACGCGGCCAGCAGCGAAGCGGCGAGTGCGGTGAGGGTGGGGTAGAGCAAGCCGGATCTGATTTTTGGAGTGGCTTTCAATTTCTGCTTTCGAGCGTGGAGGGGAACACGTGCGCAGCGGTTGCATGAAGCGGTTCCACGGCCCATGGCCGATGCCGTTCGTCTCCCTCGCCACTGCGGATCGCAGACGAATCTAGGTTTGCCCTGTGTCAGTCAAAAGGCAAAAGACTTAGGTGCGAATTAGGAGGGATTGCGTTGTACGCAACTCGAAGACGGGAGCAGAAAAGCAGGCACGAATGCCCGAAGCACGGCTGACCGAAGCCTGACCTTCGTGCATGTCGAGTGATCGAAATGCATCTGCCGTTGCGAATGCGAAAGTTCTCGCGCTTCGCGCCTTCACTTCTTCATATGGCCGCGAGTGAAGAATTCATCAGTTTTTCCCCGCGGCCATTCTGTGTAGCATCGCCCCCTTTTGGGCTGTGGAGTGCAGCCGCGCCAACGGCACCAGCAAGCGCGCCCGTTTCAATCAGGAGGGATATCAATGGGGATGATGGATGCGCTCGGCCATGCGCTGATGGACAACCAGGAGCTTCACTTCGACGCCACCGCTGCAGGTGCCGAAGGGCTCAACAGCGAGGAACGTTGGCTGGTCACGCTCAGTGCGCCGCTGTCGGCCTTCAACGGCGACTTCATGGACACCGTGCTCACCGGCAAGGACAACGACGTGCTGCGCGAAGGCATCGCCGACATCTGGAGCGTGCACGACCGCGCCAGCTTCGAGCAGACCGCGCGCTGGCTGGTCGACGAAGGGCAGCGTGCGGCGTACGAGCCGTTGTGGAAGGCCGTCGGCGCGATCGACAAGGCCACGCAGGAGACGCCGATGGTCGTGCGCATGGTCATGGACGCCTTCTTTCCCGCGTTCTTCCAGATCAAGGCGCGCAAGAGCCTGGACTATCGCGAGCTTGCCGCGCAAAGCGGCAAGTCGACGCAGGAACTGGCCGCACTGATGACGGGCAGCCCGAGCTGGGTCGAGGCACTGCGCAAGCACTTCCAGGTCTCTCAGGCCGAGGTGCCCAGCCTGGTCGCGTGGGATGCAGTGCGTCTGGCCAGCCTTTCTCGCTGGGCGGTGCAGCTCGGCTACATCGAACGCGCGGAGTTCGCGGGCTTTGCCGGCGGCCTCGCCAGGCAGGTGCGCGAGGCGTACGGCAACTGGTCGCAGGTGAGCGCGGCGTACATCGCGGGCGGGTTGATCTGGAAGTACTCCGATGCGCGCGAAGAGAACCTGCTGCGCACCAACCGCCTGCTGCTGAGCAACGCGCGCAGCCCTTATCGCAGCGTGGCGTTCGCGGGCTGACCCATTCCGGGGGCGGGCTCGTCCCGTGCCGTCGAGACCGGCGGCACGGGCAGGTGCAGCAGCAGGCTGGTGTCGCCCGGCTGCGAGCGCACGGTGAGCGTTCCCCCCAGCGCCGCAGCCCGCGCACGCATGTTCGCCAAGCCCTTGCCCGCGAATACGGCCTGCGCATCGAAGCCTCTGCCGTTGTCGCGCAGTTCGATCTCGATGGCGCGTTCTTCCGTAGCGCCTTCGACCAGCCGCGCGCCGAGGCTGGCCTGCGTCGCCTGCGCATGCGCCACCAGGTTGCCGAAGGCCTCGAACAGCAGCATCTGCAACTGGTGCGACTCGCGCGCGCTCCAGCCCGTCATCGTCGGCAGGGAGCCAACGTCCCAGCGCAGATCGATGCCGGCGGCCTGCAGGCGCGGGCCGAGGCGGTAGCGCACGCTGCCGAGCGCGGAGGCCACGTCGCCTTCGCAGCCGTGCATGGCATCGACCGTGAGCTTGAGCTGGTCGACCGCATCGCGCAGGTGCAGCGCCACGTCGTTCATGGCGGTGCCGGGCTGCTGCGCCATCTGCAG
>NZ_JASMRZ010000142.1 GCF_030462475.1 Variovorax sp. CAN15
GACAGTCTCTGGAAGATCGCGCAGCTGTATCGCACCAGCGTGGAAGCCATCAAGGAGGCCAATGGGCGGGGGCACGACAGGATCTATCCGGGTGAGGTGCTGTTGATTGCGGGGAGCGGCAAGACCAAGCCAGATCACAGGTCTTCGACTGCTCCTTCCGCCACGACCGCTGCCAAGCCACCGGCTGCCAGTGCGTCGCCAAGCTCGGCAGCGTTGTCGAGGCCAAAGGTGGTCCCTCCTCCACCACCTGTTCCGTCCGGAATCAGGTCATCGGACTCGGAGCGGTCGAAGGAAGGCGAAGGGAAGGTTCTGGCGCTGATCAATCCGGTGCCGGGGCGGGCGCCGTGGATGCCTGTCGCGATTGCGGAAGCGAAGCTCAGGCGGGGGGAGGTTGAGCTGACGCTGCAGGACAAGATCAATTACCACGTCGAAATCGACGATGGATTCAGGGCCCTATATGGCAATAGTAACGCGTGGTGCGCCGCCTTTGTGAACTGGTGCCTGATGAAGGCGAAATATCCAATTGAAAACGCCAGTTTTCCAAATCACAAAGTAGCCAAGGCGCGTGCCCACGGATTTTATGAAGTCGATGCTCCAAAAGAGGAGACGGGGAAAGAGTCGAGAAAAATCAGAAACCCATTGTTCGTCGAGTTGGCGAAACCAATTTATGGGGCTATCGCCATGGTTACGTCCCGATCCGGTGCGGGGCAACATGTTGGGTTTGTGTATGCAAAGAACGGATCCAATGGACTGATCCTGCTTGGAGGAAATCAGTCGCAGCAAATAAATTTCTCCTATTTCAATATTTCGCCAATCGCTCCGTATGTCACAAAAAGCGATAAAGGAGAAAAAATCAAGCACAAAGGAAATTCAACTTATCTGAAATATTTTGTTCCGGTTGCCTACTATGAACAAGCCAAGAAGGACCTTCTGAGCCCTGGACTCGATGAACAAGATGCGAATGAAATAAACAAGGAAATGGGCATAGAGGTTTTCAAGCCTAGCTCAAAAAATTCAACCCCTACGCTCAAGTAAAAATGATTTGCACAACAAATAATTTCTCATTTGGAAAATCAATAATATCCTTTCTACTTTTTACACTTGCTTTTTCATCTTTTTCCTATGCCGGATATGCCGGCGGACCTTATGTTGTATGGATAAATCTCGATCGATCCATCAATGGAAAGAGAGTTGACAAAATAATTGCCAATTTCGCGACAAGCAAATCGGCAAATTGTGATGGGCAGTGGAAAATGGGTGATTCGTTGTTGTATATGGTGGAGCGCCCATTCTCGATCAGCGACTCTCTGGTTGAGGACGTATTCTTAAGAAATGACAAAATCCAAATGAAGCGCTTGAGTCTCGCCTTGAAAAATCATAGGGATGCTGATTTTCCAAGTCATGAAGGTCTTGACGGCGTCCTGATCTACTCAAACAAGCGCGATGCAAAAATGATGAGTTTCACAAAGGGCAAGCGAAAAGTTGAATCCATGCGACTTGCATCGCAAGGAGAACTCCCGTCAAAGAAAGACATAGAAGATGCTTTTTGCGCTCTTCTTCCTCCTATTACTCGATCGCCCTGAGGTCAGGGCACAGGCTCAATCAAAAGAACAGAAGTCGCAATACGTCAATGCGCAAGATTTGCAAACATACCCAACCCTCAAACAGAAGGGATCGCAAATAAATTTACGCAGGACAAATCCGAAAATCCAAAGAACCGCATGCTGGATCAAGAGCTTGCGCGTTGTTCAGCGCGGATGATCGAGTCCGCCCTGAACAATTCAGTTTTCAGCCAAATGCGACATGACAGAGCGTGGCGGCCGGTGCCAGCGCAATCAGCAATACATGCCGGTCCAAGCCGAGCTGGGCGCAAAGAAGCCGCAGCTTTACCAGGATCAAGCGCAGGTTGTGGCCGGTGCCGCACATGACCGCATGCAGCGCGTCGCCAATGCATCTCGACCTGCCGCTTCTGCAGAAGCGATGCCGCGTGCTGGTGCAGCGCATCCCGAGGCCGAACGCTTCGTGCTTCAGGGCACGGTGCACTTGCCTTCGCTGGAGGCGCCGCAGCAGTTCAACTCGGTGCTGCGGAGGTATCTCGACCGCCTGTGAAGGGGGCGCCTTTCAACCGGGTGAGACGAGGCATGCGAGCGCGGCACACGGCCGCGCCTCGTTCAATCAAGCCGGATCGAACCCCGGTGCCGAACTGATCTCCGTCGGCTTGTAGATCTTGTGCTGCGCGATGCCGCTCCCCGCATCCGTCACCACCAGCAGCCGCCACAGCGGCTCGCGCACGGAGCAATCGCTTTCTTCCTTGCTGAGCTTGAAGCTGGGCACGCCGGGTGCGGTGCCCTTGACGGTCACGCGCAGCAGGGTCTGGCCCTTGGCGTTGGAGACTTCGAGGTCGAAGCCCTTGCCGGTCATGTTCTCGGCCTTGTAGCCGTAGCCGGTGAAGTGCTTGACGACGTATTCGAGCGCGGCGGCCTGCACTGCTTCGGGCGAGGCCTTGTCGTCGTCGGCTGCCTTGGCGGCGGCGGAGAGTTTCTGCGGAATGTTGCCGCGTTCCCTGGCGGCCTGCACTTCGGCTTCGCCCGGCTCCCAGCCGCGCGGGCCGCGCACGAGCACGGCGAGTTTCTGTTCGGGCTCCCAGCTGGCCACGTGCCATTCGTCGTCGTCGCGCACGCGGGTGGACACCTTGGCGTCCTTGTTGCTCTCGACTTCGAGAATGGCGATGCGGTTGGTCTGCACCACTGCGCGGAAGCCGCTGCCGGCGTCGTAGCTGCGCTTGAGCAGCGCGAGCCTGTCCTTGGCGCGCTGCAGTTGCTGGGCGTTGCGCTCGCCGCCGCCGGCGCGGTGATGGACGTCGAGCGATTCCAGGTAGAACCAGCGCCCGCTGGCCGACACGTTGACCCATTCGGCCCAGATGGTGGCGATGACGTTGTCGCCGGTGGCCAGCCACGCGTGCTCGAATGGTTTGTCGCGCGCGTCGAACACACCCATCTTGGCGACGATCTCGACCGGCGTGAGCCGCGGGCCCTTGAGCCGCATCTCGTCGATCACAGTGAGTACGCGGGGGTCGACTTCCTTGTCCATTCAGTGGAATTCTGCTGAGTTTGAGGGGGTGGGGAGTATGCCGCATCGCCCGGCGCGGGCGCGCGTCCGCCGGCAATCGTATGGCACGATCAAAGGATGAACGAGCCCTCACGCCGCATACCGTATCGCACCTGGCCGGGGGCGCTGGCGGTGCTGCTCGCGATTGCCGCCTACGTGGGCGGCCTCACCTTCTGGGACCGCCACACGCCGGGCAACCGGCCGCTGCAGCCGGGCGAGACGGTGGWGGCGGGCCAGGCCAGGTTCGTGCCGGCCGAGGGTTGGGAGATGGACGTTTCGCGCTCCAGGGCGGGCCAGTCGCTGATGCTCTTCAAGGGCGGCCACAAGTTCCTGGTGACGACCTTCCCGTGGGCCGGCGGGCCCGACGGCCCGCTGGTGCGCCAGCAGCGGCTGATGGAGCGCGGCCAGCGCCTGCAGATAGACGGCGACGTGTCGGACTTCATCACCTCCTGGGGCCTGCAGGGCAAGACTTTTGCGTACTACGGCTCGAAGCTGGCGGGCCGCTTCTGGCAGGTGGTCGACGTGCGGCGCAAGTCGCTGGTGCAGATCGACTTCTGGGGCTCCGACGACGGCATGGACGACGCGCTGGTGGAGGCGCGCTCGATGCTCGACTCGATGGACCTGGAGGCGCCGCAATGAACATGCCGGTGTTCGACCGGGGCGACCGGAGCAGTCCGCAGGTGACGGAAGTGGCCGGCTGGCCGGTGGGCACCGACTCCTTCTTCCAGCCGCGGCGCGCGGCCTTCTGGGTGCTGGTGGCGCTGATAGTGAACGGGCTGTTCTACACAGGCTACATGTTCTCGCTGGGTGTGCGGGTGGTGCCGGTCACGGCCTTCCTGGGGCTGACGGTGTGGGGCATCTACACGATGCTTTTCGTGCAGGCCTTCCGCACGCTGGACCTGCTGGAGCAGCACTCGACGGAGGCCTACGTGCTGGCCTTCGCCTGGGGTGGCATGGGCGCCGTGTACTTCGCGGCACCAGCCAACGTTGCCATACAAAGCCTGTGCGCGAAGCTGGTGTCGCCGGAGTTCGTCGCGACCTGGGGGGCGGCGGTGGCTGGGCCGGTGACCGAAGAGTTCCTGAAGCTCGCGGGCGTCGTGCTGCTGGTGCTGGTGGCGCGCAACCAGTTCCAGACGTACCTGTCGGTGCTGATCGTCGGCGCGATGGTGGGGCTGGGCTTCCAGGTGGTCGAGAACCTGAGCTACACGGTGAAGTCGGCGGTGCACTTTCCGCTGGAGAACCAGGTCTACCCGGTGCTTCTGAACCTGTTCACGCGCGGGCTGCTCGCCGGGCTGTGGAGCCATGCGGCGTACACGGCGATCGCGTCTTTTGGTGTCGCCTGGTTCCTTCTGCATCCGCAGCGTCCGATGGCGGCGCGCATCGCGGTTGCGGTGCTGTGCTTCGTGCTCGCTTGGGGCATGCACTTCATCTGGAACTCGCCCTTTCTCGAAGACCTGTTCGACGGCGGCTACGGAGAAATGGCGGTGATGCTGGCCATCAAGGGCCTGCCCGCGATCATCGTGGCCGCCCTCTTCTGGCAGGTTGCCACGCGCGAAAACGGCACCTATCTGCATGCGCTGGCGGCGTGGTTCGTGCCGGAGCGCGACCTGATCCGCGACGACGAATGGGTGCGGCTGGGCGCGCCGATGCAACGCTACAAGGTGCGCCGCGAAATGGGCTGGACCTACGGCTGGCGCGCAAGGCGCCTGAAGACGCACCTGCAGCGCGAGCAACTGCGGCTGATCCGCAAGGCGGCCACCTACGGCCGCGGGCCGCAGACGCTGAAGCACGAAACTGCGGTGAGGCGCCTGCGCGCCAAGCTCGACCCGATCATCGCGGCCCACACCGCGGCGGGAACCACGGCAGGAACCAAGGCAGGAACCTGAGCGTTGGTTTCTCGCGATGCCGGGGCAACCCTGCCCGGGATTGTTAAAAAAGATTGCTAAAGTCGTACGCGTCATGCGACGACAACAACAAGAAATGCTTGGACTGCGCCTGCTGGCGCTGCTGGTGCTCGTGTTGCTGGGCACCGGCTGGAGCTTCCGCGCACAGGCCGTCACGCTCGTCGACCAGGCGCAGCTCACGCTGACCCTGCATGGCCCACATCCGCCCGCCCAGCCGCCGGAGCCGCACGCAGTGCAGCTGCCCTACAACTGGGACCAGCGGCAAGGCGCGGTCGACGGCGAGGCGGCGTTCTCGTTCGATGTACCCGCCGCCGACGCGAACGTGCCGCAGGCGCTCTTCGTGCCGCGCATCGGCAACAGCTTCAGGGTGCTGGTCGACGGACAAGAGCTGGCGCGCTTCGGCACCTTTCCGCCGGGGCCGTACGACGATGCCTCCTTCACGCCGCAGTACTTCGCGCTGCCGCCCTCCCCGGCCTCGGTGCGGCGTGTGGAGATCGTCGTCGCCGCGCAGGCCGCGCGCCAGGGCGGGCTCTCGCCGGTGGTGGCGGGCACGGAGGCCGAGATCCGGCCGCTGTACGAGAACGCCCTCTTCTGGCAGATCAGCGGCGGGCGCTTCATCGCCATCGTGAGCGGCGTGCTCGGGGCGCTGTCGCTGCTGGTGTGGCTGCGGCAGCGCGAATCGCTCTACCTCTACTACGGCCTGGGCGAGTTGCTCTGGTCGGTACAGACGGCGCGGGTGCTCTTCACGCATGCGCCGCTGCCCTGGCCCTGGTGGGGCGTGGTGCCGCTGGCGGCGTTCCAGGCCGCGGTGCCGCTGCTGTGCCGCTTCGCACTGTCGGTGGTGGGCAAGGGAGACACCCGGCTCGCGCGCTTGCTGGGCCTGCTGGCGCTGCTGGCGCCAGTGACGGCCACGCTGGGCATCACTGTGCCGCTGCTGTGGCTGATGCCGGCGTGGCAGATGCTCTTCTTCCTGGCCGGGCTGGCGATGGTGGTGGTCGTGCTGCGGGTGGCGGTGCGCAGTTCGGTGCTGGAGCACCGCGTGCTGGGCGTGGCGGTGGTGCTGGTGGTGCTGAGCGCCGCGCGCGACAACTGGGTGATGCGCACCTCGCCCGAAGCCTACGCGGTGGTGCCGTGGATCCGCTTCGCCTGGGTGGGCTTCGCGATCTCGCTGGCCTGGGTGATCGCCGAGCGCATGCGCAAGGACGTGCGCGCCATGGCGCAGATGAACGCATCGCTCGAAGCCGAGCTGGCGGAGCGCAACGCGGCGCTCGAAGCGGTCTTCGCGCGCGAACGCGAAGGCGAGAAGGCACGCGGCGCGCTCGAGGAGCGCCAGCGCCTCACGCAGGACCTGCACGACGGCCTCGGCGGCCAGCTCGTCGGCCTGCTGCAGATGGCGCAGCAGCCCGGCACCGCCATGAACGACGTGGCGCTGCACCTGCGCGATGCGGTCGACCAGCTCAAGCTCACGGTCGATGCCATGCACGGCTGCGAAGGCGACGTGGCCTCCGCGCTCGGCAGCGTGCGCT
>NZ_JASMRZ010000143.1 GCF_030462475.1 Variovorax sp. CAN15
GATCATGCGCCGCATGCGCAAGTCGTAGAGCTTGCCCGCGGCGCTGTCACACATGAAGAAGTTCACCGACTGGAACGACGTCGCAACACGGAGCTCGCTCGGAACAGAGGGAGTCGCGCGCCAAGTTCGGCCAGTCGTCCTCGCCGCGATCGAAGCAAAGGCACTTGAGCTCGACCACAGCCGCAAGAAGAGCAACGTCGCGGAGGGTCCTGCAGGAGAGGAGCAAATTACAAGACCTCGCCGAATGGCGAGAGCGTAAGAAAAGGGCCTTCGCTGTTGAAGGCCCTTTTTCTTTGAAGCGCAAAACTAGAGCCGTATTTTGTGCGTGCGTTCGGCAGCTGGATCGAGACGCGAACCGTAACGCTTTTCGACTTGGGCGAGAAACTGAGCCTTCTGCGCCGCATCAGCAAAATGTCGAGCCGCGAAAGACTGACCAACTTCGCGCAACCCGGCCTTCGCGACGGGAACGACCTGGTCCAACAGCGGCAGCTTTCCACCGTCGATCAATCGGAGAATCTCGGCCCTGGCATGCGCCGAAAAATGCTCCTTCGCTTTCGCGTTGGCGACGTACCGTTTCTCGATCGCCGCGGTTCTCACATCGAGCTGAGCAAATGCAGACGCGAGGCTGGGATGCTTCATCAGTGCATCCTCACGCGAAAGCCGCTCGAAGGCCACCGCCGCAGCCGGGCGAACGGCTTCAGCAAAGACGCGCTCGATCGCGGCAGTGTCGCCTGCCAACGCGCTCGCGGAGGCCGAGTTCCAGGCGGATCTGTCGCCTTGGATACGGCGTTGATCAAGTACAAAGCCAGCCTGTAACGCCAACTGGCCAAGGAATTCTCGCGTTGCTCGACCGTTGCCCTCTCGAAACGGATGCAGCCGATTCAAGTCCGTATGGAGCCGTGCAAGCTGCACGACGAACTTTGCTTTTTCGCTTCCCTGAAAGTAGCCCGCGGCCTCTATGCCTTTTTGAATGCGCTCCCCCTCACGCCCGATATGGTCCGGTTCGGTGAAGTTCGAATGCGCCTTAGCTAGGGAAACATCGCGTAGTCGCCCGGCCCACTCGTAGGTGTCTTGAAACAGGTGCTGGTGGATGCGTTGAAGGTGTGCGAGGTCGAAGCGCCCCGAAATCGGTTGTTGAGCAAGTTGAACTGTCCGAAGGTAGGCACTTTCCGCTTCAAATGATTTGAGGACCGACGCGTCGCGAATTCCTGGCTTGTTCACCAGCACGTCGCTACCGGGATAGTGGTACGCCTTCCAGCGTGCCAGGTCGTCAGCCATGAGCTTCTCCCGCGTTCTTCGCAGCTGCACGGCGCTCCACGCGTGCCAAAAACTCCGCTTCCGAAATGTGGCCAGCCTCCAGCTCTGCAGCGTCCTTCATGAACTCGGCAGAGGGCTCGAAGCCCTCAATACGTGCGCTAGCGAGGGCCTGCTCGTGGGCCCACGCTGCATTGACTGTGGGGTTTGAAATTGGGTCCGGATTTTTCATTGCGTGCTCCATGGATAGAAAAGTTGCTGCTCGATTCGGGATTTAGCTGCTAAATCGCGGCACCGTCTTGTGCTGAGGGGGTGCGGCTTTGCGCAAGGTCGGGCTTTCCACCGGAATCGCCGTAGATCAGCTTGCAAGCGGGAAACCCGCTGCAGCCCCACCAGTCGCGCGCGGTCTTCTGCCAGGCCTTCTTGACGCCCTTGCGGCGGACTAACCCTTTGCCGCAAGCGGTGCATTTGTGAACGTCGGAAATTACGGCAGCCTGCCTTGCCACCGGTTTGCCGGCTTTGTCGTCCATCGTGTGCTTGCAGGCCTCGCGATCGATGCAAGACCAGAAGAAACCGTTCTCTCCTTTGATTCGGCGCATGTCTTTCGAGCACTTTGGGCACGGCGAAGTGCCACCGCCGGCAATGCGCAAAGCACCATCGTTCGCCCGAGCGACTTCCTCACGAATCAGCTTTTCCTGCCGAGCTTGGAAGCCACCGACATCGCCGTGCCCGCCTTCAATTTCTTTCAACATCCGTTCGTAGAGAGCGGTGAGAAGCGGGCTCCGAATGATTTCGGGCACGGCGTCGATCAACCCACCGCCGAGCTTTGTATGAACGAGAAATTTGCCCTTCGTCTCGACGTAGCCGCGACGCCCTAGGTCAGCGACGATCGCGGCCCTGGTGGCCTCCGTCCCCATACCGTCGCTCTCTCGCAGCATCTTTCGGTGCGCTGGGTCTTGCACGTGCAGATGGATTTGGGCCATCGCGTTTCCCAGCGTGGCATCGGTGTAGTGAGGGGGCGCCTTTGTCTTCCTGTCGATCCTCTCGCATGCGATGCAACTCACTTCGTCCTCATTGCGGATCGCCGGGAGGTTCTGCGCCTGGTCTTCGGCAGGGTCGTCATCAGTCGATTGCTCGGAAGCCTCCCCTCCGTACAAGGCCTTCCAACCCGCTTTCACGACCACCTTCCCTGAAGCCGAGAAGGACTCGCCGGCAACGACTACCTCGATCTTTGTACGCAAGAATTCGTGCAGAGGAAAAAACTGTGCAAGATAGGAGCGGACGATGAGGCCATAGACATTGCGATCCTCGGCACTCAATGAGGCAAGCGAGCCCTCATGCATAGTGGGAATGATGCCGTGGTGTGCAGTGATCTTCTTGTCGTTCCAAGTTGCAGACTTGATCGTCGCATCCGCAAGATCGACATGCTTCGCAAGATGCTGGTTCACCTTCTTCAACGCAGCGAGCACACGCGGCGCGTCTGCGTGTTGAGACTCGGGAAGGAACGGGCAGTCGGTGCGCGGGTAGCTCGTGAGCTTGTGCGTCTCATAAAGTGCCTGACAGATGCTGAGGACGTCTGTTGCCTTGTATCCGTAGGTGTTCGAGGCCAGCAGCGTGAGGCTGGAAAGCGAGAACGCCCGTGGATGCCTTTCCTCTTTCAACTCCTGTTCGTGCGAACGAATTGAGCCCGTTTGGCCCGATACCTTTTTCGCCATGGCCTCAGCGACTGCAGTGTCGACAAGGCGACCCTCGGGATCTATGCCGACCTGGTCCTCCGCCGGATTCCACCTTGCGGTAAACGAACCGTTTACATGCGAAAAACTTGCCTTCAAGGCGTGGAAGTTCACCGGCTTAAACGAAGCGATTGTTCTGTCCCGCTGCACCACCAGCGCGAGCGTCGGTGTTTGCACCCGTCCGATCGTCAATAGCACTTGAGATCCGCCACGCCGCGCACGCAGGGTGTAGGCGCGACTCAAGTTCATCCCGATGAGCCAATCTGCTCGAGAGCGCTGCTCGGCAGCATGCCCCCATCCTCGGTACGCGTGGTTGTCCTTCAACGAAGCCAGGCCGCGTTGAACCGACACTGCATCGATGGCGCTGACCCAGTAGCGTAAAACCGGAAGTGTCGACTTGAACCACTTCAAAACGGCATCCACGATCAATTGGCCCTCGCGATCGGGGTCGCCAGCATGCACGACCTCTGTTGCTGTTTTCAGCAAGCGCCCAATTACTGCAAGTTGCTGTTTTGAGTCTTCCTGCGGCATCGACAGCCACTCGCCGGGGATGATCGGCAAGTCCTCCGCACGCCACAACTTGTTCCCATTGGACTGGGTGGGCACGTCGCTACCCAGATAGGCATCCGGCTTCAATAGCTCCAGCATGTGCCCTCGGCACCATGTCACGAGCGAGTCGCCGCAGTCGAAATGTCCTTCGCGCTTGCCGCGCGAGCCGAGCTCATTGGCTATGGCTTGAGCCACGCTCGGTTTCTCCGCAATGTACAGACGCATTGTTCTCTCAGTTTGTTTGTTTCACTACTTCCACGTGGCCAAGGGAACCACCACCGCTTGCACATCCGTCGCGAGCAACGGACCGAAGTAACGGGAGTCGAATGAGATTGGCGAGTGGTCTCCCATCAAAAAAATCTCTTCCGCGTTGAGGACGCGATTCATGCTGTACGCCTGCATCTGCCGGCCCTGGCCATCGGCCTTCATCGGCGCACTCTCGGCTACGGTCAGGCCATTCACCGAAACCCCTGCCGCCACGACGGATACACGGTCACCACGTGTTGCGACGACACGCTTCATCAGGGGAAGAAGACCGCTGCGACAGCGGCCGACACGGACGTAGCCGCGGGCCTTCGCAACAAGAAAGGCACCAGCTGCAGGCGGGCAAATCACTACGAACGCATCGCGCGCGACTGGACTCGCCACGGAACGATAAAAGCCGAGTGGAATGCTGACCGTGGTGTTGAGGTAGATTCCCTCGCGCTCAATGAGCCAGGCGCTGGCGGCGAGCGTGACCAACGTGCAACCCGCTATTCGACCGAGCCAATTCATGCCACCCCTCTTCAAATCGAAACGGTGGTCGGCTCTATGGCACTCGGCCGCGAGCGCATCACATCGCTTTGCTTTGGAGCCGGTACTGCAGCCCTGGCCAAAAATGTTTCGTCCTGAAAGTAGAGGAGCTGGCGGCCGTAGATCGCCGGCCGGCCCGCCACATAGACGACCATGTCTCCGGCCTCAGTGATCTCGCCGTCCCCGTTCTTCAACGGGCCCTTCATCCGCATGCTTTCGTCTGGGGTGAGCAACGGTCGCTGTACCTCCTGCGTCGTACGCGAGACCTGACCAAGCCACATACCGGCGCGCTTCCCGCTGGTCGTGACCTGTTCTTTCACGATGGTGGTCACGCCTGTCAGTTCGGACAAGTGCTTGGCGGTCTCGATGCGGTTCGGGGGATATGCGTTTTGAATGTGGCAGTTGGAGGAAATCGTCTCGTCGTGCCCGTACCCAGTCTTCTCGCTTTTGACTTGGTTGATGTCCTGGCAGATGAGGTACATCTTGATTCCGTAGCCCGCAACATAAGCAAGGGACTCTTGCAAAATGCCGAGCTTCCCGAGCGATGGGAACTCGTCGATCATGCCGAGCAGCCGGTGCTTGTAGCCCTTTTTCTGCCGCACGTAATCGCGTTTGGAAGTGCCCTTCAGCCCGAGCAGCTTCCTCCACCAAGACGGCTTGTTGGTGCCGCCGGTAGCGGTCTCGAATTCCATGCGGTCAGCCAGGAGGCGGATGATCATGTTGACCATCACGCGTACCAGCGGCCGTAGGCGGTCCTTGTCGTTGGGCTGCGTGACGATGTAGAGGCTGACAGGCACGTCGGCGTTCATCAGGTCTTTAATCTTGAACTGCGAGTCGCTGGTGTTCATCGCTACAACGGGGTCGCGATAGAGTGAAAGGCAGGACTTCGTGGTGGACAGCACGGAGCCGGCTTCCTCGTCGGGTCGGTCCAACATGTCTCTTCCTGCTGCAGCGATAGCAGGATGCGGCATGCCATCCCGATGACTGTGCGTGGTCATTTCCATCCACAGCTCCCGCACGTCCCGGCTCGGGTCCGCCAGCAATGCATCAACTGCGGCCAGGGTAGCTGCTGGCCCTCCATCGCGGGCCTTGTAGAGAGCGTGAAGAATGACCCCTACCAACAGCGCTTGAGCCGTCAGGTGCCAATGATCCAAGTCCCCCTTGCCGTCAGGGTCCACCAGCAGGGTCGCTAGGTTTTGAGCGTCGCCAACTTCAGCTTCTGAATCAATCCGGATCTCGTTAAGAGGATTCCAGCGAATGCCTCCGTTCGACGCAGCAGGCTCGAACCGAAGGACCTTGCTCCCTGCATGGTTCTTTCGCCAGCCCGCCGTCATTGCCCAAAGCTCGCCTTTCAAGTCGGTGATAAATGCACTGTGCTTCCATGTGAGCAATGTGGGAATGACGAGTCCCAAGCCCTTGCCGGACCGCGTCGGCGCGTAGGTCAAGATGTGCTCAGGACCGGAGTGACGCAGGTAGTGCAGCGCGCCAGAACTGTCGAGCCAGCCTCCCACATAGACGCCATCGTCGCTCCCGAGAAGGCCTGTGAACGGCGGTCAGGAAGCGCGCTTATTCGGCGGTGAGAAGGCGCTTTTGTTCATCGGCGGTGAGGTGCCGTTTCCGTGACCGGCGGCGAGGCGGCGGTTTTGCAGTGATCGTTCGTGTGGGATGGGTCGCGCAGCAGGCCGCCCTGCAGGGCGGCCTGCTGCGCGGCGGCGCGTCGTGACGGCCACGGTCCTCTGGGAGGGTGGGCTGCGAGTGCGGTAGAACTCGGGGCATGCCCGAGTCGTAGGCGGGCACGGCGGCGGCCGTTGGCCTGGCAGCTTCATTCCGCACGCCGTGCCCACAACACGCCGAAGCGGATGCAGCGCCAGTGTATTGCGAACGGGCCGGG
>NZ_JASMRZ010000144.1 GCF_030462475.1 Variovorax sp. CAN15
CGACCGACGACTACACCTACGACCCCGACGGCAACCTGCACGACCGACGACTACACCTACGACCCCGACGGCAACCTGCAGACGCACACGCGTGCGGACGGCAGCCGTGTGCACTACGAGTACGACAGCCTGCACCGGCTCACCGGCATCCGCGATGCCGAAGGCGGCGTGTGGAAGCGCGACTACGACGCGCAAGGCCACCTCACGGAAGAGATCGATCCGCTGGGGCACAAGACCGAGTACGCCTACGACAAGGCCGGCAGGCCCGTGCGCATCACCGATGCCAAGGGCGGCACGAAGCTGATGAGCTACACGCCTCGCGGCCGGCTCGCGAGCCTCACCGATTGTTCAGACAAAACCAGCCGCTGGACCTACGACGATCGCGGCCGGCTCGCCACGGCCGTCGATCCTGCGGGCAATGTCACGCGCCATCTCTACAGCTATCCGCAGGAAGATGCGGTACTGCGTGCCCAAGGCAGCGTGCCTGGCTTGCTCCACGAGATCGTGCTGCCCGACGGCACGCGCGAGCAGAAACTGCACGACCCCGAGGGACGCATGCTCGCGCATGTCGACGGGCTCGGGCGCCCCACGCACTACAGCTACGACCGCGCAGGGCTCATCGCCGGCCGCACCGATGCCGAGGGGCATTCGCTCAGGTACCAGTGGGATCTGCTGGGCCGCCTGACCGAACTGCACAACGAGAACGGCAGCCGCCACAGCCTGCGCTACGACCCCGTGGGTCGACTGCTGGAGAAGACCGACTTCGCGCGCCGGACCACGCGGTACCGCTACGAGGAAAGCACCGGCCGGCTCGCCGAGGTCGAAGCGGGCGGACGAGTGGTTCAGTTGCAGGCCGATGCCATGGGCAGGATGACCGAGCGGTCCGCCGGCGGCCAGGTCGAGCGCTTCGCCTTCGACCGCAACGGCCGCATGGTGGAGGCATCCAACAACGACGCGCGCCTGCAGTGGTTCTACGACCCGGCCGGCAACCTGACGCGCGAGCATCAGCACGACCTGCAGGCCGGCCGCACGGGGATATGGCAGCACCGCTACGACGCGCTCAACCAGCGCGTCGCCACGATCCGTCCGGACGGCCATACGACCCAGTGGCTCACCTACGGCACGGGCCACGTGCACGGCCTGCTGCTCGACGGGCAGGACATCCTCGGCTTCGAGCGCGACGACCTCCATCGCGAAGTGGTGCGCGAGCAGCGCAACGGCCTGGCCCAGAAACTGCGCTACGACAACGTGGGGCGGCGGCTGGAACAGCAGGTCGTGCCGGGCCAGGCGAGCGCACCCGGGGCGCTGCAGCTGCAGCGCACCTACGGCTACGACAGGGCGGGGCAGCTCGTCGCCATCGGCGACAGCCATCATGGCAACCTCGACTACCGCTACGACCCCGTCGGCCGCCTCGTGGAGGCCAACAGCCGGTTCGGACGCGAGACCTTCGCCTTCGATCCGGCGGGCAACGTCGCCGAGCCCGCCGGCACCACCGGCGCAAGCCGGGCTCCCATCGCTCCCTTGCTCGACAACTTGCTCCGGGCCTATGCCGGCGTCCGTTATCGATACGACGAGCACGGCCACATGGTCGAGCGCGTATGCAACGGCCGGGCGACCACCTTCGCGTGGGACGGTTTCGGGCGCCTGAGTTCCGCCACGGACCAAGACGGCACGCAAACCTCATTCGCCTACGACCCGCTGGGCCGCCGCATCTCGAAACGTTCGCGAGACAGCATCACCCGGTTCGGCTGGGATGGCGACATGCTTGCCTTCGAGAGCACGCAGAGCCTCGCCGCGGAGCAGGAAGACGACGGACGCGGCTGGAGCGTGCACTACGTCCACGAGCCGCGCTCCTTCGCTCCGCTGGTTCAACTGCGCCAGGCGCATGCGATCGTGCCGGGCAGGACGCCCGACGTGCGAGAGCTCATGGCCGCCAACGGCGGCGCCTACGACATCGAGCAAGACCCGCTGTGGAACGGAGAGCTCCAGCCCGGACAACGCAGCTTCGAAGCCGACGAGGTCGCCTTCTACCAGTGCGACCACCTCGGCACGCCGCGGGACCTGACCGATCACGAGGGCCGCGTCGCCTGGTCGGCCCAGTACAAGGCCTGGGGCGAGGCGCGCGAAGTCATCAGCGAAGCGGGGCGACGTGCCGGCCTCTCGAACCCCATCCGGTTTCAGGGGCAGTACTTCGACGCAGAGACAGGGCTGCACTACAACCGCTACCGCTACTACGATCCGGCGAGCGGCCGGTATGTTTCTCCCGACCCGCTGGGACTCGCGGGCGGTCTCAACCTGTATGCGTACGTCGGCGGCAATCCCGTGCGCGGCATCGATCCGCTGGGGCTGGTCGACATCAACCTGTTTCCGCACAACGAGGCGATCCGCCAGTCGGCCGACAACATCCCGAGCCCGCCCGGCACCTTCACGGTCGGCTCCCATGGCAATCCGAGCATCATGACCGACACCGCGCTCAAGGGCATCACCCCCGCACAGATGGCAGAGCGGATCAAGGCGCACCCGTCCTATGCGGAAGGCCAGAAGGTGCAGCTGATGTCTTGCGAGACCGGCAAGGGGACCGACCCGTACGCGCAGAAACTGGCCAACGAGCTCAATGCGCCTGTCGTGGCGCCCGACAAGCTCCTGTGGATCTGGCCCCACGGCGCCTACAAGCCTGCCGGCCAGAAGGCCGACGGCACCATGGACACCGCCGATCCCGGCGTCTGGCATACCTTCAACCCCAAGCCATGAAGAACATCGACCTCAGGTTCGGCGTGAAGCCGGCCCTGCTTCTTCCCCTTCTACTTCTGAGCCTCTCAGTCTCTTACGCAACGCAGAACCAAACCATGGACACGCCCGACGCCGCACCAGCCTCTTCTTCTTCTTCTTCTTCTTCTTCGCCCATCTCGGGTGCGCAGTCCTACGCGCTGACAGATGCGCAACGAGCCGAACTGATCACGAAGGCCGAGGCCGGTGACGCCGAGGCTGCGTTCCGTCTCTCGCTGTACTACACCTTCACGTCTTCCGACGACGTTCAGCGCATCCGCTGGCTGACGATCGCGGCCAAGGCCGGACACGTCGTCGCGCAGCACAACCTGGCCTACGACCTCTACATGAGCGGCAAGGACCTCGCCGAAGCCGCGCATTGGGCGGCGGAGTCGTCGAAGAGCGGCAATGCGGAGGCAGGAGATCTGCTCAAGGAGATCGAAGCGGCCCGCGCGAAGGCCCGGGGCTCGCGTCCGTGAGCGACGGCCTCGATGGTTCGGCCGCGCCGCTCTTCGAGATCGAGTCGCCGGATCGGCTGCTGCTCAACACCCCGGTGGTGATCGCATTGGGCAACGCTTTCAGGCTGTTCGAGAGGACCGGGCAAGACCTGAATAACTTCGACGTCCAGATTGCCGAAAGGCGGAAAGAGAACGGCGAGGACGAAGACGGTGTCGACACCATCGGCATAGCCTTCTCTGCCAAGCTGCCGCCCGGGCAGAAGGGACTTGGCAACGCCAGCAGGTTGGGGCGGTCGATCATGTACATCGCCTCGAGGACCACGGGCGAAATGCTTCGGGAGCAAGGAAGCAGGTAGTGGTCCCGACGCTGGGACTGTTTCAAAAGACGCCGCGACCGACCGAGTCTGCGGCTTTCAATTTTGCAAGGGAGAAAAGAATGAACGAAATCATCGAAGTCGATGGCCTGGTAGCACAGGCGATTGCAGTGACCTGGGAGGATGGAAGGTCTTCTGGCCTGCGGCTCGAGAACTACAAGCTTGTGCTGGTCGATGCATCCGACGGATACCGGGTTACGTGGGAAGCGTCGAACAAGCCGCAGGGTCATCGCGGTGCTCTGCCGGGCCTGGCGGAGCCGCAACTGCTGATCGACAAGTTCAGCGGCCGAGTCCTTCAGAAGCATCTGTCTCGCTGAAGAGATAGCCAACCGAGGGGCATCGAGTGTCTTCCCAAATCATCATCCTCGCCCACGACATGTGGCGCAAAGGCGCAGGCGGTGCTCCCGCCGGGCTCGTCGGCCAGGCCGACAGCTTCGCCTACGCGGGGCTCGACCTGGGCCTTGCCCAGTTCGCCGCAACGACCTTCGCTGGCACGAGCTTCACCGCCACCAGCTTCAAGCAGGCGGGCTGGAGCGGCTGCCAGTTCACGGGCTGCAGCTTCACCCAGTGCGACTTCAGCAGCATCTCGATCACCGGCTGCACGTTCATCAATTGCAGCTTCACGCGCGCGAACTTCGATGGCGCGAGCATCGGAAGCAGCACCTTCCGCCAGTGCCAGTGGGACGACATCAGCTTCGCGGGCGGCAGCTGGAACGACGTCGGCGTGCTGGACTGCAGCGGCACCGTGGTGCATGCGCAGGGGCTGCAGGGACGCAGCGTGGACTTCACCGGCAGCACCTTCGAGCAACTCGAGTTCCAGGGCGCCAACATCAACTGAGCCCCGAGGGGCAACCACATCCCATCACTTCATCGATTCCATGTTCATGAAAAACATCAAGACCGTATTCGTCGCCGCTGCTTTCCTCGGCGCTGCTTCCCTGTGCGCCGCGCAAGCCGAGATGAAAACCACGCTGACCAAGCTTCACCAGAGCTACGAGAAACAGGGCCGCCGTGCGCTTGGCATGCCGGAATACGGCAAGCGCGTGCAGTTCCCGGCGGTGGTTGTCGAGGCATCCGATTCCTTCGGTGGTACGTCGCTGATCCGCGCCGCCGATGTGCGCGGCAGCCAGGAGCTGGCGCGCCTGACCCCGGCGGACGACGTACAGAACCAGAAGATGGGTGAGATGCGCAGCGGTGCGAAGTTCACCGCGAGCTGCGAGGTCGGCTTCGCGATGGGGTCGGCGTTTCTCACGATGAAGGACTGCGTGATCCGGCCCTGAAGAGCACGGATTCACAGCACAGCCAGGGTATCAGCTAGAGGCAGGGAGAAAAGATGGCAGGAACAGAAGGCCCGCAACAACAAGGCCAGAAGCCGACCGAGCGCGAACCACAGACGGCGGTAGCGCCGCTGAACACGATCGTGAAGGAGGACATCGCCGCGGCCGGCAAGGCGGTGGACGACTGGCTGCGCTCGTTCAGCGGCGGCTACGTGACGCTGGAGCGGCTGACGATGGTGCTGGGCAGCATCCCGATCGTCGGGAACATCATGGCGCTGGTGGATGTGTTCCTGGACATCATCAACATCGTCGAGAAGAAGGCCAAGGACGGCGTCGATGCGTTCCTGAACTGGGTGAGCCTGGGCATCAACCTGATCGGGCTGATCCCGATACCGCCGAGCATGGCTGCGGCGCGCATGAGCCTGCGCCCGACGCTGCATTTGGTGAGGCAGCAACTGAAGACGGCGGCGTCGAACCTGGGCGAGGCTATCGTGACGACGCTGGTGGGCCATCTGAACGCCACCATCATGGGTGAGCTGGACAAGTTCATCGACGGCGCGATCGCCAAGCTCGACGGCATCCTGAAGAGTTGCGCCGATCTTGCGGACAAGATCATCGACAACCTGGTGGACATCCTGCGGCGTGTGCTGGGCCAGAAGGACCTGTTCACGGTAGGCACGCCTGCATCACCCGAAACCAAGGTGCACGACCCGAAGACGCAGAGCACGTGGGGCCGTATGTGGGGCGCGGCGGTGCGCTACTCGAAGCAGTCGGCGAACTACGTGGCCAAGGCGGCGGCAAGCCAGCTGCCCGATGGGATCGCGGGCCGGGTCAATGGCGTGATCACGCAGATGCTGGACTTCAAGCGGCTGCTGCGGGGGCAGTTGTCGAAGCTGGCGGACAAGGAGGCGCAGGCCAGCATCATGTGGCTGCTGCACAAGCTGCGGGATGCGCTGCTGAAGAAGAAGGGCCAGCGTGCGGCGATCGTGTCGCCGCATGCAGGGTCCAAAGCGGAGAAAGAAAATCCGGGCACTCCGCTCGGACACATCTCCAAGCAGGCCGATGTCCAGGGAACCGGAGGCTGCAAGAACTGCCCCGCACCGGCGCGTAAGGGTGCATCCATCAGCCTGAGCACAGGCAACGAGAGCTTCACCCACACCGACTTCGTTCTCGCAGCGCCGCTGCCGATCGAATGGGCGCGCACCTACGCCAGCGACCTCGACGCCTTCGACCAGGGCAGCCTGGGCGCACGCTGGATCACCCCCTACAGCATGCGCGTGGACATCACCACGCCCACGCGAGGCGCACGCCAGGGGCAGCCCAGCCTCGTCTACC
>NZ_JASMRZ010000145.1 GCF_030462475.1 Variovorax sp. CAN15
TCCTGACCGTAGAGGACATCGTCCGCTTCGCGCGGTCGCGCAACATCCTCTGCCAAGGACGCGGCTCGGCCGCGAACTCTGCCGTCTGCTATTGCCTGGGCGTCACCGAAGTAGACCCCGCACGCATGAACGTCCTGTTCGAGCGCTTCGTAAGTGAAGAGCGAAAGGAGCCTCCCGACATCGACATCGATTTCGAGCACCAGAGGCGCGAAGAAGTCATGCAGTACATCTACAGAAAGTACGGGCGTGATCGAGCAGCGCTCACGGGCGTGGTCACCACATACCGCTCGAAGTCTGCGCTGCGCGACGTCGGGAAGGCCTTGGGATTCCCGCTGGAAGTTGCCGAGCAGCTGGCCAAGTCTGCCTTTGGCACAGATGAAGAATGGATCAGCGATGCGTGTCTCGCAGAAAACGGCCTGGACCGCACACGGCCGCTCGTCGCGAAGTGGATAGATCTCGCGGATGAGGTGCGCGGCTTTCCGCGGCACCTGAGCCAGCACACAGGCGGCTTCGTGATCGCGCGCGACAAGCTCAGCCGCCTCGTGCCTGTGGAAAACGCGGCGATGGAGGACCGAAGCATCATCCAGTGGGACAAGGACGACCTCGACGTGCTGGGCCTGCTGAAGGTGGACTGCCTTGCCCTGGGCATGTTGACGGCGATTCATCGCGCGCTGGACCTCGTTGGGGAAAAACGCGGCGGCGGCCCGATGCGCATGCAGGACGTGCCCGCCGAGGACGCACTGACGTATCAGATGATCCAGCGCGCCGACACGGTGGGCGTCTTTCAGATCGAAAGCCGGGCGCAAATGACCATGCTCCCGCGGTTGAAACCGGTCTGCTTCTACGACCTGGTCATTCAGGTGGCGATCGTCCGGCCGGGACCGATACAGGGCGGCATGGTCCACCCGTATCTGCGCCGGCGAGCTGGCGAAGAAGCGATCGAATATCCCAGCGAAGAAATTCGCGCCGCGACCGAACGCACGCTGGGTATTCCGCTCTTTCAAGAACAGGTAATGCAAATCGCAATGGCCGCAGCCGACTTCACGCCCGGAGAAGCGGACCAGCTGCGCCGCGCAATGGGCGCCTGGCGCAAGCGCGGCGGCCTCGAGCCGCATCAGCAGAAGCTCGTTCAGCGCATGCTGGCCAAGGGCTACACACAGGAGTTCGCCGACCGGATTGCGAAGCAAATCGAAGGATTCGGCAGCTATGGCTTCCCCGAAAGTCACGCAGCCAGCTTTGCGCTGCTGGTGTACGTCAGCTGCTGGCTGAAACGACACCATCCGGACGCGTTCTTGGCGGCGCTGCTCAACAGCCAACCGATGGGCTTCTACGCGCCGGCCCAGCTCGTGCGCGATGGGCGCGAGCACGGCGTTGTCATTCGACCGATCGACGTGCAGGTGAGTGCTTGGGACAGCACGCTCGAAGAGCACGCGAAGACCGCGAACCCGTCCTCGCGCTGGGACACGCGCTATCGCGAGCAGCTGCGCGCGGTGCGCTTGGGTTTCTCGCGCATCGGCGGCATGCGCGCGGCCGCAGCTGAGCGTATCGTCGCAGCGCGCGGGGCCGTGCCCTTTGCCAGCGTCGAGGATCTGACGCGGCGGGCTCAGCTCGACGGGCACGACCTGAAATGCCTTGCTGGCGCTGACGCGTTGCTTTCCGTGGCGGGACACAGACCCGATGCGGTATGGGCGGCCGCGGGGGTGGACACGCGACCCACGGAAATGCTTCGAGAGGCTAGGACTTTCGAAGATCCCGTCGAGTTCGCCAGCCCGGAAGAGGGCGCTGAAATCTTCGACGATTACGCGACGATGGGTCTCACACTGCGCCGGCATCCCCTCGCATTGCTGCGCGAACAACTCGCAGCTCTCGGCGTATGGACTTCGGACAGCTTGCGAACGGTAGCCGAGGATCGTCAAAAAGTCCGCGCATGCGGCATCGTTACCCACAGACAGCAGCCAAGCACTGCCAGCGGAGTAATTTTTGCAACACTCGAGGATGAAACAGGTACGACGAACATCATCGTCTGGCCATCAATCGCGGAAGAGCAGCGTCGAGCGCTGCGCGGGTCAATGCTTCTTACGGTCGATGGAATTTGGCAGTCGGAGAAGGGGGTTCAGTCGCTCGTTGCAAGCCAGTTGACCGACCACACGAGTCTGCTGCAAGGTCTGCGCGTCAGTAGCAGAGATTTCCGTTAGAGCGTGCCTTTTTTTGGCGCTTGGCAGCACGTACAACGCGTTGGCGCACTGGCGGAGAGAAGTCGCCCATTCCTACAGTTTCGCAAGCCGGCGCATGCCAGTCTGCGCCCATACAAACTCTATGAAGAAGCACTCCCATGACCAATACTTCTCGCTTCGTCGCGACCGCGGCAGTCTCGGCCTTGATGTTTTTGGGCCTGCCATCCCATGGCGCGGGCAAGCTCGCATCCGCTGACGAATCGCTGCTTAAGGACATCGCGCAGGCCAACATCGCAGAAGTCGAGAGCGGAAAGCTGGCGGTCGACAAGTCCGGCAATGCCGAAGTTAAAAAATTTGCCCAGATGATGGTCGAGGATCATTCGAAAGGTCTTGCCGACGTAAAGACCTTGGCATCGGCCAAAGGAGTGGATCTGCCCGACGGTCCGGATGCGAAGCACAAAGCAGTGATGGTCGAATTCAAGACGCTGTCCGGAGGACTGTTCGACAGTCGCTACGTTAAGCAAGCGGGTGTCGGCGATCACGAGGCAACAGAAAAACTCCTCAAGAAAACGCAGGCTGACGCCAAGGACTCGGATCTGAAAGCGCTAGCAACCAAGATGTTGCCGGTGGTGCAGAGCCATCTGCAGCACGCTAAGGATCTGGCTAGCAAGACCGCAAGCAAATAACTAGTCAAAGTGGTCTGGCAGCGGCCGTCGCTGCCTTTTGGGGAGAACATCTATGTCGGTCATTTGGACAATCATCATCGGTTTCCTGGCAGGGCTGGTCGCCCGCGCGGTCTTACCAGGACGTCAATCACTAGGGATCATCTGGACGACGCTGCTGGGAATCGTGGGCTCCCTCGTCGCAACTTACGCGGGGCAAGCCATGGGTTGGTACACAGCGGGTACGACTGCAGGTTTTCTCGCGTCGGTCATCGGCGCCGTGATCGTGCTGGCCCTATACGGCCTTATTGCGAAGCGCACTTGACCCTACGGAAGCAGGCGCTATGCACTCCCCCAAGCTCCTGAAACGGAGGCAGGCTGGTCAGTAACGATGTTCAAGATCATTCTCGGGATTGCGGCAGGTCCTCTGCTCGCGGTTTGCATGTTTTCAGCCGCTCTCGTACTTGCACTGATGCACTTGGTCGCCTTGCCGGGTTTGTATGTGTGGGAGCGTTACCTTGAGCGCCGCTCTCGCAAGCCTATACCTCGTGACTGAAAATTTAGCCGCTAAATTTGAATCAACGTTTACCCAGCCCAAGCAGTGCTTCGTCACCCGGCCTATGCGGTTGAGTAGTATTCGCGGTTCCATTTGAGGGCATCGGGAAGGGCCATGTGAATTTTTGAGGGTTGTGATCGCGTTGTCCTCTGAGGTCGGAGCGATAGGTCAACTGTCTTTACTTCGGAGTCCGTTTGACTGGTGCGACGCCGCCGGCCTTTGTCGTTGCCGGATCGCTAGGCAACTCCACTGGGGTGCGGCCGTCTGGATTTGCCCCTTTGGTGGGCTGTGGTGTTTTTGCAGGGCTGCCGGGTGAATGAACGCTTCGTCGCTGGGTCATGGCTTTCTCCTATGAGGCAGAAGAGTGAAACATGACTCCTTATCGCTCGTCGCACGTAGGCAAGCACCGCGTTCTGGCCAAGAATCTTGCGGAAGAATTACAGCCAAATCGTGGCAAGCATCGCCATTGCAGCAGCGCCCATCACACCAGTGGCCGCCCAGCCGACGATTTTCCATTTGAAAGGGATGACCAAGTCCCCCATGACCTTCGGGCTCGATCCAGCGAGCATTACCCCAGCCATGATTGGCACCGAGCTCACGGCATTGATCACCGCGGCGTACACCAACGCTTTCATCGGGTTGATGCCCGACACACCGATGGCCAGTCCGAGCAGCATTGCCGCAGCAAGAATTCCATAGAAGGCCGGTGCGCCAGCCGCCGGGCGGTCCAGCCCCTTGCGCACGCCGAGCATGCTGGCCAGCGCGTAGGCGGCCGAGCCGGCCAGCACGGGCAGTGCGAGCATCCCCGTGCCAACGACGCCGAGGCCGAACAGCACGAACGCGGCATTTCCTGCGATGGGCTTGAGCGCCTCGGCGGCCTGCGATGTTGTCTCGATCTGGGTCTGCCCATGGGCATGCAGCGTGGCCGCAGTAGCGAGGATCATGAAAAACGCGACGGCGTTGGAGAATCCCATGCCGATCCACGTGTCGGTCTTCAGTCTTCCCAATTGCGCAGGTGCCTGATGGGGCGCTCGCTTGAGGGCTTGGTCTTCCGGTACCCGCCGGATTTCCTCCACTTCCTGGGAGGCTTGCCAGAAGAACAAGTATGGGCTGATGGTGGTGCCCAGAATTGCCACCACCGTCGTCACGAATTCCTTGTTCCACTGGAAGCGCGGCCACAACGCGCCCTTGAGCGCTTCGAGCCAATCGACGTGCGCAGCAAACGCAACAGCAACGTAGGCGAGCAGCGACAAGGTGAGCCACTTCAGCACACGCACATAGCGTTCATAGGGCAGCCAAATTTGCAGCCCGAGCGACAGTATCCCGAAGAAGACGGCATAGGCAACTTTCGGCCCACCAATCACCAGTGCCGTCACATCTCCCATCGCGTTCAGGTCAGCGCCCAGGTTGATGACGTTCGCTACAAGCAGTGATGCAATCAGCAGCCACACCACGGGCGCAGGCCATAGGCGAGTAAATGCCTCCGTCAGACCCCGTCCACTGACGCGGCCAATGCGCGCGCTTGCAAGCTGGATGCCGACCATCAATGGATAGGTCAAAAGCAACGTCCAGCCAACGGTGTAGCCGAACTGGGCGCCTGCTTGCGAGTAGGTTGCGATACCGCTTGGATCGTCGTCGGCGGCACCGGTGATAAGGCCTGGTCCCAGCTTGGCGAACCAGCGCATTTTGCCGCGGGAACTTTCGCCGAGAGATTTTGAATCAGGCAAGTCTGACATGACGCGCTCCGGCTGTATGTTGTTGGCCTGCGGAACCCGTGGCAACTCTGTCGCGTGCAGTCTTGGCTGTCATGCGCCAATGGCGCAGTTGTGGGTAGGCCTAAGGCCCGGCTCGCACGTGCAGATCAAGTGCGTTTATTCCTACAAAAATGAAAACAGGCACCCCCTAATTTCCGTTGCTGCTTTGCCTGAACAGCGATTGCTTCGGCCCGCAACCTGCTTGCTTGACCATCTTTACAGGGACGTTTTCATCATGAGAGCTCTTACCTACCAGTCGTCGAAGAACGTAAGCGTGGAGACCGTACCCGACCCGGTGCTCGAGCAGGACGACGATGTGCTGCTTCGCGTGACCGCGACGGCAATCTGCGGCTCCGACCTCCACATCTTCCGCGGCAAGATCCCGGACATGGAGTCCGGCGACATCCTGGGCCACGAGTTCATGGGCATCGTGGAGGAAACAGGGAAGGGAGTCACGCGCCTGAAGAAAGGCGACCGCGTGGTCGTGCCTTTCACCATTGCATGCGGTCAGTGCTTCTTCTGCAACAAGACCTTGTTCGCTGCCTGCGAGACGACAAACCCCGGGCGCGGCGCCATCCTCAACAAAAAGAACGTGCGCTCCGGTGCGGGACTGTTCGGCTACTCGCACCTGTACGGCGGCTATCCGGGCGGGCAGGCGGAGTTCGTGCGAGTGCCCAAGGCAAACGTGGGCCCGCTCGTGATTCCGCCGGGGCTGGCCGACGAGCAGGTGCTGTTCCTGTCGGACATACTGCCCACCGGCTACCAGGCTGCTGTGAACGGAGAGTTGGGACCGGGCTCGACGGTGGCCATCTTCGGCGCGGGGCCGGTCGGCCTGATGGCGGCGAGCTTGCTCAGGCCCTGCTTCTGCAGGCGGTTGGCCACCTCGACGATCAGGATGCCGTGCTTGCTGATGAGGCCCATCAGCGTCACCAGGCC
>NZ_JASMRZ010000146.1 GCF_030462475.1 Variovorax sp. CAN15
GCTACGCCCTTCGCGCCTTATGAGTTCGATCACAAGAAGCGAAAGGAGGTCACAGAACAAGGCAAGACATACACTTATCCACAGTCGACCATTGCTGCGTCGGCTTCCACCCCTGGCTCACGATTCAAGCGGCGCGGTGGCTCAGTTCTACTTCGGCGCGGACACCAATAGGTCTTGAAGCCAGCGGACTCTTCAAGTTGAGCCGATGAGATCCGGTCAGCGTGCTTCCACAAAAGGCGCTGAACATCTCCCAGGTCCTGCTCAGTGCCTTCATACGGGTAAGGGGAAATCACTACGTCTTTGAAGAGGAGCAAATCGCCAAAGGCACGGCGCTCCGCTTCTACGGCGTACTTGACCGGCAACTGCCGCCCCTTCCAGATCAGCCCCTCGCACTCTTGGAGGGTGTGAGCGCCAAGCTTCGCGTCGCCCGATACATACGCCTCATAAGACATATCTAAGAGCTCGCGACAAATCCGGCTCATACGAGCGTCTTTCAGCTTCTTTTCAGCGAAGTGGAAGCCATCCCTTAGGTCTGAGAACTCGCTGTCGAGGCGCGCGCGCTGATCAATCGGCTTCTCATCGACGTCGAAGGAGCGAAAATCATCTGGTGCAAAAAGAAGCACCGTGCTCCATGCGTCGTGATACTGGCCCAATGTCTGGAAGCGAGGTATGGATAGCATGGCAAATCATATTCTCTGGTGCCCAGCGGCTGGTCTGGAGCAAACCGTGCGTCCGCTTGTGGCCGCCTCCCGTCACGTAAGCGGCGTCGCGTTTGGGCCATAGCCTGCGCTAGTTCTGTATAGGCAAGTAGTGGAACGACTGGAAAAATTGATCGATGATTGACTTGCTTGCGATGAATACTGCGTTCGCCCCAGCCGGTCCACCGGTCGAGACAGCAATGCATTGAAGGTTCCAACCGTATCCAGGCGTCTGGGGTAACGCAATTTTCGACTTGTAGTAAGCGGTCGTTGTCCCCTTGGTTTCCGAAGTAGTCGTGATCGCCCAACTCGCACGACTGGTATCGATCATCCCATCGCCGTTCTCTACGATGGTGGGCAACACTCCGTCCATTTGCAGTTGCTCCGCGAACTTTGGAGCACTGAGCGGCGCGCGCGCCTGCAACTCATTGATCTGAGCTTGAGTCATGCTACGAAAACGTTCGGGCAGTTGGTGTTTGTCTATCCTGCAGCGCAAGGCGTTGTTCGCATCGGCGTCTTTCGATGGCTTGAATGCGGCCCAACGGCGTGTGGAATCACCACCCTGAGTGACGATCCACTGCGGAGGAAGAACTACAGCAGCTCCTAGCGCCTTCAAGGTAACTTGTTCTGCCGACGCATTCGTGGCCCAGCAGAAAAGGGCTGCCGCGGCGGTGATCATCAGTCTCATTAAAAATTCCCTCTTGTTCTCACAAAACAATGCACGGGAGGAAGGATATGGGCTGCGAGGCACTACTCACTTATTAGGGGGCAGAAAACTGAATCGACGCCCGTCGCCGACGACGCGACCAGGCCTCCTCGAATGACCGGTTATGGCCGAATGCTGCCTGAAGCGGCGCGAGCATGCACTCGCTTTGCCGCCATCGTGGCGACCTTCCCTGCTGTCCTGCTGGACGCGATCCGTGAGATCGGCTATGGGTCGGGACCAAACACATACGACAACTGCAGCTGCAGCGCATCCTTGGCGATTGGGCGCATAGACTCATCAGATGCCTGAAGACAATCCCAGCGCCCCCCTCCATCTCACCCTGCGCCAAGCCGACGAGTTGGAGCCGGTGGAGGACGACGACCTCACGGACTACCTTGTTGAACTTGCGCCTGAGATCGGCTGGATCATCATCCACTTCAACTCGCTGGAGGACCACGTGTCGGGCTTCATCCGTGAGGCGATCCTCAGGGATGCCTTTCAAGATGAGCGGATGGACGTCTTCTTGGCCGGCATGCTGTTCTCCGCGAAGGTGCGGGCACTTCTGGACCTGTACGGCCAGATGATCGAACACGGGGGTTCAGCCGTGCCCCACGAGGACTTGCGCAAGGTGGACGTCCTGCTCACGGAATGCGCAACTCGCCGCAATGAGTACGCGCACGCGGATTGGATCGGGATGAAACTAGGTGGGTACGTGCGCGTGAAGTCACAGTCGAAGCGCACTGGCATCAGCCATCGGTACAAAAGATACGAATTGACGCGAGTGCAGGCAGACGTGGACTTCATCAGCGCGGCCCGTGACACCCTGTATGAGTTCAACGAGCGCGTCTGGGACCAACTTCGCGCGACAGGAAACGTGCCTGTCGAGCAACGCTGACTTGAGGCCGACGGCCAACTAAGCCGGCTACCCGCAGTGGTGAACAAGGTCACACATAGCCGCGAAGGTCGAGGCCTAGTCTAGTGAAGCAGGCGCGGTATCAAGGAAAGCTTCCGTCCGACCCGCGCATGCTGAGGTTCCCTCAACTCGATGGGAGACCATCATGGGATCAGTAGACACTGCAACCTGCCACGCGCCCTGGAACAAGGGCAAGATCGTCGGCCAGAAGGCACCTTTCAAGCTCAAAGACATCTGGGCACTGCGGGTGCGGCTGCAACTGGAGTGCCGAGTGCGTGAACTCGCTCTCTTCAACTTGGGCTTGGACAGCAAGCTGCGAGGCTGCGATCTTGTCAGCCTGAAAGTCAGGGACGTGTGCCACGGAGAGCAAGTTGCCCCAAGGGCAACAGTGATGCAGCACAAGACGCAGCGTCCGGTGCAGTTCGAGCTCACGCCTGGAACCCGCGAGGCTGTGCAGGCGTGGATCCAGCGCTCCGGACTGCGATCGGACGACTTCCTTTTCCCGAGCCGAATGCACGACTCGCCGCACCTCGGCACCCGGCAGTACGCCCGGATTCTTGGTGGCTGGGTCAGAGAGCTTGGCTTGGACCCTACCGACTACGGAACGCACTCGATGCGACGGACAAAGGCGACGCTGATCTACCGGCGGACGAGGAACCTCCGCGCGGTGCAGTTGCTGCTCGGGCACTCCAAGCTCGAGTCGACCGTCAGATACCTGGGCATCGAGGTGGATGACGCCCTGGAGATTTCAGAACAGACGGAAATTTGAACGAGCGTCGATTGAGCGGCGCAAGTCCGTCCGCCTTGCTGCGGCAGTGAGGCGGATCGATGCACCGTCGGATGGCTCGATTGCAACGCACAGCAGTCATTCAGCAGGCCGCGCCGACTGACTGCTGCCAGTCTGCACCCGTCGGTTGGCATCCTCGTCTGCGTCAGCTTTGCCTCACTTCTAGCAACCCCTTATTTTACCCGGATAAAACTTCGCGCGAAAGTTGAATGGCGCGTTCACTAATCTTCACCGGCGTTCCGCAGGTGGCGTTGCACAGCCAACTCAGCCCCAGCCTTGAAACGTCATCGATTGCCCTTATGATTAGCACTCGCTGCTGACGAGTGCTAACAACGGCCTCGCTTCCAGTCGATGGGCTGCCAGACCTGCCGGTCCGGCGTCCGACCACAAACCCGTTTCTTATCCATACATCCAGGAGATGCAATGAAACTTCGTCCTTTGGCCGATCGCGTGATCGTCAAGCGTGTTGACAGCGAAACCAAGACTGCCTCCGGCATCGTCATCCCCGACGCAGCCGCCGAGAAGCCCGATCAGGGTGAAGTCCTGGCCGTGGGCCCGGGCAAGCGCAACGACAAGGGCGAGCTGGCCGCACTGACCGTCAAGGTCGGCGACCGCGTCCTGTTCGGCAAGTACAGCGGCCAGACCGTCAAGGTCGGCGGCGACGAACTGCTGGTCATGAAGGAAGACGACCTGTTCGCGGTCGTCGAGAAGTAATTCAAACATCCCATTCGGAGTAATAAAACATGGCAGCAAAAGACGTAGTCTTCGGCGGTGAAGCCCGCGCACGCATGGTCGAGGGTGTGAACATCCTGGCCAACGCAGTCAAGGTCACCCTGGGCCCCAAGGGCCGCAACGTGGTGCTCGAGCGCTCGTTCGGCGCCCCCACCGTCACCAAGGACGGCGTGTCGGTGGCCAAGGAAATCGAACTGAAGGACAAGCTGCAGAACATGGGCGCCCAGCTCGTGAAGGAAGTGGCCTCCAAGACCAGCGACAACGCTGGTGACGGCACCACGACCGCTACCGTGCTGGCTCAAGCCATCGTTCGCGAAGGCTTCAAGTACGTGGCCGCGGGCATCAACCCGATGGACCTGAAGCGCGGCATCGACAAGGCCGTGACGGCCCTGGTCGAAGAGCTGAAGAAGGCCTCGAAGCCCACCACCACGTCGAAGGAAATCGCTCAAGTCGGCTCGATCTCGGCCAACAGCGACGAAACCATCGGCAAGCTCATCGCCGACGCGATGGACAAGGTCGGCAAGGAAGGCGTGATCACTGTCGAAGACGGCAAGTCGCTGGAAAGCGAACTCGACGTCGTCGAAGGCATGCAGTTCGACCGCGGCTACCTGTCGCCCTACTTCATCAACAACCCCGAGAAGCAATCGGCGCTGCTGGACAACCCCTTCGTGCTGCTGTTCGACAAGAAGATCAGCAACATCCGCGACCTGCTCCCCACGCTGGAACAAGTCGCCAAGGCCGGCCGTCCGCTGCTGATCATTGCCGAAGAAGTCGAAGGCGAAGCCCTGGCTACGCTGGTCGTGAACACGATCCGCGGCATCCTGAAGGTCGTGGCCGTCAAGGCTCCTGGCTTCGGCGACCGCCGCAAGGCCATGCTGGAAGACATCGCCATCCTGACGGGCGGCAAGGTCATCGCTGAAGAAGTGGGCCTGACGCTCGAAAAGGTGACGCTGGCCGACCTGGGCCAAGCCAAGCGCATCGAAGTGGGCAAGGAAAACACCATCATCATCGACGGCGCCGGCGCTGCTGCCGACATCGAAGCCCGCGTGAAGCAAGTGCGCGTGCAGATCGAGGAAGCCACGAGCGACTACGACCGTGAAAAGCTGCAAGAGCGCGTGGCCAAGCTGGCCGGCGGTGTTGCCGTGATCAAGGTTGGCGCCGCCACCGAAGTCGAAATGAAGGAAAAGAAGGCTCGCGTCGAAGACGCCCTGCACGCTACCCGCGCCGCAGTGGAAGAAGGCGTAGTGGCCGGCGGCGGCGTGGCTCTGCTGCGTGCCAAGCAAGCCGTGGGCGACAAGGTCAAGGGCGACAACGCCGATCAGGACGCCGGCATCAAGCTGGTGCTGAAGGCCATCGAAGCTCCCCTGCGCGAAATCGTGAACAACGCCGGCGGCGAAGCCTCGGTGGTGGTGAACGCGGTTCTGGCCGGCAAGGGCAACTACGGCTTCAATGCCGCCAACGACACGTACGGCGACATGCTCGAGCTGGGCATCCTGGATCCGACGAAGGTCACCCGCACCGCACTGCAGAACGCCGCTTCGGTGTCCTCGCTGCTGCTGACGACCGAAGCCATGGTGGCTGACGCTCCGAAGGACGACGCTCCTGCCGGCGGCGGCATGCCCGACATGGGTGGCATGGGCGGTATGGGCGGCATGGGCATGTAATTGCTCGCCCCCAGGCTGCGCGGCACTTCGTGTCCGCTACGCCTACCCCCTACCGGGGGCGACACCTGCGGACCGGCAGAGCCGGATCCGCGGTGTCTCGCGAAATGAAAGAAGCCCGGCTTGCGCCGGGCTTCAGACTGCTGACGAACCCCCCGTTTTCTGGAACGCGGGGTTTTTTCTTTCAGGTGAAGCTGATTTCGCGACGATGGGGCCACAGCCCAGCGACAGCGACCAAGTAGCGCTCCAAGAGCCTTTTCATGGCTGCGCAGCGCCTGACGCGACATAAAAGCGCCCTCATGCGCGCCAGCAGCAGCGCGATCTTCTTGATGTTCTGCGCGGCCGCGGCCAGCAGG
>NZ_JASMRZ010000147.1 GCF_030462475.1 Variovorax sp. CAN15
CAGGAAGTACGGTTSGTACTGCAGGCGTGCGATCACTGCCAACTCGTGTTCGATCTGCGCCGCAACCTTCGATGGGATGCCCTGCGGAAAGCGGTCGGCAGCGCCGCGATAGGTCAGCTCTCGCAGGTGCGACGCCGGCGTTGCGCCGGTCGGCACGATTTCGTCGGGGTACTCATACCGCAACTCTTCCAGGCTGAAGGTGCATTGCCGCGCGACCTCGACGGTTTCGGCGAGCCATTCGTGCGGAAATTCTTCCGCCAGCACAGCGCGGCCGCGCAGGTACTGCTGCGCGTTTGAAAGCAGGTCATAGCCGCATTCCTGCACGGGACGACCGACGCGCACGCCGGTGAGCACGTCCTGCAGTTGTTTTCTGCTGGTGCAGTGCATGAGCGGGCTGGCCGTGGCCACGATTGGAAGGCCGGCCCGCCGGGCCGCCACTTCGAGCGAGTACAGACGCAGCTCGTCGTCCAGTTCCAGCCAGCGTGACGCGGCAACCCAGGCCCTATTGCCGAACCAGGTCTTCAACCACATGCACTGAGAAAAAATCTGCTCTTCGGCGGCGTCTTTTTCCGGCAGAAGCAGGATCAAGCAGCCGGCCATGCCGGCGAGATGCGGGGCCTTGGCTGTCTTGCCCTCGACATCGGCCACCTGGGCGACGTATGACCCCTTTCCTGCCCTTCTGCGGGCCAAGGTGATCAACTCGCTCAGGTTCCCATACCCGCGACGGTCTTGCGCCAACAGCACCACCCGTGCGAACGGTGTGCCGCTCGCAGTCGTCAGCTGCAGCTCGCTGCCCACGATGAAATGAATCCCACGCTCACGGGCTTCGATGTGCGCGCGCACCACGCCCGAGAGAGATGCTTCGTCGGTGAGCGCGATGCTCGAGTAGTGCTTCTCAGCTGCTCGGGCCACTAACTCTTCAGGCAGCGACGCGCCCTGCAGAAACGTGAAGTTCGAACGGCAGTGAAGTTCTGCGAACGGAGGCGGAGCCGTGGACATACTGTACGTTTATACAGTCTTCCTGCGACACCACACTACTATCTTGTCAGCGATCGTTCACGACGCGCTGAGCGGCGCTATATCACAAAATCGTTTGCGATGTTCGCATCTCACAGAGTCGAATCGACCCAGGAATTGTGGCATCCCGAATCTTTGCGGAGCCTCGAATAAGATAGTGGCTTGCGCAAACAAACAAGGGGGCGAAACGCACCTAGCCTCACGGCTAAACGTTTGATTCAAAAGGTATTTTTATAATTTTAATTTTTTCGCGTCGCCGAAAAACGAGTGTTGGAAGGAATAGATTCTTCCCTTTATCATTGGATGGAAGACTGAATTTGCGACGCGCAATCAGCAACTCGGGATGGGTCTCGGAAGCATTTGAAGAATGAGAAAAGCCCGTCAGGATCTCTGGAACAGATCCGAACGGGCTTTGCTCTGGTCGGTGAAGCGGGTCGAACCGTACTTGACGAACCACGTGTTGGGGAACACATGCCTACTTTACGGCATTTGGCGTTCGTCGGAGTGAACAACCCGGTAACTTCTCATTTGGAGTTATCAAATGGAATGCTTTGACCCCGCAGAAGTGGGCACCATCTGGATCGAGGAATACTCGCGCGTCCGGTTCGGTCGCCGCGAAGTGGTTCGCGAACATCCGCGTTCGCTGCCGACTCGCTGATAGGTTCTGAGGACCTGGAGGCCTCGAGGTTTGCTCCTCGAGGCTTTTTCTTTCCTGCAGCTCGCCGACATGGACGACGACTTTCCGCAGGACTTCGAACCCCCAGTAAGCTCGGCGAGATGAAAGTCGAACTCGACCCCGCCGGCATACGCGACAGCATCGCCCTTTGGCGCGACGCCGTGGACCTGAAACTCGATATGCGCGCGGACATTCGCTCTCACTTGATCGTCATGCGCGCCCAGATCCTCGAACGCTTCAGCGCTACCGCGGGCTCGTGGCAGACGGTGCTCGCATCGTGCACCGCAGAGGATGAGGACGCCCTGCAGCTGCAGCAGCTGAAAGACGAGGTTGACGACTTCAAAGTGTGGGCGCACGAGAACCTGAAGGTTCTCGCAGACTTGGCCAAAGAGTAGCGCTGCTCTTCGGCAGCCGTGGGTTTTCGCGTGCTGCGGCGGCCGCGGCCGCGGCCGTGCAGCTATGCGGCCAAGCGGTGTTCGTAGTAAGGCCTGAACCGGTCGTCTAGGATGGCTTCCAGCTCCTCAAGCGTGCGCCCTTCGGGCGACAACCAGGCGCTGAGATCTTCGGGCCTCAACGGGATGATGCAGCGGTCGTGCCCAGCGATGGCAACCTCGGGAGGCGGGTGGTCCGTGATGGCAGCGAACGACAGCAGATCGGGCTCGCCGGGCTTCGTCCAACGCGACCACAGGCAGGCGACCAACATTTCCTCTCCCGTCTGCGGCTTGAACTCGATCACGATGTCTTCAACGTCTTCGTCCTCCCGGAGCGCGCGGCCTTCGTTGTGATGCCGTTTGACGTGCTCGTAGAACGCCGTCGCAATCACCACTCCGTGTTTGTGGCCCCACTGCTTGCGCCAAAACCCGTTCAGGTTGTCCCGTCTGGCGTTGTACGTTCCGGGGAATTTTGAATCGTAGAAGGCTGGCGCGCCGGCGGGCCGGCACTGATAGCGCATGGGGTAGACGACTGGCTTCCCGTCCTCGACAACCAGCACCAGGGCGTAGGTTCCCGGGAAGATTCGCGAGTCGCGTTTCTCGGGCTGCGCTCGTTGCAGGTCACCGAGCTTCAGCAGGGCGTTGGCAATCTTGTCCGTCGCAATGCGCTTGCTCTCGCTCGCCCCTTTCGTGACCTTCACCAGCAGCTTCGCTTCCGCGACAGCAAGCCGCTCTCGCTGCGACGCAAGCTCCTTCTCGAGCCGCGTGGCTTCGCTCGCACGGAAGTCCTCGATGAGTGCTTTGATGCCGCTCATGGAGTCGTCATTGGAGGCAACGAACGCGTCTTCAATGCCCTTGGGAAGCGCGATTTTTTCACCCTGCTTCCGCCGATAGAAGCAATCGAAAAACTCCTTAATGCTCAGACTCGCGCCGTAGTCACGGAGGTAACGGCGATAGTCCTGCACGACCTGTTGGCTGTAGCACATCGGGTCATCGTATTGCTTGAAGGGAAGCAGCGCAAACCATCTCCGCGGGTGCCGCTGGTCGAGTTGGCCAAGCAGCCGCAGTAGTTCGATTGGTCGACGCCTTGCGGGCTGGGCGTCTCCCGGCGGTGCCGGGACCGGGCTGTCGTGGCTTCGCCATCGAGCCGGCGCTGCGCTTGTCTCGCCCCATTCGGGCTTCCATCCCTGACGCCTCCGCGCCTTGCGGCGCTGCGCGCTCCGCTTGCCCCCCAGCAGGCGTGCATTGCACGCAGAGACGGCGAGCAGCTGCAGGCTGTTCCACTGCAGCTGCGCAGCCCTGCTGCTGTCTCACGCTGTTCGACGCGGCCTTCGGCCATTCGAGGCGCCTTCGGCGCTGCGGTGCGCGCTTTCGCGCACCAGGTCGCGATCGACGCCCGCGTCGCTCGTTTCCCCCTCTTCTCGCTTTGTCCGGTGACTTTGCGCGCAAGCCGCCGGCGGACCGGCTGCGCCTGCAAGGGGGCATCCGTAAAGGCAAGGCCTTTACAGACCCTCCCCCTTGCTCCCCCGTCGTCTTCCGCGCGCCGTTCACCGGGCGAGAACAGGAGGAAACGGCGCAAGCGCCGCTCCGGTTCGACTCCAAAAGGAAGGCCTTCAACCGGGCCAGGTCGCAATCTTTTTCATGGAGAAATCATGGCAATTTTTCACCTCATCACCGTCACCCCTGTGACCAACCACCCGCAGGCCAGAGAGCACCTCGAACTCGGCAATTTCATGGTCCGCGCGACCGACAGCGCAGCGGCGTGGAACGCGATCAAGGGCCGCAAGGACGTGGTTCCTGCATCCGAGGTCTGGGCCGCGCAAACCGACGAGAGCCAACAGGTGTTGCTCACCCCGCACTTCAAAGGTCGAGAGAACGAGGACTGGGCGACGTTCGTGAAGTGGTCGTAAGTGCAGGAGCGGTATCACCTTGTTCATCGAGCGGATGTCGCGCTGTCCGAATGGGCGGCTGCGAAGTTTTTGGAGCGACACCCACACCTCGCTTGATTCAGCAGCCTTCGATAAATCGAACTTCAAAAGCGGAACCATGGCCAAATCTCCTCTCGGACCTGGTGCTCACAAGAAGCACCTCATTTCGCTGCTTCGCGACAACGCGCGTCGCTATCGGCTCTTTCAAGTTTTTCAGGACTTCGCCGAGTTGGCGGCCCTTGCTATCAGCAATGCGGTGGACAAATCGCAGTACGCCAAGCGCGAGGCGCGCTACATGGAAATCGTCCGGAAGTACGAGCGGGAGGAGGTATTTCGCTTCGGCGAGATGCTTGCCGCGCTGGTCGAGTGGCTGGAATGCGGTCATGCCGACTGCATGGGCGAACTCTTCATGGCATTGGAGCTAGGAGACGCCGCGCACGGGCAATTTTTCACGCCGTATTCGGTGGCATCGCTCATGGCCAAGGTGACGCTTGTGGATGCTCGCAGCGTGTGGGAGCGGCAGGGATTTATCTCCATAAGCGAGCCGGCCGCCGGCGCAGGCGCCATGCTGATTGCCTGTGCAGAGGAGATTGCGAACAGCGGGCTCAACGCCTCCGCCGTGATGCACGCCACTGCGGTCGACGTGGACGCTACCGCCGTGCACATGAGCTACGTTCAGCTGTCTCTGCTTGGCATCCCTGGAATCGTCATCCACGGCAATTCCCTTTCTCTCGAGGAGTGGTCGCATTGGGTGACGCCTGCGCACGTTTTCGGAGGCTGGGACTATCGGCTCCGCAAGCGGCCGGCGATGCCCCGTGAGGAGCAGGACCACTCTGCGTCCGGTGCAGGTGCCGGGGGCGCTTCGGGCACGGAATGCGTATTCGCGCCGCGGGAGGCTATTGCCGACACGAAGTCGCTGGCCGTCGACCGCATGGAAGTCGCCCGCACAGCGATCCTCGCCAACCGCCTGCAGTTGAACCTCTTCGCATAGCAGCGTTGCCCTGCTATCTGCTGGATGACGGGTGGAGCGCGAGCGTCCACCCTACCCTTCTTGCGGCTTGGAGCATGCCCTGAGCGCGCGGCCAAAGCGCAGGGGCGAGACCGGCATGCCGGTGCTCCGTCCTGTGATTGTTAGTATTTCAAGTACGCCGCCGACACATGTGTTTGGCCGTTTTCTCCAATGAGTAACTTTCAATCAATGCTTGCGCTGCGCCTGTCTTCTTTCTTTGCACCTGTTCTTCTGGCACTTGGCGGATGCGCTGCATCCTTGCCGTCGATCCCGATGGACAAGGCGCGGTGGTCCGAGCCCATCAAGGCGCAGGGCGTTTCCGCGCGCCTCTACCAGACCAACGAATTGCAGGTGAGCAGCATCGGCGGGCACTCCAAGATGGGCTTGATCTACATCCTCGTCGGCGAGACAAAGGCGCCGGCGGTACGCCCGAAGACCGCCGCGCTGCTTGCGGACGATGTTGCTCGAGAACTCGGCCTTGCCTCCGATCCGTCCTTCGACGCCCAGGCCGCCACGCTGGCTCCATGGGAGTCGTTCGAAAAGCCGATCACCCGCAGGGACGCTGAGCGACGCTTCGTTTTGAAAGTGGGCGTTCGCGGCGAGGCGCTAAACCACATGCCCACGGCGTGGGCCACCAAC
>NZ_JASMRZ010000148.1 GCF_030462475.1 Variovorax sp. CAN15
GTCCGCGCCATGTGCTGGACGATGGCTTGGGAAAAGCCCTTCACCGTGTCGTAGTCGTAGCGGGGGGCGAGCGGGACGACCACATGCAGCCCCTTGCCGCCACTCGTCTTCAGCCATGACTCCAGGCCCAGAGCGTTGAGCATGGTTCGCATGAGCGTCGCAGCTTCCTGAATGTGTTCCCAGGTCGTCCCTTCGCCAGGGTCGAGGTCGAAAATCATCCGGTCGGGTTTGTCGATGGCCTTGGCCGTCGAATTCCACGTGTGGAACTCAATGACGTTCATCTGCGCGGCGCCGACCAGCGCCTTTGCGTTGCCCACCTCGAGCAGCGACGTATGCCCAGGCCAAAGGGTTTCCGGCAACTCAGTGATGCCAGGAATGCCGATTTTTTCTCCATGCTTCTGGAAGAACAGCTCCCCCGTAACGCCCGTAGGACCGCGAACGAGAGAGCAGGGGCGCCCCTTCAGGTGAGGCAGGATGAAATCGGCAACCGATTCGTAATACCGCACCAAGTCGAGCTTGGTCACGCCGGTGGTGGCATCGATCACGCGCTCGCCGTGGCTGACCTTCACGCTTTTTCCGGCATCGCCACCGCCGGCGCCGGTCCCGAAGTTGCCCCGCGCGCCGGCGACCGGAGGCGCGCCAACCACCTTCGGTTGCTCTCTCACGATGGCCTTGGCCGGCTTGTCGTCGCGCAGCCCGATGAAGGATGCGTGCCTGACCTGACCATCGGGCGTCCACTCGGCAAACGATACCTCTGCCAGGATGACCGGCTTCACCCACCGTTCGCTCCCCTCCTTGCGCTTGGACCATCGACCCGGCTTCGAGGTGCCGTTGTCGAATGGAGATGCGTCGACGGCCAGCGGCAGGAGCTTGCGCTTGAACTCAGCCGCCTCGTTGCCGCTCCAGCCGGTTCCGACACTGCCAGCGGGGACCAAGTTGCCCTGGTCGTCATGAATGCCGAGCAGCAAGCTTCCGATTTGCGCGCTGTTGTCCGTCCGGTCCGTATAGCCGCACACGACGAATTCCTGCCGAAGCTTGCACTTCAGCTTCAGCCAGGTCTCGCTGCGTCGCGACACGTACGGAGCGTCGGCGCGCTTTGCGATGACGCCTTCCAGCTGCATCTGGCACGCGGACTTCAAGATGGAAGCCGGATCGGCAGGGAAATCCGCGCTGAAGCGCACGTGTTCCGAAGCCCGCTCCTCGAAGAAGTCCCGCAGAAGCGCGCGACGCTCCTTCAGCGGCACTTCGCGCAGATCAGTGCCTTCGAAAAATGGCGCGTCGAAGACGAAGTACACAATCCGCTCTGCGCCCTTGCGCCGGTCGAAAGCGTTCTGCAGGGCATTGAAGTCCGGCGCGCCGTTGGCGCCCAGCACCACGATTTCCCCGTCAAGAAACGCCGAGGTGAGGCCGAGCTCGCCGAGCTCAGCAACGAGGCCTGGCATCTTGGCTGCCCAGTCATGGCCACCACGGGTGATAAGCGCAACCTTGCCCTTCTCGATTCGTGCCATGAGCCTGTAGCCGTCGAACTTGATTTCATACAGCCACTCTCCCGTCGACGGAATGCCGGCTGCCAGAGTGGCAAGCTGCGGCCCGATCTTGGCGGGAAGTTCGGCCTTGCGCGCGCTGGCCAGCGGATCTGCAGGCCTGGCCGTCTTTCGTTTGGCCACCGCTGCAGGCCGGGCTGCAAGCCTCTTCAATGGCTTGGAAAGCACGCTGTCGGGCAGGGCGGTGAGCACGTCGTAATCCACGTGCGGCCGCGCGAAGTCATCTTTCTTCTTGAAGAGGATCCACGGTTCCTGCCGTTCCCCACCCTTGGCGATCTTCACAAGCTCCCACAGGCCTTCCAGCTTCTGCCCATGCAACCTGAACACCAGCTTGCCGGCGGCCAGGCCCTTGCGCGGATCGCCGACAGGCTCCCAGGTGCCGTTGTCCCAGACGATCACCGTGCCAGCACCGTACTGCTTCGGTGGAATAGTGCCCTCGAAGGAGGAATAGGAAATTGGATGGTCCTCTACGTGGATGGCCATCCGTTTCTCTTTAGGGTCGAAGCTGGGCCCCTTGGGCACAGCCCAGGACAGCATGACGCCGTCCAGTTCGAGGCGGAAGTCGTAGTGCAGTCGAGAGGCGGCGTGCTTCTGGATCACGAACGACAAAGCGTCCGGGCTGGCCACGCCGCCCTCTGCAGGTTCTGCAGTGACCGCGAAATTGCGCTTCGCCTTATAGACTGAAAGCGCACCGCCGTTCGGCATGACGACCCCGTCTACTTTTGCTTCGCGAGGTACTCGCGGACCTTCTCCGCCGAGTTGCCTACGGCCTTTACGGCCTCGCGCAGCTCGGCTGGCGTGCAGCCCAGGCTCTTTGTCCAGTCCCTCACTTCATAGTCCTCTTCGAGGGAAATCAGCTTCCGGTCAAGGCCAGTCTTCTTGGTGTCGTCGGACATGAAAGATCTCCCAAAAGATTTCACATTGCCCAAATGTTGCAGACGCTGGTGTAGGCCCGCACCGCCCGCTTCCAGTGGAAATCGGGAAGCCGCTAGGAGCCCTTGGCGCCCAACTTGCCGCGCGCAATGGCCGCTGCCGTCATCTCCTGTGCTCGCACATGAGGCTTCGTTCTGTCGCGACCGGCTTGAACACCTCTGATGAATTCACGTACCCCTGGTACATCCGGGCCACGCGCGTCCACAGCCGCCCGGATATCTTCGAGCCTGCAGCCAAGCTCGGCGGCCCAGTGGCGAACGTCCAATGGGTTTTGAATGTCGATGCGGGCGGGCAAATCTTTGGGATCGGTGCTCATGTCTTTTCGGCGTGGTCGTGGTCGAGGAGCGAAGGTAGAAGGCCTGGCCGCCGGGCTTCGGCCAGTTCGTCAGCAGCACTCGCCCTGTCCAACCTTCGGTCATGAGCGGTGCTGCACCATATCCGCTTTCTCGCGAAGCCGTCTATGGTCCTTTCGCAAGCGCAGCGCGCAGCGCCGAGCGGCGCGGAGGCGTCAGCGATGGAAGCCCGAAGGGGGCGAGACAAGCGAAGCGCCGGCTCGACGGCAACGCCGCGACAGCGCGGTCCCGGCATTGCCGGGAGACGCACCTTGAGCTGTGAAGGAGCGGGTGGGAAATGTTTGCGCTGCGAATGCGCTGGCGACTGTGCAAGGCTCCTATCCCTGCTTCCATTCGCGAGAGTTTTGGCTATACTGTATTTTTGTACAGTGTCCTGCGTATCAAAGTGAAGGAGGCTCGACCATGACTGCTCTCAGCACGTTCGTTGCCCGGGTTGAGACAACCACAGGGGCCATGTCAATCAGCGTTTCAGACATCGACAAGGACACCATCCCCAGCCGGTTTGAGGCCTTGATGGGCATGCTGGGGAACGTGGTAGACCCCATCGTTCTCACGAATGATTACATCCGCCTTGATGAGGTCCGGCCTGGGACGGCGTCGGCTGACCTGAATTTCAAGTTCGTCGGAAGCAAGCGTGCGCGGTTCGCTTCCGAGACAGCCTTCTGTGAATCCATGAATGAAAACCTGGCCCTGAAGGTCTTCCAATGCGTCACCAACATGGTGAAGCTGCCTGACGGTGATTTGGACGTGCACTTCGAAGTCTTCATGCTCATGCAGGATGAGGCCCGTCACTGAGGATCGAGGTCGGATCGCCCACGGAACTTCCGATGGGTGCTCCCGAAAACCTGACTGCTTGAACGGCGCGAGGACCGAAGGGTCGGTTGAAGCACAGGCCCGCGGAAAATTGCCCTGACGGTCGAGAAAGCGTCTCGTCCTCTAGCGTCCCCGCGAAGTCGAGTTCGCGTTGCGCAAAGGCAGGGCGTTGCGCAGCTGGCTTGCCTCCGCCGCCGCTTTCAATTCCGCCTCTGTTGCGTTCCGGCCGGGTGCACGCAACATCTTCTGAATGCGAAGCCATCCGGCCGTGTACTCCTGATGCTCGCGCATCGACCAAGGCCTGTCCCGCTCGGCTTCCAGTGCCTTTCGGGCCTCGGGCGCCTGGCGCCACTCGCCCGCGTCCAGCTCGTTCACGTAGATTTCCACCCCGCCTCGCCGATATAGCCGAATGCTGTCCGCGAGCTTCCCGCTCTCGATGCGCTCCACCGTCAGCAGCATGCCCTCATAGGCGTCCAGGTGCGCCTTCGGCGTCGTCATTCGACCGTTCCCGAACTGAGCCCTCTGCTTCTCGTAGCGTTCCACGACGCCTTGGTGGCTCATGTGCTTGCTGACGGCGAGGGCGCGGGCGTCCACTCGGTAGCCCTCCTGCCGGAATCGCGTCATCGTCGCGGCAACAACGTCGCTCTGCCGAAACGTGCCCTCCAGCACCACGTTGTAGCGCTTCGAGCTGGCGTGCTGAATGGCCTTCTCGACCCAACGCCCCGCGTCGAGGTCGGTGTAGAACGCGGCCGTTTGATCGTCGGAAGCGAGGAGGGCCGCGTACTTCGGATGAAAGCTACGCAGGTCATCGCCGATGATTTCCACGCCGCCGCCATGCGCCTTGAGCACCGCGACCGCGTCGGCGATGGCCGCGCTCTTTCCGGAGCCGGGCTGGCCGCCAAACATCACGACAACAGGATCGTCCACGCGCGCGGCATCAGCAAAGAGCCGTGGGAGGATGGAGCGCTCGAAAATTCTCTGGTGGTCTGCTTCAGGAAGGCAGTGCTTCTGGCGGTCGAGTTCCACCGATCAGGCAGCCAGCAGTTGCCTGTTGCGACGCTCTGCAAGACCTTCGCGAACCAACGGAGCATATGCGGCGAGGGTGCGCGCCACACCCTCAACATCGGTGGGCGTGAGCCCGGAACGCTCCTTGAAGAGAGCGGTGATCTCTGCGTTGATCGCGAGGGCTTGCCTTGAATCCGCGCCGTGTTCGGCTTCTGCCTGAACCAGATCGGCAGTGAAGATTGCCATGAGCGCCGTGATGCACTCGCGCGCACTTTCGAAGGCGATTCCTTGCTCTTGGGTCCACTTCATCGCAACTCTCCATTTGGGGCGCCCGCGCGCCCTGATGGGTGATTTTGACAAATTCAGGGTGCATGCGCTGAACATTGCGACATTCCTATTTTCGTAGCCGGGGTCAAAGTTGGGCGCTGCCAAGGCTGGCGCGAGAAGGTTGGTGCGTTGGTCCCCCGGCCCGTAGGGCCGGGGAGCATCGCGAAGCGAGACTGCTGCAACTGCGCGAAGCGCCTCACCTCCAGGGGATAAGGCTCGCGCCGAAAGGGGTGGCGCACGCCACCTCTTGTTGAGCGATACGGCCGTCAATTCGCAACCGGGGTGTTCGGCGAGGCGGATGCGGGCAGCGGCAAGCCCAGCTCCGCACGCTTCGCCGCAATGCACTGTTGCACTTGGGACCAGTCGTCGGTAGCAACCAACCAGTTCTCCATGTCGCTGCCGGCGTACAGAAAGAAGCGAGGGGCCTCAACGCTTTCGCGCTCGTCCTGGTCCTGGTAGTCGATGAACAACGTGAGCGCTGGCCACTCCGCGGCTTGGTCAGGGCTCGGCAGCTCGAACGAAGGGCACGTGTTCTTGTGCCATGACACGTCGATGAAGCCCGCCGGCAGCTGCACGTCCAGCCGTCCGAACGTTGGAAACTCATAGAGGTATTTCGGCGTGGTGCTGGAATCCCCAT
>NZ_JASMRZ010000149.1 GCF_030462475.1 Variovorax sp. CAN15
GGATCGAGCGCCGGGCGGCCGTTGTCGGCGCAGTACAGGTGCGAAACCTTCGCTCGGATGAACTCGAAATCCACCGCCGCATCGATCTTGCGCAGCAGGTGATCCTGCGGCACCAGCATCTCCAGCGTCACCATCTCCAGTTCCTGCTGCGCAGGTGTCGGGCTCTTGAGCATCCCGCCATTAAAAAGCACAAAACCCTCGCAACGCGAGGGCTTGAGGGTTTGTCAGCAGCCTGAAAGCCCCGCGCATGCGGGGCTTGTCGACGAGAGGCGAGAAGTGCCTACTTCTTGCGCGCCGCGATCGCCTGCTCGGCCTTCGCCACCAGGTCCGCGCCGATGGTCGACTTCCACTTGTCGTACACCGGCCGCGTCGCCTTCACGAACGCGGCGCGTTCTTCGGGTGTGAGGCTGGTCACGGTCACGCCCATGCCGGCAATTTCCTTGAGCACCGGCTTGTCGGCTTCCACCAGGCCCTTGCGCGCGATGACGATCTCTTCCTTGCCCGCGTCGATGGCGGCCTGGCGCACGATGGCCTGGTCGGCCGGCGTCCACGAAGCCCAGATTTCCTTGTTGACCACGAACACCAGCGGGTCTGCCACATAGCCCCAGGTGGTCACGAACTTCTGGCCCACGTTCTGCATCTTGAGCACGGTGAACAGGAAGAGCGGGTTCTCCTGGCCGTCGACCGCGCCGCTGGCCAGAGCCGGCTGCGCGTCGGCCCAGCTCATCTGCGTGGGGTTGGCACCCAGCGCCGTGAACATGTCGGAGTAGATGGGCGAGCCCACCACGCGGATCTTCATGCCCTTCACGTCGGCCGGCGACTTGATCGGCCGCTTCGAGTTCGTGATCTCGCGGAAACCGTTCTCGCCCCAGGCCAGCGGCACCACGCCGGCCTTGTCGAGGGTCTTGAACATGTCCTTGCCGACCTCGCCCTGCGTGAGCGCGTCGATGGCCGCGTAGTCGGGCATCAGGAAGGGCATGGAGAACAGGTTGAGCTGCTTGACCTGCGGCGACCAGTTGATGGTCGAGCCCACGGCCATGTCGATCACGCCCTGGCGCAGCGCGCTGAACTCGCGCGTCTGGTCGCCCTGAATGAGCGACACGCCCGGGTACAGCTTGATGTTGATGCGGCCCTGCGTGCGTTCCTTGACGAGGTCGGCCCAGATCTTTCCGGCCTGGCCCCATGGCGTGGGCGGGCCCAGCACCAGCGACATCTTGTATTCGGGCTTGTAGGCGGCCTGCGCCATGGCGCCGGACGAGAACATGCCCAGGGCGGTGGCTGCGGCGGCGAGGCCGAGCAGGGTGCGGCGGAATTTCATGATCAAGGTTCTCCTAACAATGGTTCTGTGACGGGACGGACGAAAGAAAGAAAGAACGAAATCAGTAGCCGAGCTTGTGCGGCAGCCAGAGCGCCAGCTGGGGGAAGGCGATGACCAGCACCATCACCACGAACATCGAGAACAGCAGCCAGCCGACCCAGCGCACCGTCTCTTCCATGCGCACGCCGGCGATGCGGCACGACACCATCAGGTTTACCGCGAGCGGCGGCGTGAATTGCCCCAGCGCCACCTTGAGTGTGAGGATCACGCCGAACCACACCGGGTCCCACTTGTAGTACTGCACGATGGGCCACAGCAGCGGCACGAAGATCAGGAAGATCGACACGCCGTCCAGGAACATGCCGACCGTGATCAGCAGCAGGATCAGCAGCGCCAGCACGCCGTACTCGCCCAGCCCCGAGTTCACGATGGCATGCGCCACCGGATCGATCACGCCCAGCGTCGACAGCGAGTAGGCAAAGATGCCGGCGAGCGACACCACGATCAGGATCACCGCCGAGAGCTCGCCCGACTCGCGCAGGATCACGAACAGATCGCGGACCTTGATCGTGCGATGCACCACCATGCCCACGAAAAGCCCATAGAACACAGCCACCACGGCCGCCTCGGTGGGCGTGAACCAGCCCAGGCGCATGCCGCCCAGAATCAGCACCGGCGCCGCAAGGCCCCAGCTCGCCTCGCGCAGGCTCTTCCAGAAAGCCGGGCGCGGCTGCGAAGCTTCGAGCATGCCCATGCGGTGCTTGCGCGCCAGCCACACGGCCGGGATCATGAGCGCGAGGCCCGCGAGCAGGCCGGGGATCATGCCGGCGGCGAAGAGCGCGGGCACCGAAGCATTGGGCACCAGCACCGAATAGACGATGAAGGCCACCGAGGGAGGAATCAGGATGTCGGTGGCCGCCGCCGCGCCCACCACGCTGGCCGCGAAGGGGCCCGGGTAGCCCGCGCGGGCCATCGCCGCGATCATCACGCCGCCCACCGCTGCGGCCGTGGCCGGACCGGAGCCCGAGATGCCGCCCATGAACATCGCCACCGCAATGGTCACCAGAGGCAGCATGCCGGGGCCGCGCCCCACGATGGCAATGGCAAAGTTCACGAGGCGCAGCGCCACGCCCGAGCGGTCGAAGATGGAACCGACCAGCACGAACATCGGAATGGCCAGCAGCGGATATTTGCCCAGGCCCGCATAGAAGTTCTGCGGCACGGCCAGCAGGCCGAACCACTGCGCGTCGCTGTTGGCCAGCGCGATGCAGGCGGCGCCCGCAAGCCCCAGCGCGGCGCCGATGGGCACGCCCACCAGCATCATCACGACGAAGGCGACGAAGAGCAGGGTGGCGATCACGATGCGTCGCCCTTGCTGTCCGAGTCGTAATTCGTCTCGCGCCCGCGCCGGATCATGAGGCCCACGGCCCGCAGCGCGATGGCGAAGGACACGATGGGCAGCCACATCGAATACCACCAGGCGGGCAGGCCGATGCCGGGCGTGGTCTCTTCGAAGCGGTAGTCGTCCCACACCATGCGGATGCTGAGCGCGCCGATGAGCGTGAAGAGCACCGCGATCATCAGCGCGCCGAACTGCGCCAGCCGCTTGCGCCGCGCCATCGAGCCGCTTTCGGAGAAGTACTCGATGCGGATGTGCCGGTCGCGCGCCACGGCGGCCGAGCCGGCCACCAGCGCCAGCATGATCATCAGGAACACCGAGAACTCTTCCGTCCAGGCGAAGGAAGAATCGGTGAAGTAGCGGACGATGACGTTGGCAAAGGTGATGAGCGCTAGTGCGCCCATGATGATGACCGTGAGCCAGTCCTCGATGGCAAGGGGAACCTTGGTCGGTTCGTCTGCGGCTTCGATGTCGGGGGGAAGGGGGCTGGCGGCGTCCAGCGTGGGGCCGGACTCGGGTGGAGTTGTCATCGCAGGATGGTCAGTGAGGCACGCACGAACGCCATGTCACCGGGCGGACGCCGGGACGCGTTCCGTACACCTCGACAGGGAAACTGTTACCGATGCTAGGGGGTCCATGACCATTCATGTATCGGGGGTTTCCTTAGCCGCTTGGCCTGGGGCTGGCTCTTGGAGCGGCTTTCGGGGCGTGTGCACAGGGCGCCGGGTACTCCCCTCCGCGAATGTCCCCCCGGCCTTCGGCCTCCTCCTTTATTTCGCTGCGGGGAGTACCCGGCGCTCTGTGCATGGGGAGTGCGGCTATTGAGGCTAACGCTGTGGTGGGTTGCAGATGAGCGTGCGTGGGTTCGAATCCCGCAACCTGGGTCGGATGGTGACGTCCGCAGAGGCTTTACCTGACGCGGAGATTGTGTCGACGCTGTCGACCGAATTGAGCAGGAGCCACCTGTTAGCCATCTTGGCGCTCAAGACGACCCATGGCCCGACGTCAGTTTCCTACGCATATGGAGGATCCGAAATGAGCTGCCTCCATTTATGCAGCGGGAGCAAACTGTCTTGGACGGTGCTGCATCAAGGCCGAGCGATCTGCCCCAAGGCAGCCGTTAGCGACCGTACCTCATTGCTACCCGATCCATGGGACTCGTAGGCAAGCAGTTTCCCGGCTGAGGAACTCTCGTTGTCGGTTAATGACCATGGAGCGACTTCGGGTTTGTTCGATGTGGGGCGTGTCTCGCGACTACCAATTTCTCGGTATTGATCAAGCACGGTTTCGAGAGCGAAATTCAAACCAGCGGACCCGTTCACGGCGTATTAGAGGCGCGTGCTCGGTTTCATTTTTCACCATACTCGACCCGAATGTGGTCTTTATGACTATGCATGCAGCAGCGCTTCGTCTGTTTCTTGCCGAATGTACGGCGACCTCTCTCAAGAAGGAAGTTGAGCTAAAGGGTTCGTTGGCGAGTGCTCTGCAAGTTCGCCACAAGATTCGAGATACCGATCTAGAAAAACTGTTTGGTCTGGCTGACGAGGCGCCCCCAGACACATACAGGCGGCACTACTACGTCTACACGCTGCAGTTGTTCTCTGGTTCGGCGTACAGCACCTTTTCTTCGATCGTGAGCGCTCCAGCTGGCACGTTGGCGAACGTCCTGGTCAAGCCTCATTGGGATCCTTTGAAGACGCACAGACTCGGTTCCATCTACGACCAAGAGCCAATGAACCTGTTCCCGGGTTGGTCGCTTACCAATGCGCGAAACAACCAAGTGATGCTCGATCCTCATCTGCTGATGCTTCACTCAGACGGCGGGATATCTACCGATCTCAATGGGAAGGTATCGTCCAAGGCGACGAGCCGCACTATTGGCATGCAGGTTTCTGGGGCGCTGCGTTCGGAAGACGAGCAAATGACGGAAGATCGATTGAAGGGGGGAACGCTACCTGGTCTTCAGCAAATTTATTCCCCGTATAGCAATAAGCTGAAAAAGAGCGAACCTCAGATGCTGAAGACTTTGGGAAAGCTGAGCGGTGATGAAAGTAGGGCATATGACAACACCAAAGCGATCAAGAAGTTTGAGAAGATCATGGATGAGATGAGAAAAACGACAATTGCGGGCGACTCACATTACAACCTCTTGTCGGGTAGCTTGCTGAACCAAAAGTTGACTAGCTCAGCTTTGTTGAGTGCGCGGAAATACTGGACCCATCACCGTAGCACTGCTGAGAGAGAGATCGAAACCGTGATCAAGGGGTTGCGCACAAAGGGCGCGCAAGAGCATGCAATGACGTTGCGCCATCACACGCCTCGCTGATTCGATCAAAAAGGCGTAGTCCGTGTCGGTAAGGGTTGTTCTATTCGGAAGTGTCGGCTGGCAGATGGGATGTTCTCATGCCTCTGGTTATCGTCGACTCGGCCGCCTGCTTCAGACTGAGGCTGTGTGGAAACAGCTGCATTGATGGGGTGCGCAAGATCCGTTGGGCCGGCTGACTCAGTTCCTACCGGAACTCTCGGCCGTCTCTACAAGACGCGAGTCGGCTCCTACGACTTCATCTCTGCAATCAGGGTGCTTGCGCCGAGGATCTTGATTGCTCGCTTGAGGTTGTAGGCCAGAACCTGCAGATTCATCTCGGTTTTCACGTTCGGCAAGGTCTTCGTCAGGAAGTGCG
>NZ_JASMRZ010000015.1 GCF_030462475.1 Variovorax sp. CAN15
AGCTTGAACATCACCACCGGATCGAGCGCCGGGCGGCCGTTGTCGGCGCAGTACAGGTGCGAAACCTTCGCTCGGATGAACTCGAAATCCACCGCCGCATCGATCTTGCGCAGCAGGTGATCCTGCGGCACCAGCATCTCCAGCGTCACCATCTCCAGTTCCTGCTGCGCAGGTGTCGGGCTCTTGAGCATCCCGCCATTAAAAAGCACAAAACCCTCGCAACGCGAGGGCTTGAGGGTTTGTCAGCAGCCTGAGGGCGCTCCATGGAGCGCCCTTTTGTTCATCCAGAGGTACTGCGAAACCGGCTCCGCCGGGCCGCCGGTATCGCCCCCGGAAAGGGGGCGGCGAAGCGGCACGGAGTACGCGTAGCCTGGGGAAGAGCCGGTTCTAGGCTTCGGCCAGCAGTTTCTCGATGAGCTTGTGCAGCTCGGCGAAATCGGGCTCGCCCACGTAGCGCTTCACGATCTCGCCGCGCTTGTTGACCAGGTAGGTGGTCGGCGTGAGCTTCACGTCGCCCCAGGCCTGCGCCACGCTGCCGGTGTTGTCGATCGCAACCTTGAACGGCAGCTTGCGCGTCTGGGCGAAGTTGACGACGTAGCTCGGCGGGTCGTAGCTCATGGCCACCGCCAGCGTGTCGTAGCCCTGCGCCTTGTACTTGTCGTAGGTGGCGATGACCTTGGGCATCTCGCCCACACAGGTCACGCAGCTTGTGGCCCAGAAGTTGACCAGGGTGACCTTGCCTTTCAGGTCCGCCGTGCTCTTCTGCGTGCCGTCCAGCAGTACGAAGGTGGAAGCAGGGGCGGCGGTGGCGCCGGAGCCGAGGTACACGCCCACGCCGGTGGCCAGTGCGACGATGACGGCGGCTGCGGCGAGGTATTTTTTCATGGCTTCGTGCAAGACAAGGGCGCTGCGATTTTAGTTCCGCGTGCCGGATCGTGCTGGCGACATCGCGCCCGTTCCGCGCGGTTCGATAATCGCTGCCCCATGCCATCGCCGTTTCTCGCCCGTCCCCGCTCCCGGCTCGCAGCTCTGGCCGTGGCCGCCCTGCTCGCAGCCTGCAGCCCCGCCTTCAACTGGCGCGAGGTGCCGATCGCCGGTGCGGGCCTGGTCGCGATGCTGCCCTGCAAGGCCGACCGTGCGACGCGGGCGTTGCCGCTGGGCGCCGAGTCGGTGCAGGTCGACATGACGGGCTGCGAAGCCGGCGGCGCGACCTTCGCCATCGCGCACGCCTCCGCGAATGGTCCCGAACAAGCCGAAGCCTGGCTGCGCGCGTGGCACTCGGCCACGCGCGGCCAACTGGGCGAGGCAGAGGTGGCGGAGTCTTCGGCGAGCCTGCCGCGCGCCACGGCAGTGCCGGCGCCGCTCCGCCTGGAGGTTGCTCCGCCGCCGCAAGGTGCTTCCGCCACGCCGCTACAGGTGTTGTGGTTCGCCCAGTCGCAGAAGGACGGTTCGGTGGCGCTCTACCAGGCCACGGTGCTGGGACGGCCGTCGTCCGTCGAGGCGTCGAAGACCTTCTTCGAGGGTCTGAGGCTTCCATGAGTGGCGGCCTCGTTTGCTATGGTTCTGATAGCTGCCCGCGGTGGCCCGTTCGGGCGGTGCTGTCCGTTTTCCGGGGCTGCCGCGTTATGTCGCATATCTACATCCCCGGGGCGCCCCCGCATAATCGACGCGTCGTCCTCCCTTTTGCATGAACAGCATCCTCATCATCGCCCACGCCCCGTTCGCGCACGCGATGCGGCAGTGCGCGCTGCATGTGTTTCCCGACTGCGAGCAGGCCATCGTCGCGCTCGATGTCCTGCCCAATGTGTCGCCCGAAGAAACGCTGGCGGCCGCGCGAATCACGCTCGCGCAGCAGTTGCACGCGCCGCGCTCGCAGGTGCTGGTGCTGGCCGACGTGTTCGGCGCCACGCCCTGCAACGTGGCGCAGAAGCTGGTGGACGGCGTGCGGTCGCGGCTGGTGGCGGGGGTCAATCTTCCGATGCTGCTGCGGGCCGTCACCTACCGGCACGAGCCCCTGGAGACGCTGGTGCAGCGCGCCCTCGCGGGCGGCACCGCGGGCGTGATGCAGGTGGCGGTGGCGGCTCCCCAGAACCAGGCGAAAAGAAAGCACAGTGATCAAGAAATCCGTGACCGTCAGCAATAAGCTGGGCCTGCATGCGCGCGCATCGGCCAAGCTGACCAAGCTCGCAGGCAGCTTTCCCTGCGAGGTGTGGCTCTCCCGCGGCGACCGCCGCATCAACGCGAAGAGCATCATGGGCGTGATGATGCTGGCCGCCGGCCTGGGCTCCACCGTCGAGCTCGAAACCAACGGGCCGCAGGAAGAAGAAGCGATGAACGCCATCGTCCAGTTGATGGACGACAAGTTCGGCGAAGGCGAATGAAATGGTCCACCTCCAGGCCTTTTCACTTCGTGTAAACGCCATCCCCCTCGCCGGGGGCGATGCCAGTCGCCCGGCAAAGCCGGTTCGACGGCATCCCGTAGATTCGTGCAAGCATCGCGCCCGTAGCGCAGCTGGGGACTGAAGACATGACCTTCGCAGTCCACGGCCTCCCCGTTGCCCGTGGCATTGCCATCGGGCGCGCCGTGCTTGTGGTGTCGAGCCGCATCGACGTCGCCCACTACTTCATCAAGCCCGAAGAGATCGAGACCGAGATCGACCGCGTGCGCACCGCGCGCAACGCGGTGGCCGACGAGCTCGCCAAGCTGCAGGCCAACGTCGCGCAGATGGGCCCGAACGACGCGCCGCACGAGCTCGCGGCGCTGCTGGAGGTGCACCAGATGCTGCTGCAGGACGAGGCCCTGAGCGGCGGCGTCAAGCACTGGATCAGCGAGCGGCTCTACAACGCCGAATGGGCGCTGACCACGCAACTCGAGATCATCGCGCGGCAGTTCGACGAGATGGAGGACCCGTACCTGCGCGAGCGCAAGGCCGACCTCGAGCAGGTGGTCGAGCGCCTGCTGCACCGCATGAAGGGCACGGCCGCCGTGCTGGCGCCGAGCCCGCCGCGCCGCAAGCGCGCAGCCTCCACGGACGACGACAACGACGACCCCACCGCGGGCGACGGTATCGACGTGCCGCTGGTGCTGATCGCGCACGACCTCTCGCCGGCCGACATGCTGCAGTTCAAGAAGAGCGTGTTCGCCGGTTTCGTCACCGACGTGGGCGGGCGCACCTCGCATACCGCCATCGTGGCGCGCAGCATGGACATCCCCGCCGTGGTCGGCGCGCGCACCGCGAGCCAGCTGGTGCGCCAGGACGACTGGGTCATCATCGACGGCGACGCCGGCGTGGTGATCGTCGATCCGTCGCCGATCATCCTGGCCGAGTACGGCTTCAAGCAGCGCCAGGGCGACCTCGAACGCGGCCGGCTCGCGCGGCTGCGCCACAAGCCCGCCGTCACGCTCGACGGCCAGCGCGTGGAGCTGCTTGCCAACATCGAGATGCCGGAAGACACCGTGGGTGCGGTCAAGGCCGGAGCGGTGGGCGTGGGCCTCTTCCGCAGCGAATTCCTCTTCATGGGCCGCGACACCGGCTCGCCCCAGACCCGCCTGCCCGACGAGGAAGAGCAGTACCAGGCCTACAAGCGCGCGGTCGAGGGCATGCAGGGCATGCCGGTCACCATCCGCACCATCGACGTGGGCGCCGACAAGCCGCTGGACAGCATCTCCGCCAACAAGCAGGAGCACCTGAACCCCGCGCTGGGCCTGCGCGCCATCCGCTGGAGCCTGGCCGACCCGGCGATGTTCCTCACGCAGCTGCGCGCCATTCTTCGCGCGGCGGCGCACGGCGAGATCCATCTGCTCATTCCCATGCTCGCGCACGCGAGCGAAATCAGGCAGACGCTCTCGCTGATCGAGTTCGCGCGCACCGAGCTCGACAGCCGCGGTGCGGTGTACGGCCACGTGAAGCTCGGAGCCATGATCGAGATCCCGGCGGCCGCGCTCACGCTGCGCATCTTCCTCAAGCACTTCGACTTCCTGTCGATCGGCACCAACGACCTGATCCAGTACACGCTGGCGATCGACCGTGCCGACGAATCGGTGGCGCATCTCTACGACCCGGCCCATCCGGCCGTGCTGCGCCTGGTGGCCGACACCATCGCCGAGTGCCGCCGACAGGGCAAGGGCGTGGCCGTGTGCGGCGAGATGGCGGGCGACGTGGCCTTCACGCGCCTGCTGCTGGGCCTGGGCCTGCGCAGCTTCTCGATGCATCCCTCGCGCATCCTCGCGGTCAAGCAGGAAGTGCTGCGCGCCGACACCGGCAAGCTCGAAGCCTGGGCCAAGGGCGTGCTCGATTCCGACGACCCTGCCGCCGCAATGGCGGACTGACCGGGCTGATCAGGCTGCTCCCTCGGGAAACACTGCGGAACCGGTTTTACCGGGCCGCTGGCCTTGCCCCCGATAGGGGTGGCGAAGCGACACGAAGTGCGCGCAGCCCGGGGCGAGCTGAAATATAACGAAACACGCCGAAACTGCGGCGAAAGGACTTGCGGGAGCCCCGCAAGCACGATCAGGCCTTCTCTATCACCACTGAAAGAAAGGCCTGAAATGAATTCCATCTCCTTCACGCAGATCGTCGCAGTCGCATCCTTCGCCATGCTCGCCGCAGCCGGCGCGAAGGCCGAGAGCTACGAAGGCGTGCAGCCCGCCGTGTCGGCCAAAAGCCGCGCCGAGGTCAACGCCGAAGCCATGCGCACCGCATCGGCACCCGACCAGAACGTGGTGCGCGGCTCGCGCGGTCCCGAGATCATGGCCGTCTCGGCCGAACGCTCGCGCATCGTCGCCGAAGCCGTCCGTGCGGCGGCCGCGCCCGACCAGAACGTGTCGGCCGGCTCGCGCGTGAACAGCCAGGTCATCTCGACCATGCCCAACCCCGTGGACGCACGCGCCGCCGCGGCCAATGCCAAGAGCAGCCGCCTGTAAGCAACAGGCAAGCCCCCTTTTTCATCAACGAAGCCCCTCTCCTTGTCAGAGACACCATGGAACCGGCTTTGCCGGGCCGTTGGTGTCGCCCCCGGTAGGGGGTTGGCGCGCGCGACACGAAGTGCGCGAAGCCTGGGGGCGAACCAAGGACATCGCCATGAAACACTGGATCAAACGCACTCTCTTCGGCTTCGCCGGCGCCGCCATGGTCGCGGGCAGCATCGCCGGTTGCAGCAGCTACCGCCACGGCTGGGGTGGCGACAGCGCCGAGTTCCGCACGAAGATGGTCGAGCGCGTGGGCAGCAAGCTCGAGCTCGACGCGAGCCAGAAGCAGAAGCTCGCCGTGCTGGCCGAGAAACTGCAGGCGCAGCGCGAGGCCATGCGCGGTGCCGGTGGCTCGGGCGACCCGCGCTCGCAGTTCAAGGCGCTGTTCGCGGGCAACAAGCTCGACCAGGCCGGCGCTGCCCGACTGATCGAAGAGAAGACCACGGCGGTGCGCAATGGCAGCCCCGAGGTCATCGCTGCCGCAGCGGACTTCTTCGACAGCCTGAACGCCGCGCAGCAGCAGAAGGTGCGCGACTTCATGGAACGCGGCGGCCGCCGCTGGAGCCATCGTGGCTGAACCGGGCTCACCCCCAGGCTTCGCGCACTTCGTGTCGCTGCGCCTCCCCCCTCTCCGGGGGCGACACCAGTGGCCCGGCGAAGCCGGTTCCACGGTGTCTCCCGAAGGGGCCGTATCGGCGACCGGTGGCGTGCGCACGCTGCTGCGCCTCGAAGGCGCCGTGGTGCTCGGCGTGGCGCTCGCCGCCTACGCCCAGTTCGGCGCGGGCTGGGGCGTGTTCGCGCTCTGGCTGCTCGCGCCGGATCTCTCGCTGCTCGGCTACCTCGCGGGCTCGCGTACGGGGGCGGCGCTCTACAACGCGGCGCACTCGTACGTCGGCCCGGTGCTGCTGCTGGCGCTCGGCGTGCTCGCGGCCATGCCCTGGGCGGTGGCCGGCAGCCTGATCTGGCTGGCCCACATCGGCATGGACCACACGCTGGGCTACGGGCTCAAGTACGTGAGCGGCTTCGCCGCGACGCACCTGGGCCGCATCGGCAAGGCTGATCCATGGTGAGCCACGACAACACCGCTTCCCATGCCGTGCACGCGCCTGCCGCGCGCGCATGGATGCTGACCGAGGCGCTCACGCTGGGCATTGCGTCGATGGTGCATGCCGGGTTCCTCGTGCCCGGCTACGCGCACCCGGCGGCACGCACCGCCGAGGCGGTGATCGCCGCGGTGCTGGTGCTCGCCTCGGTGGAGACCTGGCTGCGCCCGCACCATGCGCGCCGCGCGGCCATCTTCGGGCAAGGCTTCGCGCTGCTGGGCACGCTGGTCGGGTTGGGCACCATCATCGCGGGCATCGGCCCGCGCACGGTGCCCGACGTGGTCTACCACGCGCTGCTGCTTTCAGCTCTCGTGACGGGCCTGACCTGGGCGGTGCGATGCCGGCGGGGCTGATGGTCAGCGAGGTCATCCGCCACTTTCTCGTCCGGAGGCACAATCCCGCCATGCCGCGCATCCTGCTGATCGACGACGACGAGCACCTCGCCGCGCCGCTGACCACCTACTTCGCACGCTTCGGCTGCACGCTGGAAAGCGCAGTGCGTCCGAGCGAAGGCCTGGCCAGGCTGCGCGCGGGCACCTACGACGCGGCCATCCTCGACGTGATGCTGCCCGAGATGGACGGCTTCGCGCTGTGCCGCGAGATCCGCAAGGAAAGCGACATTCCCATCGTGATGCTCACCGCCCGCGGCGAGGTGATGGACCGCGTGGTCGGCCTCGAACTCGGCGCCGACGACTACGTGCCCAAGCCCTTCGAGCCGCGCGAGCTGGTGGCGCGCGTGCAGACCATCCTGCGCCGCCAGCGCAGCGTGCCGCAGGCCGCCGCCAACGGCACGCAGTACCGCGTGTTCGACGGCCTGTCGATTGACCTCGACCGGCGCCAGGTGCTGCGCCACGGCGAGCGCGTGGAACTCACCGGCACCGAGTTCGAGCTGCTGGCGCTGCTGGCGGCCGAGCCGGGCAAGGTCTTCAGCCGCGACGACATCCTCAACCGCCTGCGCGGCCACGAGGCCGAGCTCTACACGCGCGCCGTCGACATCGTGGTGAGCCGCCTGCGCAAGAAGCTGGAGCCCCTGGACTGCATCAAGACGCTGCGCAACGCCGGCTATGCGCTGGCCGTCGCGCGCAGCGAGCCTGCATGAACCTCGGCCGAAGCAGGGAGTCCCGCAGGATGCGGTGGCGCGGCGAGGAATGCCGCGACGAGATGACGCGCAGCGACTGGCACGCCAAGTGGCACGCGCGCTGGAACGAGAAGGTTCAGGGCAAGCGCCGCTGGCGGCGTTCGCTGCGCGTGCGGCTGGTGCTGATGTTCGTGCTGCTCGCGCTGGTGATGGCGGCGGTGTTCATGGGCGGCATGAAGAAGTCGTTCTCCACCGGCTGGGCCGAGGCCGCCAAGCCGATGCTGACCGACTACGCCGACCGCCTGGTCGCCGAGATCGGCACGCCGCCCGACGTGGCGCGCGCGCAGGCGCTGGTGGCGCGGCTGCCCATCACCATCCGCATCGTCGGCCCCAGGGTCAACTGGGATTCCAACCCCGGTGGCGCGAACAGTCCCGGCGGCTGGATGCACGACCGCGAGGACGTGTTCGGCGGCGACAAGTGGTTCATCCGCCCCACGGCCGACGGGCACCGCGTGATCTTCGGCTGGTCGCCCAAGCTCTGGCAGCTGGCGCCGCGCGTCATCGGCTGGGCCACGCTGGGCCTGCTGCTGTCGTGCGTGCTGCTGGGCTACGCCTACGTGAGCCGGCTGCTGCGCCCGCTGATCGACATCCGCGAGGGCGCGCAGCGCTTCGGCCGCGGCGAGTTCACGCAGCCGATTCCGATCCGCCGCAACGACGACCTGGGCGACCTGGCCGAGCGCATCAACACCATGGCCGAGGACATCCAGGCCATGCTCGACGCCAAGCGCGGGCTGCTGCTGGCGCTGAGCCACGAGCTGCGCTCGCCGCTCACGCGCGCCCGGCTCAACGCCGAACTGCTGCCGACCACGCCCGAGGGGCAGGCCGAGCGCGACGCGCTGCTGCGCGACCTCAACGAGATGCGCGATCTCATCAGCGACCTGCTCGAAAGCGAGCGCCTGGCAAGCCCGCACGTGGCGCTGCAGCGCGAGCCGGTCGACCTGGCGGCGCTGATCCGGGAGATCGCCGCCGAGATGCCCGGCGCGGAGCACGTTCACCTCGACCTGGCCGAGGGCTTGCCGGCGCATGCGGTGGACCGCATGCGCATCCGCCTGCTGGTGCGCAACCTGCTGGACAACGCGCTGCGCTACAGCGCCGACGCACCCCGGCCGCCGTGCGTGTCGCTGCGCGCGGTGATCGAGGGCGACAGCAGCCGGCAGGGCGTGGAGATCGAGGTGCGCGACCACGGCCCCGGCGTGGACGAGGCGCAGCTCGAGCGCCTGACCGAGCCCTTCTACCGCACCGACGGCGCCCGGGCGCGCGCCACCGGCGGGGTGGGCCTGGGCATGTACCTGTGCCGCTTGATCGCCGAGGCGCACGGCGGCAAGCTCACGGTGCGCAACGGGCAGCCGGGGCTGCAGATCGTCGTCAGGCTGGCCTAGATTGGGTCGAAGGAAGCGCCAGGCGCCGCTGTCGCCTGCGCTACCTGCCCGCCGGGAGGGCGCCGCTACGATGCGCCTGCGCGCCAGCGCCCCTCATTCAAGGTCAAGGAGACAGCCACCATGAGCACCCCACTCACCAACCATCAGGTCCGCCTCGCCAAGCGCCCCGAGGGCGCGGCCACCCGCGAGAACTGGAAGTTCACCACCGAGCCCGTCGGCGAGCCGGCCGAGGGCGGCGTGCTCGTCAAGACGCTGTCGCTGTCGCTGGACCCCGCCATGCGCGGCTGGCTCAACGACGCCAAGAGCTACATCCCGCCCGTGGGCATCGACGAAGTGATGCGCGCCGGCGGCGTCGGCCGCGTCATCGCCTCGAAGAACCCGCAGTTCGCGGTGGGCGACACGGTCTACGGCACGCTGGGCGTGCAGGAATACATCCTCATCCCCGAAGACCAGATCAAGCGCAACGGCCTGGTGAAGATCGACCTGCGCGTGGGCACCATCACCCAGTGGCTCAACGTGCTGGGCATGCCCGGCATGACCGGCTACTTCGGCCTGATGGACGTGGGCATGCCCAAGCCGGGCGAGACGGTGGTGGTTTCGGGCGCGGCCGGCGCCGTCGGCCAGACCGTGGGCCAGCTGGCCAAGATCAAGGGCTGCCGCGTGGTCGGCATCGCCGGCGGCGAAGCCAAGTGCGACTGGGTGGTCAAGGAGCTGGGCTTCGACGCCTGCATCGACTACAAGGCCGGCGCCGCCGCGGTGCGCGAGGGCCTGAAGACCCATTGCCCGAAGGGCGTGGACATCTACTTCGACAACGTCGGCGGCGAGATCCTCGACATGGTGCTGGCGCGGCTCGCGCGCAAGGCCCGCATCATCATCTGCGGCGCCATCAGCCAGTACAACAACGCCAACAGCATGCCGGCGGCCGGCCCGAAGAACTACCTGAGCCTGCTGGTGAACCGCGCGCGCATGGAGGGCATCGTGGTGTTCGACTATGCCGACCGCTATCACATCGCCATCGCCGAGATGGCCGGCTACCTGAAAGATGGCCGCATGAAGAGCAAGGAAGACGTGGTGAAGGGACTGGACACATTCCCCGAGTCGCTCAACAAGCTCTTCGCGGGCGAGAACTTCGGCAAGCTGGTGCTGCAGGTGGCCGAAGACTGAGGCCGGACCGAAGGAGGGGGCTGCCCCGCCTCAGCCTTCGTCGGGGCGCATCGGGATGTCGCCCAGCGCGTCGTCCTCGCGCAGGCCGCGCGCGGCCTTCAGCAGTTCGATCGACAGGCCGTCGCCGTGGCCGGCGAAGCCCCGGGCGATGCCCTCGAGCACCGTCGACAGGCCGGCTTCGCCGTCGCTGCGCGCATCCATGCTGATGTTGAGCACCCGAGCCGCCATCTGGCGGTAGGTGACGGCGCCCGCGCCCTCCAGCGCGGCCACCAGGTCGAGGTACAGCGCCAGGTTCAGGTCGAACACCAGCTTGGGCGTGATCTCGAAATCCCTGTTCTTGTCGTCCATGTGGGTTGGCTCCTTTTTCCTGAGCCTCCACTCTAGCCAGAAAAGATGAAGGCGCGCCGTCGGATACAGCCTGATTCAGCACGCAAACATCACCACGATCACCGCGCTCGCGTGCCCAGGATCGCCGCTGAGATGATCAGCCAGGCCGCCAGCACGATGGTCCAGGTCAGCGGACGCCCCGTCACGAGCAGCAGCAGCGCCGTCGAGCCCAGTGGCGTGATGTAGCTCAGGATGCCGATCTGCCGCGCGTCGCCGCGCTTGAGCGCCATGTCCCACACGAAGAAGGCCGCGCCCAGCGGGCCGAGCCCGCACAGCACCAGCAGCAGCCAGTCGCGGCCCGACAGCGCCACCGAGGGCTCCAGCACCGCATGGCAGACCAGCGATAGCGCGCCCGAGACCAGCCCGAACAGGCCGATCGCAGAGGTCGGGAAAGCCGGCACGCGCTTCGTCCACAGCGAATAGCTGGCCCAGACGAAGGCCGAGGCCAGCGCCGGCACGAAGCCCCAGTACCCCGCGGCGGAAGCGCCACCGCTCCCGCCTGCGCCCAGGATCGCCGCTGCCGCACCGCCAAAGCCCAGCAGTCCCGCTACCAGGTGCAGCGGCCGCAGCGACACGCCCGGCAGCAGCACCGGCGCCAGCACCACCATCAGCAGCGGCCACAGGTAGTTGACCAGGTTGGCCTCCACCGGCGGCGCGTAGCGCAGCGCGATGAACAGCAGGAAGTGGTAGCCGAAGAGCCCGTAGATGCCCAGCGCCAGCGTGCGCGGCGGCACCCTCCAGGCGGCTCGGTCGCGCAGCACCAGCGGCCAGCTCGGCACGCTGCCGATGATGAGCGCCAGCCCGGTGAGCAGGAAGGGCGGCAGGTGGGAAAGGGCCGTGCCCAGCGAGGCGAGCGTGGTCCACAGGGCGATGGCGATCAGGGCGTAGGCGGTCGACGGCATGGACGGCGAGGCTACGCGATGCGGTCGTCGCGCAATGACGGTCCGTCGTCGCGAAACGACGGTTCGCTCTCCTGCTCCTTCCCCCTCTGGGGGAAGGTTGGTATGGAGGCAGGCCGTTGATCGAGCGCCGTGTTCTTTGTTGACGCCGTCGTGCCCCCACCCCGGCCCTCCCCCMGCGGGGGCGGGAGAAATGCGGAAACGGAGTCAGCGTCTCAGCGCCGCCGTCAGCGCCGATGGCGAGCGGTAGCCCGTGCGCCGCGCCGTCTCCGCCACGCTCATGCCGCCCAGCCGCAGCTCGCGCGCATGCGCCAGCCGCAGCGAGCGCAGCCACTGCATCGCGCCCATGCCCTGCTCGTCGCGGCAGCGCTGCGCGAACTGGCTCGGGCTCAGGCAGGCAACGTCAGCCAGGTCGGCCACGCCCAGCGGTTCGTGCCAGCGGGCCCGCGCCCAGTCGGCGAGCAAGGTCCAGTCGATGCGTCGACGGCGTGAATCAGCAGATGCCGGCGCGGGGCTCCAGGCCTCCAGCAGCAGCGCGGGGCCGTGCTGCAAGGCCAGGGCCGAGGCCTGCGGCTGCCTCATGCATTGCGCCAGGTAGCGCGCCAGCGCGTGCAGTTGCGGCGCGCCGGGCGGTGCACGCTCGGCGCAGCGGGCCCATGCCGGATGTGTGGTGTCGAGCACCAGGCACAGGCTGCCGTGCTTGCGCGCGCTGAAGTCGTGCCGGTCGCCCGGGGCGACCACCTGCGCCTCGCCCACGCCGATGCCGGCGCCCCGGCCTTCCACTTCGATTTCAAGCACGCCGTCGAGGCCGATCAGCACCTGGAAGTGGTCGTGCGCATGGCTGCCGTGCGAGTGGCCGTAGTCGCGCAGGGCGAGTTCATGGTGGGGCGACGGGGAGGAACCGGGGACAGGCATGGGATGTCATGGATTGTCCGCGCAGCGCCCCGGCAATGCCACAGGCAGCATCAGCTTCCGTCGACGTCCTGCAGCGCCTGCCCGTTGACGCGCACCGCTTCGACCACGCGCCCCTGGCCCGTCGCCAGCGGCTGTGAGCGGCCCTCGGCCCGCACCTTGTCGCCGACCTTCAGGGCCAGCCGCGCGAGGCCGTCGGGCTTTGTGTGGACGAAGTCGCCGGTGTCCAGCACCACGCCATTGGCCTGTCCGTGGCGCGCGTAGTTGAAGCGGACTACCGTGCCGTCGATGCGTTCACCGGCATCCATCTGGCGCGGCGCCTTGCCGTCGATCGAGGCCAGCCGCTCGAAGCGGTAGACCGTGTGTTCGGCATCGCCTTTGGGCGAGGGGTCTTGTTCGATGCCCTCGATCACCAGCGCCTGGCCGGCCTGCAGGCCGGCAAACGCGTGCGCGGCGCATTCGTCGTGGCGATCGAACACGAACTGCGTAGGCACGCCGTCGGTGTCGATCAGCACGCCTTCGATGTGGCCCTTGGGGCTGTAGACCAGGTGCTGGAAGCGGCCTTCGACCGACCAGACGTCGAGGGTGTCATGAGGATGTGGCACGGAATGTCCTTCCTTGAGTGTGGTTGTGAACCGGAAAGCGCGATCAACCGAGCCGCAGCAGCACCGCCGATGCCGCGCACACGATCAGGAATGGAATGCTGATGCGATGGAACTCGCGAAGCCCGTGCGGCACCTTCGCCAGCCGCAGGGCGATGAGGTTGGCCAGCGAGCCCAGCACGCAGCCGAAGCCACCCACGCTCACGCCCGCCGCCAGCGCGGGCAGGTCGTGCACGTAGCGGTCCAGCAGGATGGTGGCCGGCACGTTGCTGATGAACTGCGAGGTGACGATGGCCGCGAGGTACGCGCGCCAGCCCTCGGCAATCGGCCACTGTCCCACCAGCGAAGCCACCGCCGGCAGTTCGGCGAGCTGGCGCAGGTCGACGAACATCAGCGCGATGATGGCGAGCAGCGCCCAGTCGACACCCAGCAGCACGCGGCGCTGGAACAGCAGGTAGGAGACGAACACCACCGCCAGGCCCGCCAGCAGCCAGTGCCGGTCGAGCGCGACGACGAAACCCACGAACAGCACGCCCGACAGCGCCAGCAGCCTCGGCTGCACCGGCGCGGCCTCGGCCGCCGGCTTGAGCGCGATGGCCGTGCGAGGCACCAGCAGCCACACGGCCACGAACAGCCAGAACAGCATGACGAGTACCGTGGGCGCCATCATCAGCATGAAGCCGCCGAAGCTCTCGCCGGTGCGGTGCCACAGGTACAGGTTCTGCGGATTGCCGATGGGCGTGAGCGCGGAGCCCGCGTTCACCGCCAGGGCCTGGAGCACCACCAGCCGCGCCAGCGGCAGGTGCGCCTGCGTGGCCAGCACGCGCGTGAGAGGTACCAGCAGGAACAGGCTCACGTCGTTGGTGACCAGTGCCGACAGCACGGCGGCCGTGGCGGTGAGCAGCAGCGCCAGCTGGCGCAGATCGGTGGTGCGCGCCAGCAGCCGCTGGGCGGCCGACTGGAGCATGCCGCTCTTCTCCACGCCCTGCGTGATGGCGAGCAGCCCGGCCAGGGCTCCCACGGTCTGCCAGTCGACCAGCTTGAGCCAGTCCATCGGCGCGCGCGGTCGCACGAAGGCGAACAGCACCGCCACCGCCACCAGCACCCAGAGCAGGCCGTTTCCGCCGCCTTCGTGGGTCGCGGGAGTTGCGGCCCCGGAATCGGCGGAAGTGGCGGACGAGGACAAGGACGAGGACGAGGACGACAGGGGGGACACGGTGTCTTTGGTCATGGAGCTGCGGTGGTCAGTGCGGAGGCGGCCGGCGTGTTCGCCATCGAACGGCGCCGGTCGCGAGTTTCCGGCATTGCGAGCGCAAACAGCGTCAGCGCAGCGGCCGCGATGCCCGCCAGCATCACGAAGGCCGTGCCGTAGCCGGCCAGGTGCGCGACCGTGCCCGCCACCAGGTTGCTGAGCGCCGCGCCAAGCCCCACGCAGGCCGCGCCGATGCCCAGCGCGAAGTTGAAATGCCCGCTGCCGCGCGTGATGTCGCCGATCGTCAAGGTCAGCATCACGCCGAAGATGCCCGCGCCGATGCCGTCCAGCACCTGCAGCGACAGCAGCGCGGCCGGGCTGTCGGCCAGCAGGTAGAGCAGCCCTCGCACCGGCAGCACCGCGAAGCCGATCAGGAAAATGGGCTTGCGCGCCAGCCGCGGCGCCCAGCGCCCGGCCGCCAGGGCAATCGGAATGGTGACCAGCTGCGTGACGATCACGCCGCCCGACAGCCACAGCGTGGCCGAGGTGCCGGCCTGCGTGCCGACCTTCTGCGCCACCAGCGTGAGCATGGCGGCGTTGGCCAGGTGGAACAGGAAGGCGCAGACCAGCAGCACGATGAAACGGCGGTCGTACCAGCGTGCGGTGGAACGCGGCGCGTCGGCCTCCTCGTGATCGGCATCGGCACCGCGCGCCAGCTTCGGATCGACGTCGCGCTTGCGGATCAGCATGGCCGCCGCGATGGTCGGCAGCGCCATCGCCACCGCGTAGAAGAACATGGCATGCGGGCCGAACGCGTGGCCCACCCAGCCGGTGCCCAGCGCCCACAGCACCGTGCCCGCCGCGGTGATCGCGGCGTTGCGGCCGACGCGCGCATCCAGCCCGGCGCGGCCCACCATGCCCAGGCTGACGGCCGCGATGGCCGGCGCCACCAGCGTGCCCGCGGCGCCGATGAGCGACTGGCCCGCCAGGATCACGCCGTAGCCCGGCCAGTTCGCCATGACCACGAGGCACACCGCGATGAGCGCGATGGCCCCCGCGATCCACCGCGGCTTGTGCCGCACGCTGTCGATCAGCGCGCCGGCCGGCGCCTGCACCAGCAGCCCGACCAGCGCCGAGACGAACATCACGGTGCCGATGCGCTGCGGGTCCCAGGCCAGCGTGCCGGCCATGAAGACGATCAGGAACGGGCCGACGCCGCCCTGGATGTCTGGCGCGAAGAAGGCCAGCGCGTCCAGTGCGCGCAGGCTGCGGCGGGAGGGGGCGGAGGACGGGGCGGTCATCGCAGCGGCTCGCGGATCAGAACGCCGGCACCGGCGGACGCGGCGCCGCCGGGCCGCGACCCGGTCCCCGGCGCGGGCCGTCGAACACCTCGCGCACGGTGGATGCGGTCGGGCCCATGCCCGTGGCTTCCAGCGCCGTGCCCTGCGCACCGCGCGTGCCCCAGCCGCGCGCGTAAAGCTGCGCGCCGGGTTGCAGTTGCGCGCCGTACGCCGCGCCGATGTGCGGCGGGAAGCGCACGATGGTCCTGTCGGCCAGCAGCGCGCCGTGCACGTCGCCGAGGTCGTTGTACAGAAGGCGCTCGATGCGCCCGTCCGCCGTCATGGCGCTCAGCGCGGCCGGGTCGCGCCGCGGCGGGAGCATGCCGGGAACGGGCGGCTCGTCGATCACGCCGCGGCCGTTGGCGCTGAGCGACTGCATGCGCACCACCGGCACCTGGGGCGCGCGCCAGCCGCGGACCTGCACGGTGTCGCCGGGCCTGAGCGCCTGCATCACCGCGGCCGAGAGGTGCGGCGGAAACGCGACCTGCGTACCGTCGGCCAGCAGCAGGCCGTCGGCCTCGCCGTTCGGGTTGAGCAGCCATTGCTGGACGCGGCCGGTGGCGACGGTCTCCGCCTCCGGTGCGGCGACGGGCGGCGGCGGCGGAAGATGGGCGAAGGCCGGGGTGAAAGCGGTGCTGCCCGCGAGCAGGCAGACGGCGGTGGCGATGGACGCGATGCGGTGTGTCATGGTGACTCCTTGTGGATGAATGCCCCATGGACATCTCACACAACGTGCCAGCCCGCATTTCCTTTGAAATCAACGACTTGCGCGCGCCGAACGGCGGCAGTCGTCCGGTACGGAGACAGGAGGCGTCCGCTTTGCGGACACCCCCGGACGCCTTATCGCCTCATCGCCCTATCTACTACTCGATGCCGTACTGCGCCAGCTTCCGGTACAGCAGCTGGCGGTGAATGCCCAGCCGCCGCGCGGCCTCGGTGCGGTTGCCCTGCGCCTGCGCGAGCGCGTGCTCGATGAGCAGCCTTTCGAGCCGTTCCACCGCGCCGGGCAGGTCGCCCTCCAGCCACTCGGCCGGCAGCATCCCGACGGACGGTGCGGATTGCGCGGGCCGCGCCTCGCCCATCGCCAGGCCCAGGTCGGCGCTGCCGATCACGCGATGCCGCACCAGCGCCTGGCAGCGCTCCATCACGTTGCGCAGCTCCCGCACGTTGCCGGGCCAGGGCCGGCTCAGCAGCAACTGCGCGGCCTCCGCCGAGAGCGCCTTGGGCGCATCGGGCGAGGCCGCGCGCCGCAGGAAGTGCTCGGCCAGCGGGATGACGTCGGCCAGCCTCTCGCGCAGCGGCGGCAGGCGTATCGACAGCACGTCGAGCCGGTACATCAGGTCTTCGCGAAAGCGCCCCTCGCCGACTGCGGCGGCCAGGTCGCGGTGGGTGGCTGCGACGATGCGCACGTCGACCTTCACAGGCTTGTGGCTGCCCAGCGGCGTGACCTCGCCTTCCTGCAGCACGCGCAGGATCTTCGCCTGCACCGCGAGCGCCATGTCGCCGATCTCGTCGAGCAGCAGCACACCGCCGTCGGCCGCGCGGAAGCACCCCGCGCGCTCGCCGGTCGCACCCGTGAACGCGCCGCGCACATGGCCGAAGAGTTCGCTTTCGAGCAACTCCTTCGGAATGGCCGCGCAGTTGACCGCCACGAAGGGCTTGTCCGCGCGCGACGAATACCGGTGCAGCGCGCGCGCCACCATTTCCTTGCCGGTGCCCGTCTCGCCCAGCACGAGCACGGGCGCCGAGCTCGCCGATGCCAGGCCGATGCGCTTCTGCACCTCGCGCATCGCCTGGCTGAGACCGACGAGGTCGCCGTCGTCCTCCGTCACGGCGGCGGCCGATGCCACGCCTTGTTGCTGCTGCTGTTGCAGTACCCGCCCGAGCACCTCGCGCACGGCGTCGCGGCTGATCGGCTTGGTGATGTGGTCGAAGGCGCCGAGCCGCATCGCCTCGATGGTGTTGCCCGCGCTCGCGAAGGCCGTGAGCACGATCACCGGCGGCACGCGCGCGAGCCGCGCGCGCATCGCCTCCAGCGTCTGCAGGCCGTCCATGCCGGGCATGCGGTGGTCGAGGAACACGGCGTCGAAGCGCGTGCGCGCCATCGCATCGAGCGCCTCGGCGCCGCTCGCGGCGTTCTGCGCGTCGTGGCCCAGGCCCTGCAGCGTCTCGGCCAGCGTGTCGCGGAAAGCGTCGTCGTCGTCGACGATCAGGAAGCGCGCCATGGAAGCTCCAGTTCGAATCGCGTGCCGGGTTCGAGCGCGGCATGGCGCAGGTCGCCGCCGTGCGCCAGCGCCACCTCGCGCGCCAGGGCCAGGCCCAGGCCGGTACCGTCGGCGCGGCCCGTGGCGAAGGGCTCGAAGAGGCTGGACTGCAGGGCTTCTGGTACGCCGCCGCCGTCGTCGTCCACCCGGATGAAGAGCGCGCGCGCCTCGTTCGCCGAGGCCGAGAGCGTGACCTGCCCGCCGCGCGGCGCATGGCGCACCGCGTTGTCGAGCAGGTTGTCGACCGCGCGCGCCAGATGCACGGGGTCGAACACGGCCTGCGGCGGCTCGTCGTGCCGCAGCACCACGCGCACCTCTGCTGCGCCGGCCTTGACGCTCACGGTCGCGATGCGTTCTTCGAGCCAGCGATGCAGGTCGACCTGCACAGGTGCCAGCGTCACCGGCTGTACCAGCGCCAGCAGGCTCTGCACCAGGCCGTCGAGCCGGTCGATCTGCCCGACGATCACGCGCAGCGCGTCGCCCTGCTTCTCGGGCGTGGCGGCCAGCGCGTTCTCGGCCTTCAGCCGCATGGTGGCGATGGGATTGCGGATCTCGTGCGCGATGCCCCCCGTCATGCGGCCCAGCGCGGCCAGGCGCTGGTCGCGGCTGCGCTGCTGGGCGGCTTCGCGAAGGCGCGCGCGTGCTTCCTCGAAACGCACACGGTAGTGATTGAAGCCGTCGACGATGCGGTCGAGCTCGCGCACGCCGGTGCGGGGCAGCTCCGGCATGGCGCCGCCGTCGGCATCGCTGCGGGCCAGCCGGTTTTCCAGTCGCTGCACGTGGCGCAGCCCGCGCAGCAGGATGAAGCCCAGCCACAGGCCCGAAGCAAGCACCAGCAACAGCAGCACGCCGAGCCCGGTGCGCAGGCTGTCCTGCGCGGCCAGCGCGCCGCCGGTGGTGCGGGTCATGGTCCAGGCCGCGAGGTCGTTGCCCGGCGCCGCCAGCGGGCAGGCCGCGACGATCAGCGCCTCCCGGCTGCCGCGCACCACGTCGGTCTGCAACTGCTGCGTGCGGGCGGCCAGCTGCGCCACCTCGGCGATCAGCGGCTGCTCGGCCGCGGGCACGTCGCGCTTGACGCCGCCACCTTCATAGGTGGGGTAGGCATAAGCCAGCTGGCCGCCGCCGGCCTGCCACACGCCGCCCTCGACGTGCGGCGCCTCGATCAGCACCAGCTGCAGCAGCACCTGGAGCAGGTCGACCTGCGGCTGCGCAGGGGCGGGCGACGAGGGCGACGAGGGCGACGGCGTGGCCGACTTGGCATAGCGCGCCGCGATCGCCCGGCAGGACTGCTCGGTGGCGCCGCGCGCCGCCGACATCTGCACGCCCGCGCTGCTGCGGTAGAGCGTGAGCATCACCACCGCCAGCGCGGTGCACATGCCGAAGAGCAGCATCCAGAAGAAGAGAAGTTGACCGCGCAGGGATTTCATTCGCCGCGATCTTGCCTTGTCTTCGTGTCGCGGCGCGTCGGTCCTGGCTCTGTCAACGAACGGCGAGGTCGCGCAGTTCGCGCTTGAGCACCTTGCCGATCGCGCTGCGCGGCAGCTCGTCGATGAAGGCCAGCCGCGCCAGGCGCTGGGTCTTGCCGAGCTGGGCGTTGGTCCACTGCAGCAGTTCGTCCTCGCTGGTGGCGTCGCCCTCGCGGCGCACCACGAAGGCGGCCGGAGTCTCGCCCCATTGCTCGGAGGGCACGCCCACCACCGCCACGTCCGCCACCGCCGCATGGCCGCGCAGCACGGCCTCCAGGTCGCTCGGGTAGATGTTGAAGCCGCCGCTGATGATCATGTCCTTCTTGCGGTCGAACAGCGTGAGGAAGCCGTCGGCGTCGAAGCGGCCCACGTCGCCGGTGCGGATGAAGCGCTTGCCGGTGGCGTCGAACCACTCGGCCTCGCGCGTCTTCGCGGGCTGGCGGTGGTAGCCGGTCATCATGCCGGCCGAGTGGCCCACCACCTCGCCGGCCACTTCGGTGTTGCCGCTGGGGAGTTCCTTGCCCTCCTCGTCGATCAGGCGGATGTCGCTGCCCTCGGCGGGCCGGCCCACCGTGTGCAGCTTGGTCGGGTTCAGGTGCGCCTCCAGGATGCAGGTGCCGCCGCCCTCGGTCATGCCGTAGAACTCGACCAGCCCGCCGGGCCAGCGCTTGAGCACGTCGGCCTTCAGCGCCGCGCCGAAGGGGGCGCTGGTGCTGAACTTGTGCTTGTAGGAAGACAGGTCGTGCTCGTCGAAGCGCGGATGCGCCATCAGCCGCTGGTACTGCACCGGCACGAGCATGGTGTGGGTCACGCGGCGCTGCTGGGCGAGCTGCAGGTAACCCAGCGCGTCGAACTTGGGCATCAGCACCACGCAGCCGCCGAAGGCCAGCGTGGGGAAGAACACCACCAGCGTGGTGTTGGAATAAAGCGGAGTGGACAGCAGCGTGACCGTATCGGGCCCGTACTCGTACTTCGCGCCGCGCTGCACATGGGCCCAGCGCATGCCGTGGCCCTGCACGATGCCCTTGGGCTCGCCCGTGGTGCCCGACGAATAGATGATGTTGAAGGCCCAGCCCGGCTGCACCTCGATCGCCTCGGGCTGCGCGCCCACCGGCGCCAGCCATTCCTCGATATTGCGGCCGACCTGTGAGCCGTCGAGCGCCACGCGTGGAATGCCGCCTTCCTTCGCGGGGCCGATCACCTCGGCGGCCGATGCGTCGCTGAACAGGATGCGCGCGTCGGCGTCCTCGATCATGCGCGCCAGGCTGGCGGGCGTGGAGCCGGGCGCCAGCGGTGCCACCGCGACGCCCGCGCGCAGCGCGCCCAGGAACACGGCCGCGTAGTTCACTGAAGACGAGGCGCAGATGGCGATGGCGTCGCCGGCCTTGAGCCCGTCGCGCTGCAGGCTGGCCGCGACGCGGTCCATCAGCGCGTCGAGGGCGCGGTAGTCCAGCGTGCGGGTTGCGTCCGACAGGGCGGCGTGATCGGGAATGCGTTGCGCGTGGAGGCGGACCAGATCGGCGATGGCGCCGAAACTGCGTTCCATGGCGGCTTGGACGGCTGGGTGAGTTTGCAAAGTCGTCTTCCTTCTTCCTGGCCAGACCTTGGCCTAACGGCAGGATAGCGAAATGCTCCCGCTTTCCGCCAGCGCCTTGGCGACCGCGCGGCTGCCGGACGGCGTGCCGTCAGTTGGCGCTCAGGAAGGCGGGAACACGATCCCCGAGCGCTGTACGCCAAGCGGCGGCGGCGCTTGTTCTCACCAACGACAGGGAGTTTCCGTGCACATCATCTGGACGATTCTGATCGGCTTCATCGCCGGGCTCCTGGCCCGCGCCGTGCTGCCGGGTAACAACTCGATGGGGTTCATCCTCACGGCGGTGCTCGGCATCGCCGGCTCGCTGGTCGCGACCTATGCCGGGCAGGCCATGGGCTGGTATGCCGCGGGTGCCGGCGCCGGCTTCATCGCCTCGGTGGTCGGCGCGGCGGTGCTGCTCGGGGGCTGGCACCTCTTGAGCCGCTGAGGCGGGCGATCCGACCTCCACCACAGACAAGGAGCTATCCATGGGCTTACTCGACATCCTCCAGCAGGCCATCGGCAACAACAACGCTGAAGCCCACCTCGACCAGGTCGCGCAGCACGCCTCTCCGGGTGAACTGGGCGCGGGGCTCGCCGCGGCCATGCGCTCGGACCAGACGCCGCCTTTCGGCGACACGGTCGGCCAGCTCTTCGGCCAGTCCTCGCCGGCGCAGCAGGCCGGCGTGCTCAACCAGATCCTGGCCACGCTCGGCCCCGCTGCCGCCTCGGCGCTGGCCGGCGGCGTGCTCGGACGCATGCTGCAGCCGGGCCAGACGCAGATCACGCCCGACCAGGCCTCGCAACTCTCGCCGGCCCTGGTGACCGAGATCGCCGCGCATGCCGAGGAGCAGCACGCGGGCGTGATCGACGAGGTGAGCCAGTTCTACGCGCAGCACTCGGGGCTCATCAAGACGCTGGGCGGCGCTGCGATCGCCATCGCGCTGGCGAAGATGAAGGAGAACGCGACGCGGGGCTGAGCTGTTCACTCGGCCCGGCTTGGCTTGGCCATTTCAGCTCGCTGGATCTAGCACGGCCTGCCGCACCGCGTCGATGACATACTCGACCTCGTCGTCGCCAAGCGTCGGATAGAGCGGCAGTGCGATCGAGCACGCGGCCAGCCGCTCGGCATGCGGCAGGCTGACGCCGCCGTGCCAGGGCCGCAGCGCCTCGTGATGGTGAAGCGGCTGCTCGTAGTAGACGCGGTTCGCGACACCGGCTCCGGCCAGCCGCGTCGCAAAGGACGCACGTTCGTCCGAACTTCCGAGCCCGACCACGAAGTAATTCCACGCGTGGCCAGTCGTAGCCGGAGGCAGGTGCAGCGGCAGATCCGCCCAGGCCGAGAGGTAGCGCGCGGCGATTTCGCGGCGCCGTGCGATGTGCTGCGCGAACCCGTCCATCGCGGCATTGAGCAGGCAGGCTTGCAGCTCGTCCATGCGGCTGTTGTGACCCAGGCAGCGGTGCAGGCCGTCGTCGTAGCCGTGGTTGCGCAGCAGACGAGCCTTGCCCGCGTGCTCCGGATTCCTGAAGGCCAGTGCCCCGGCATCGCCGGCCGCGCCCAGCGTCTTGGTGGGGTAGAAGCTCATCGCCGCGGCATCGCCCCAGGTGCCCGCGTTGCCCGTGCGCGCGCCGTCGGTGGCATGAGCGCCGAGGCATTGCGCCACGTCCTCGACCAGCAGCAGGTTTTCGTTCCGGCAATAGGCCGCCAGCTCGGGCAGGCCGCTCGCGTCGCCAAAGAGGCCGACTGCGAGGAGCGCGCGCGTGCGGGGTGTGCGGGCATTGCAGAAGTCCGCGAGCGCTGGCGGAAAGTCACTGGGCGCGCTGTCGACGAAGACCGGCCGCGCGCCGGCGGCGATCACTGCCTCCGCGCACGCGACGAAGGTGTAGGAAGGCAGCAGCACCTCATCGAACGCTTCGCCTCCGCCCGTGCTCCCAATGCCGAGGCTCTTGAAGGCCAGAAGCAACGCATCGGAGCCCGATCCCACTGCCACTGTCTCGCGGCCGTCCAGCAAGCCGGAAAGGCGCGTCTCGAAAGCCCTGACCTGCGGGCCCAGCACGTAGACGCCGCTGCGCAGCACCGCGGTCAGTGCCTCCGCCAGCCGCGTTGCCTCCGGCTCGCAGGATCCAGCAGGCCTAAACAGCGGGATCTTCATGCGCGCAGCACCTGGCAGGCGCGCGTCACCGCAGCAAGACCGTCTGCGCCCGAGGCAATGCGGCTGGGCCGGCCCAGGATGGCTTGCCTGAATGCCCGGTACTGGCGCGCCAGCGCGTCGTCGGCGTGCCCTTGAGCACGCGCGTCGTCGCGCAGGTCGAGCCGATGCTCCTGGCCTCCTTCGAGAAACTGCAGCCGGGCGCTCGCCGAGCTGCCATACCCGCTTTCGAACTCGGCAACCAGCGCCCCCAGCCGCACGCGAGCGCGCACGCTCTGCCCGCCGACGTGCCGCTCGAGCACTTCCAGCGGCGCCTCGGATGGAGCGGCGCAAAGCCAGGCGAACAGGTCCAGGTCGTGCACCATCAGGTCGAGCACGCTCTCCGTGGCCGACCCGACGCGGGTCGAACAGCGGCTGAATCGCATGAGCGGACCCGAGCCCTGGCGATGGCTCGTCATCGCATTTCGCAGCCGGCCGAGCATCGCGGCGTCGAACACCGGGTTGAAGCGTTCGATGTGGCCGGTGGCCAGCGTGACGCCGCATTGATGTGCGGTCTGGATCATCAGCAGGCCGTCGTGTCGGTCCACGCAAAGCGGCTTTTCGACAAGGACGTGGCAGCCCCTGCGCATCAGGGCCAGCGCGAGGCCGGCATGCGCCTCGTCGCTGGCGGCGATGGTGGCCGATTCGATGCCGGGCGGCAGCTCCTCAAGCCCGGACATCAGCGGCAGCTTGGCAAGCTCGTCGGCAACTCGGGCCGACGCCGAGCAGTCCACCAGCGCGGACAACCGGAATCCGTCGAGCGCCAGCAGCTTCCGCGCGTGCACGCAGCCGAAGCGGCCGAGGCCGATCACTGCGTGGGCCAGTGCGGCGTTGTCGAGCGAGCCCGCCGCATCGGTGGCAATGGCTGCGACGCTGTCGTCGCTGGCAAGCGTGGTGAAGGTCATCGAGGCGTCGGCGGGGGACTGTCGTGTCGGTGCACCGGGCCGCGCAGCCGGTCCGCCACGACCTGCAGGTGGGTGCCCCGGATCACGTGCTTGTAGACGCCGGCAGCCACGCGCTCCTCGCCGAAGAGCTCGAAGGCCGGCTTGGTCGCGGGCGGCTGCGATTGCTCGTAGCGGGTGGGCTGGGCGGCGAACAGGCATTCACGGCCATAGGCCCGGGCCCCGAACTCGGCGATGAAGCCGGCCAGCTCCTTTTCGAGCTGGCCGCCGAAGCTGCGTGCGTAGCCGTGCATGTCATCGAGCTTGGCCTGCAGCTCGCGTTCGTCGAGTTCGACCACGACGTGGCGCTCGCAACTAAGGCGTGCCGGCGGACTCGGGTGCCCCACCGTGGGGTAGCCGAACGAAGCCACCATCCGGCCGCGCGCCGTTGCGCGCGCGGCGACCTGGTTGGCCAGCAGGCGGCACAAGTCGTGCGACGGGTTGTAGTCCTCGGCCTCGTCGGCAACGATGCATTCGATGCCCTGCTCGACGACATGCCCGGTCAATGCTTCGACCCATCGCGCGAAAAGGCCGGTGTCGCCTTCGAGCAGCGAGCGGTAGATGTCGGCGTCCGCGACCGGCTGCACGACGCCGGGTATCCAGTTGGCACCTGCGCGCGCGAGGTTGTCCACAGTGGGTTCGAGCCGCGGAACGCCGGAGGAACCGGCGCCATTGGTCAGCACCACGAAGTCGGGCCGTTCGTTGCGCAGCCACTTCCATAGCAGCAGCTCGTGGCCAGAATGTGCGGCGATCACCAGCGATTTCATGAGCGAGGGGCGTTGAATTGCACGAGGGTCGATATCCGGCGCAGCGGCTTCGTCACGCGCCATGAACGGCTGGCGTAGACCTCGCGCAGCTGCGCCTGGAGTTGCGCGAGTTCGGCGCGTGCCTGATGGGTCTTGTGCTCGGCTTCCGAGATGCGCGCGTCCGCGTCGGCGCGCGCCTGCTCTATCTGCAGCCGGGTCTCCGCCTGCTGTCGTATGGCTTGAGCTTCAAGCTGTTCGATCCGCGCCTGGTACATGTGTTGATGTTCGTTGAAGGACTGCTGCAGCCCCGCAACATGCTGATGCAGCGACGCGATGTTCACGTGCGCTGCCGACGGATAGCCGCGGCGGATCCAGTCCGCCACGTAGCGCGAAGCCTCCTCCGCCCGTTGGCCCGCGGGCACTTCGATCACAGGGTGCTGCAGCACCGCGCTCCGCATGCAGTCTTCGAGTGCACCGAGCGTGACATCCAGCCCGCCCGTGGCACGCATCCAGCTCGCGGCCCGGGCTGCGTCCTGTGAGTCGTAACGGTCGAGTGCGGCGCCCACGGTTTCGCGCGTGATGGGTCGCACGAGCAACGCCCGGCCGAAATTCCAGCGGCGTGAGTGAGCAACGTTCGCCGCCGTCACCATTTCTCCCATGCCCCAGACCGGATCGAGAACTACCACCGCATTGCCGGTGCACAGCGCCTCGGTCGCGCAGCGGCCCTTGCCGAAGACGATGTCGTAGCGTCCGAGCGCCTCGGCCGGATCGGGCAGGTGATTGCCCGTGCCGCTACCGATCACGTCCAGCGAGAGACCGCGCTGCACGCAGGCGGCGCGGATTTCCTCCAGCTGCGAGTTGTGCGAGGCATAGTTGCTGAAGACCAACGCCGTCCGTGGTTTTGCGGGCAGCTCACCTCGCCTGGGAAAGCGCGCAAGGTCGACACCGTTCTGTATCAGCTCGATGCGTTCGCGCGCGATGCCGAATTCGTGCACCAGCCGTTCCGCACAGTTCTCGTCGACCGCCACATGGCGCACGACCTGCGCAAACTGCGCGGGTCGCCCATGATCGTCGCTACGGTCGTGGCAGATCGTGACGACTGGTATGTCATGGAAGTGCATCAGGGCACGCACAGTTTCCTGGTGCGTGTTGCCGACGATCACGTCCGGCCGCGCCGCCATGTCGGCCAGGTCTGTGACGCAGGCTATGGAGGCGAAGCGCAGTTCGTTCGCCATGTCGCCGAAAGCCGTCGCGAAGATCGTGACGGCGTGCCCGCGGCGGCGCAGCCACATCGCCAGGTCGCGCGTGAACATCTCCGCGCCTGTGCGGTGCAGCAGATAGCACATCGCCAGCAGGATGTGCAGGGGCTTGCCGGGCTTCGTGGAGTCCGGGTTGGAGAGGGCCTCCGGAAAGGTCAATCGAGCGCCGGCGCGGCGCCGGCCAGAACGTGTCCTGCCTGCTGGTCCGCGTGATAGCTCGACCGAACCATCGCCCCCACCGCCGCATGGCTGAAGCCCATCTTGTAGGCCTCTTCCTCGAACATCTTGAAAGTGTCGGGATGCACGTAACGGCGCACCGGCAGGTGCGAGCCCGACGGCGACAGGTACTGGCCGATGGTCAGCATGTCGATGTCGTGGGCGCGCATGTCGCGCATGACCTGCAGGATCTCCTCGTCGGTCTCGCCGAGGCCGACCATGATGCCGCTCTTGGTGGGCACGCTGGGGTGCAGCGCCTTGAACTTCTTGAGCAGGTTCAGGCTGAACTGGTAGTCGCTGCCGGGGCGCGCTTCCTTGTAGAGGCGCGGCGCGGTCTCGAGGTTGTGGTTCATCACGTCCGGCGGCGCGGCCTTGAGGATCTCGAGGGCCCGGTCGTCGCGGCCGCGGAAATCGGGCACGAGGATCTCGATCTGCGTGGTGGGCGAGAGCTCGCGGATGTTCCTGATGCAGTCGACGAAGTGCTGGCTGCCGCCATCGCGCAGGTCGTCGCGGTCCACGCTGGTGATGACCACGTACTTCAAACGCAGATTGGCGATGGTCTTCGCGAGGTTGATCGGCTCGTCCTTGTCGAGCGGGTCGGGACGGCCGTGGCCCACGTCGCAGAAGGGGCAGCGGCGCGTGCACTTGTCGCCCATGATCATGAAGGTGGCCGTGCCCTTGCCGAAGCATTCGCCGATGTTGGGGCACGAGGCTTCTTCGCAGACGGTGTGCAGGTTGCTCTCGCGCAGGATCTGCTTGATCTCGTAGAAGCGCGTGGTGGGGCTGCCTGCCTTGACGCGGATCCAGTCGGGCTTCTTGAGCACTTCGCCGCTTTGCACCACCTTGACGGGAATGCGCGACAGCTTGGCTGCCGCCTTCTGCTTTGCCAGGGGGTTGTAGGTTTCGGCGCTTTGCGCGTCGCGGACGACTTCTGTGGTGCTCATCGATGTGTCAAGGCGCCAGGAAGGTACCGAGTTTCTGGCTCAGTACCGCGGCGGCTTCTTCCCATGTGGTTTGGATGCCGATTGTAGAAAGGTCGACCGTTTGCAGCCCTGCATAGCCGCAAGGGTTGATGCGCGAGAAGGGTTCGAGGTCCATCCGGACGTTGAGCGCCACGCCGTGGTAGGTGGCGTGGCGGCTCACCTTGATGCCCAGCGCGGCGATCTTTCCGAGCCCGCGGAACGGGTCGACCGCAGGCATGGGGCCGGTCAGCGCGGCGTGGGAGAACGGGTCGTCCAGCCGCACGTAGATGCCCGGCGCGCCCGCCACGCGGTGGCCCGTGACACCGAAGTGGGCCAGTGTGCGCAGCACCGATTCCTCGATGCGGTAGACGTATTCCTTGACGAAGTAACCCGCGCGGCGCAGGTCGATGAGCGGATAGGCCACCACCTGGCCGGGGCCGTGGAAGGTGACCTGGCCGCCGCGGTCGGTCTGCACGACGGGGATGGCGCCGGGGTTGAGGATGTGGTCCTGCTTGCCCGCTATGCCTTGCGTGAAGACCGGGCCGTGCTCGCAAATCCATAGCGCATCAGGCGTATCGGGCGTGCGCTCGAGCGTGAACTGCTTCATCGCCGCGAAGGTGCCGGCGTAGTCGACGCGGCCCAGCGGGCGCAGCTCGATGGCGGGACTGGCGATGGCTGCGGTGCCTGTCATTGCATGGCTTGCCGCGCGGACAGCTCGCGGGTCAAAGCACGACCTTGACCATCGGGTGCGAGGACAGCGCGCGGTAGATGTCGTCGAGCTGCTCGCGGCTGGTGGCCGTGACGGTGATGGTCACGCCGAGGTAGTTGCCGGCCTTGCTGTCGCGCAGCTCGACGGTGGTGGCGTCGAAGGTGGGGTCGAAGCGCTCGGCGATCTGCGTGATGGCATGCACGAAGCCGTCGACCTTGGCGCCCATCACCTTGATCGGAAACTGCGAGGGGTACTCGATCAGCGATTCCTTGCGCGGATCGGGGATCGAGGTGGTTTCGGTGGTGGTCGTGTTGCTGTCGGTCATGCCGTGACTCCGTGTTTCTGCTGCTTCTGCTTTTGCGCGTTGTGGACCTTGGCCTCCTGGTAGGCCTTGAACAAGGCTTCATAGATGGGGCCGGGCCGGCCGTTGCCAATAGGCTTGCCGTCGAGCATGACGACCGGCAGCAGCTCCTTGCTGGCCGAGGAAATCAGCACTTCGTCGGCGGCGAACACTTCTTCGCGCGAGATGGGGCGCAGCGCGAAGGGAATGCCGAGCGTCCTGCTCATGCGCTCGAAGAGGCCGTAGCGGATGCCGGTGAGCACGAGGTTGTTCTTGGGCGGGCCGATCAGCGTGCCGTCCTTCACGATCCACACGTTGCTCGACGAGGCCTCGCTGAGCAACTCGTCGCGGAACATGATGGTTTCGGCCGCGCCGGCCTCCACGCTGATCTGCCGCGCGAGCACGGCGCCCAGCAGGCTGGTGCTCTTGATGTGGGCCTTCTGCCAGCGGAAATCTGCCGCGGTGACGCAGGCCACGCCCTTGGCGCGGATGGCGTCGGAGATGGGCGGCAGCGGGTTCACCATCACGAACACCGTGGGGCGCAGGCCGCGCACCATCGCGTGGTCGCGCGGAGCCACGCCGCGCGTCACCTGGAAGTACACCGACTGCGGCGCATCGCCTGCGGGTGCGACGAGGCGCATCACGATCTCGCGCCACTGCGCGAGCGAGAGCGGGTTCTCGATCTGCAACTCGGCGAGCGAGCGATCGAGGCGGGCCATGTGCTCCTCGAAGCAGAAGGGCTGGCCGAAGTAGACGGGGACGTACTCGTAGACACCGTCGCCGAAAATGAAGCCGCGATCGAGGACGCTGATCTTCGCGTCGCGCAGCGCTGTGTATTCGCCATCGAGGTAACAAAGAGTGGCGGGCAGGGCGTCGGTGATAGGGTGCATGAAGGAATTATGGTTGCGCTCGCCGTGTCGGGCTCCCGTCAGGGAATGCAGCGCGGATTTGCGTGCGGGACAGCGCGGGTGGCGGGACTGGCTGGGTTTTTACTTATAATCAATGGCTTTGTAGAAATTCTGGGTCGTCATCCGGGCTTCATTCGAAATGAAAACAATCGCCCGTCATGACCCGGAGACCGCAGAAGGTCTCGACGCAGAATTCAAGCCGTTGACCGCCGATGAGGCGCGTGAACTGCGAGCAAAGAACCCATCGATCTCCCCGTGGCGGGTGATCGCGGGTCAGTTGGTTGTCGGTCTGGTGGTGGCTTTGGCCGCCTGGGGACTGACGGGGAGGCAAAATCTGGGCTGGTCCGCCGCATATGGCGCGATCGCGGTGGTTGTTCCATCGGCGGTCTTCGCGCGCGGGCTGACCGGCCGGTTTTCCTCCCTGAATCCGGGTACTGCGGTGTTCGGGTTCTTCCTGTGGGAAATGGTCAAGATGGCCTTGTCCGTGGCGATGCTGATCGCCGCGCCGAGGCTGATAACGGCGCTGAGCTGGCCAGCAATGCTGATCGGTTTGGTGGTGACAATGAAGGCGGCCTGGTTGGCGGTGATGTTCTCGCCCCGGCGCCGGAAACTGAGAGACGAGTAACGGAATGGCTGCTGAAAACGCTGCGGAACATGGTCAGACCGCGGGTGAATACATCGTTCACCACTTGACGCACCTGCAAAGCTCCAAGCCCGGAGGTGTGGCCGACTTCTCGGTTTTCAACTTCGACTCTCTTTTCTTCTCGATCACGCTCGGTATCCTTGGTTGCTGGCTGCTCTGGCTGGCTGCCCGCAAGGCCACTTCGGGTGTTCCCGGCCGTTTTCAAGCGGCTGTCGAACTGCTCGTCGAAATGGTCGACCAGCAGGCCAAGGGCATCGTCCACAACGCCACCAGCCGCAAGTTCGTCGCCCCGCTGGCGCTCACCATCTTCGTGTGGATCTTCCTGCTGAACGCAATGGACCTGTTCCCGGTCGATTTGTTCCCGGCGATCTGGGCCAAGATCTTCCATCTCGCCGGTGAAGACCCGCACCACGCCTACCTTCGCGTCGTGCCCACCGCCGACCTCTCGGTGACCATGGGCATGTCGGTGGCCGTGCTGCTGATCTGCATCTACTACAACATCAAGATCAAGGGCGCGGGCGGCTGGGTCCACGAACTGTTCACCGCCCCCTTCGGCAACCACTGGGCGCTGTACCCCTTCAACTTCGCCATGCAGATGATCGAGTTCGTCGCCAAGACGGTCTCGCACGGCATGCGTCTGTTCGGCAACATGTATGCCGGCGAACTGATCTTCCTGCTGATCGCCCTGATGGGCGGAGCCTGGTCCATGTCGGCCACCGGCATCGGCTTGGCCATCGGCCACATCATCGCGGGCACGGCCTGGGCCATCTTCCACATCCTGATCATCACGTTGCAGGCCTTCGTGTTCATGATGCTGACGCTGGTCTACATCGGCCAGGCCCACGATCACCACTGATCATCAGTTTTCGTTCTTGTTTTCTGTTTTCTCTTCAACCAAAGTCCTCTAGGAGTCATCATGGAAGTTATTAGCTTTGTTGCACTGGCCGCCGGCCTGATCATCGGTCTGGGCGCTGTGGGCGCATGTATCGGCATCGGCATCATGGGCAGCAAGTACCTCGAGTCGGCCGCACGTCAGCCCGAACTCATGGGTGAACTTCAAACCAAGATGTTCCTGCTGGCTGGTCTGATCGACGCCGCGTTCATTATCGGCACCGGTATCGCCCTGTGGTTCGCAACGGCCAACCCGTTCCTGTCGCAAATCGCCAACCTGCCGAAGTAAGTCTTTCTCGTCGGACCTGCGTCGTCGTTCCCTGGCCCTGCTAGCGAATGGCTTCGATTCAATCCCATAGAGAGGGTGAAAAGTGAGCATTACCGGTACCCTGATCGTTCAGATGATCGTGTTCCTGATCCTGGTCGGGTTCACGATGAAGTACGTGTGGCCGCCGATCGCGAAGGCGCTGGACGACCGCGCCGCGAAGATCGCCGAAGGCCTCGCTGCCGCCGACAAGGCCAAGTCCGAGCTGTCCGCCGCCAACAAGCGCGTGGAAGCCGAACTGGGTCAGGCGCGCAACGAGTCCGCGCAACGTCTTGCCGACGCCGAACGTCGCGCCCAGGCCATCGTTGAAGAGGCCAAGGCCCGCGCGACCGAGGAAGGCAACAAGATCGTTGCAGCCGCACGCGCCGAAGCCGACCAGCAGGCGCTGAAGGCCCGTGAAGCCTTGCGCGAGCAGGTCGCGGCACTGGCAGTCAAGGGCGCAGAGCAGATTCTGCGCAAGGAAGTGAATGCGGGCGTTCACGCCGATTTGCTCGCCCGTCTGCAGACCGAACTCTGATAGAAGCCATGGCAGAACTCGCCACCATTGCACGCCCCTACGCCGAGGCGCTCTTCAAGGCGTCGTCGTCCGACGTCGCCGGAACCAGCGCCTGGCTCGAACAGATTGCCGCCATCGCGGCCAATCCGGAGCTCCAGCAGTTCGCCGACAACCCCAAGGCCACGGCCGAACAGGTGGTCGGCGTGGTCGCCGGTGCATTCGGTGCACCGCTGGCCGCCCCTGCCCAGAACTTCCTGTCCGCGCTCCTCGAGAACGGGCGCTTTTCGGTGCTGCCGGAAATTGCGAAGCAGTTCCGGGCGCTCGCCAACGCGAAGAGCGGTTCGTCCGACGCCGTGGTCTACAGCGCCTTCCCGATCGAAGCCGCGGCACTGGCCAACGTGTCGGCCGCGCTCGAGAAGCGCTTCGGTCGCAAGCTCCAGGTCTCGGTTCGTCAAGAACCCGAACTGATCGGCGGCATCCGTGTGGTGGTCGGCGACGAGGTGCTCGACACCTCCGTCAAAGCGCGCCTTGAACAAATGAAAGTTGCGCTGGCGGCCTGACGGTTTCCAGTCCTCTACTTGTAGCCTCAAAGAAAGAAGGAAAGAGTCATGCAACTCAATCCCGCAGAAATTTCCGAACTGATCAAGAGCCGCATCGAGGGCCTCGGGGTCAGCGCCAACATCCGCAACGAAGGCACCGTGGTGTCGGTGACGGACGGCATCGTGCGCGTGCATGGCCTGTCCGACGCGATGCAGGGCGAAATGCTCGAGTTCCCGCCCACGGCAGACGGCACCCCGTCGTTCGGCCTGGCGCTGAACCTTGAGCGCGACTCCGTCGGCGCCGTGATTCTGGGCGAGTACGAGCACATCTCCGAAGGCGACACCGTCAAGTGCACGGGCCGCATCCTGGAAGTGCCCGTGGGTCCCGAGCTCATCGGCCGCGTGGTGAACGCACTGGGTCAGCCGATCGACGGCAAGGGTCCGATCAACGCCAAGATGACCGACGTGATCGAGAAGGTCGCGCCCGGCGTGATCGCACGCAAGTCCGTCGACCAGCCGATGCAGACCGGCCTGAAGTCCATCGACTCGATGGTGCCCGTCGGCCGCGGCCAGCGCGAGCTGATCATCGGCGACCGCCAGACCGGCAAGACGGCCGTGGCAATCGACGCGATCATCAACCAGAAGGGTCAGAACATGACCTGCGTCTACGTTGCGATCGGCCAGAAGGCTTCGTCGATCAAGAACGTGGTGCGCGCGCTGGAACAAGCCGGTGCCATGGACTACACGATCGTGGTTGCGGCTTCCGCTTCGGAATCGGCGGCCATGCAATACGTGTCGGCCTACTCGGGCTGCACGATGGGCGAATACTTCCGCGACCGCGGCGAAGACGCGCTGATCGTCTATGACGACCTGTCCAAGCAGGCTGTTGCCTACCGTCAAGTGTCGCTGCTGCTGCGCCGTCCGCCGGGCCGCGAAGCCTATCCTGGCGACGTGTTCTATCTCCACAGCCGTCTGCTCGAGCGCGCCGCCCGCGTGAACGCCGACTACGTCGAAGCCTTCACCAAGGGTGAAGTCAAGGGCAAGACCGGTTCGCTGACCGCGCTGCCGATCATCGAAACGCAAGCCGGCGACGTGTCCGCCTTCGTTCCGACCAACGTGATCTCGATCACCGACGGCCAGATCTTCCTGGAAACCAACCTGTTCAACGCAGGTATCCGTCCCGCCATCAACGCCGGTATCTCGGTGTCGCGCGTGGGTTCGTCGGCCCAGACGAAGATCATCAAGGGCCTGTCCGGCGGTATCCGTACCGACCTGGCGCAGTACCGTGAACTGGCTGCGTTCGCGCAGTTCGCATCCGATCTCGACGAAGCCACCCGCAAGCAGCTCGACCGCGGTGCCCGTGTGACCGAACTGCTGAAGCAGCCGCAGTACAGCCCGCTGCCGATCTCGCTGATGGGCGCGTCGCTGTTCGCCGTGAACAAGGGTTTCATGGACGACCTCGAAATCAAGCAGGTGCTGCCGTTCGAACACGGCCTGCATCAGTTCCTGAAGTCCAGCCACGCCGCACTGCTCGACAAGATCGAGAAGGCCAAGGCTCTCGACAAGGAATCGGAAGCCGAACTGCTGGCCGCCGTTACCTCGTTCAAGAAGTCGTTCGCCTGATCGACGCCTTGACCGACGCAAGAAGGAGCTCTCATGGCAGCTGGTAAGGAAATCCGCGGCAAGATCAAATCGGTGGAAAACACCAAGAAGATCACCAAGGCCATGGAAATGGTCTCGGTTTCCAAGATGCGCAAGGCGCAGGAACGCATGCGCGCCGCTCGCCCCTACAGCGAAAAGATCCGCAACATCGCGGCCAATCTCGGCAAGGCGAACCCGGAGTACACCCACGCTTTCATGAAGACGACCGATGCCAAGGGCGTCGGCTTCATCATCGTGACCAGCGACAAGGGCCTGTGCGGCGGCTTGAACACCAACCTGCTGCGTGCCGTCACGGGCAAGCTGCGCGAAGCGCAGGCAGCGGGCAACGTGGTCGAGTCGGTCGCCATCGGCAACAAGGGCCTGGGGTTCCTGAACCGCATCGGCGCCCGCGTGGTGGCCCATGTGACGCAGCTGGGCGACACGCCGCATCTGGACAAGCTCATCGGGCCGGTCAAGACGCTGCTGGATGCCTACGCCGAAGGCAAGCTGTCGGCGGTGTACCTGTGCTACACGAAGTTCATCAACACCATCAAGCAGGAGCCGATGGTGGAGCAGCTGCTGCCGCTGAAGGCCGAGACGCTGCAGACCGAGCCGGGCCATCATTCGTGGGACTACATCTACGAACCCGACGCGCAGAGCGTGATCGACGAGCTGCTGGTGCGCTACGTGGAATCGCTGGTGTACCAGGCCGTGGCCGAGAACATGGCGTCCGAGCATTCGGCGCGCATGGTGGCCATGAAGGCCGCGACCGACAACGCAGGCAACGTGATCAACGAGCTGAAGCTGGTCTACAACAAGACCCGCCAGGCCGGCATCACGAAGGAACTGTCGGAAATCGTGTCCGGCGCCGCCGCCGCGGCGGGCGTTTGATTGAAGCAATGCAACAGGCCGCGTTGCTGATCAGGGGCGTTCCGCGCCCCTGATAACCCAAGGCATTTTTTAGGGGACTCTGCGCAAAATGAAAAAGATGCTTGCTCTGGTGGTTGTTGCGGCCGCTCTGACCGCCTGCTCGAAGAAGGAAGAGGCGCCCGCGCCTGCTGCACCGGCTCCCGCCGCTGCACCTGCGGCCCCGGCGCCCGCTCCTGCAGCAGCGCCGGCGGCTGCTCCCGCCGCAGCTCCGACGGCATCCGCCGCCGATCTGCCGCAGGAATGCAACGACTACCTGGCCAAGGTGCAGACCTGCGTTGCTTCGCAAAGCGGTGCCGCTGCCGACGCCATGAAGGCGAGCCTCGACCAGACGAAGGCCACCTGGGCTTCGATGGGCGCCGACAAGGCTGCGCTGGGTCAGGCCTGCAAGGCTGCTTCGGACGCCTTCGCCGCACAGGCGACGGCCATGAAGTGCTGATGAAGAAGAGCTGAAGGCAACGACGGCAAAGAGAAACTCAAGGATGCCGGCTCGTCCGGCCTTCTTGCAAAAGCGGCCCGTCTTGGCAGCAGGACGCTTCTGCAAGAACCTGTCGCAAATTTATTGAGATCCATCCAGAAGGAAACGCCATGGCTGAAGGAAAAATTGTCCAATGTATCGGCGCCGTGGTCGACGTGGAGTTCCCGCGTGACCAGATGCCCAAGGTGTACGACGCCTTGAAGTTCGAAGGCGGTGGCCTGACTCTCGAAGTTCAGCAGCAGCTCGGCGACGGCGTGGTGCGCACCATTGCACTGGGTTCGTCCGACGGCCTGCGTCGCGGCCTGATCGTGACCAACACCGGCGCTCCCATCACCGTGCCGGTCGGCAAGGCCACCCTGGGCCGCATCATGGACGTGCTCGGCCGCCCGATCGACGAGCGCGGCGACGTGGGCCAGGAGCTCACCGCTTCCATCCACCGCAAGGCTCCCGCCTACGACGAACTGTCGCCCTCGCAGGACCTGCTGGAAACCGGCATCAAGGTGATCGATCTGGTGTGCCCGTTCGCCAAGGGCGGCAAGGTGGGGCTGTTCGGCGGTGCCGGCGTGGGCAAGACCGTGAACATGATGGAGCTCATCAACAACATCGCCAAGGCTCACTCGGGTCTGTCGGTGTTCGCAGGCGTGGGCGAACGTACCCGCGAAGGCAACGACTTCTATCACGAGATGGCCGACTCCGGCGTCGTGAACCTCGAGAAGCTCGAGGACTCGAAGGTGGCCATGGTCTACGGCCAGATGAACGAACCCCCGGGCAACCGTCTGCGTGTGGCGCTGACCGGCCTGACCATCGCCGAGTCGTTCCGCGACGAAGGCCGTGACGTTCTGTTCTTCGTGGACAACATCTACCGCTACACGCTGGCCGGTACCGAAGTGTCGGCTCTGCTGGGCCGCATGCCTTCCGCCGTGGGCTACCAGCCGACGCTGGCCGAGGAAATGGGCCGCCTGCAGGAGCGGATCACGTCGACCAAGGTCGGCTCGATCACCTCGATCCAGGCCGTGTACGTTCCCGCCGACGACTTGACCGACCCGTCGCCCGCCACCACCTTCGCCCACCTGGACTCGACCGTGGTGCTGTCGCGTGACATCGCTTCGCTCGGCATCTACCCCGCCGTGGACCCGCTGGACTCGACCTCGCGCCAGCTCGACCCGAACGTGGTCGGTGAAGAGCACTACAACGTGGCCCGCGCCGTGCAAGGCACGCTGCAGCGCTACAAGGAACTGCGCGACATCATCGCCATTCTGGGCATGGACGAACTGGCTCCCGAAGACAAGCTGGCCGTGGCCCGCGCCCGCAAGATCCAGCGTTTCCTGTCGCAGCCGTTCCACGTGGCCGAAGTGTTCACGGGCTCGCCCGGCAAGTACGTGCCGCTGGCCGAAACCATCCGTGGCTTCAAGATGATCGTGAACGGCGAAGCCGACCACCTGCCGGAACAAGCGTTCTACATGGTGGGCAGCATCGACGAAGCGTTCGAGAAGGCCAAGAAGGTCGCTTAAGAAGGAATCACCATGGCAGGCACCATTCATGTGGACGTGGTCAGCGCGGAAGAGTCGATCTTCTCGGGCGAAGCCAGGTTCGTCGCGCTGCCCGGTGAAGCCGGTGAGCTCGGCATCTATCCGCGCCACACCCCGCTGATCACGCGCATCCGCCCCGGCGCCGTGCGCATCGAAACCGCCGACGGCAAGGAAGAGTTCGTCTTCGTGGCCGGCGGCATTCTCGAAGTGCAGCCGAACGCCGTCACCGTGCTGTCCGACACCGCGATCCGCGGCAAGGACCTCGACGACGAGAAGGCCAATCAGGCCAAGGCCGCAGCCGAAGAGGCGCTGAAGAACGCGAAGAGCGACATCGACATCGCGATGGCCCAATCCGAGCTGGCCGTGATGGCCGCCCAGATCGCCGCGCTGCGCAAGTATCGTCAGAAGAAATAAGCTCCCCTCCCGGAGCACAAAGGAAAGCCGCCCGCGAGGCGGCTTTTTTCCGTCTGCTCTGTTCTTTGTCGTATCTCCATTTGGCCTGAATTAGGCCGAAGTTCGGCCTTGTCCGGCTGAAGCCCGCCGCCTAGTATTCGCCTTCGTCCAGCAGCCACGGTTGCGGACGCAAGACAAAGAACACCGGAGACAAGGACGGCGCGTGGCACCCTGGAGTGGCATCACTGCGGACGAAATGCGTTTGCTGGAAACGACCTTCTGGTCAGCCGGCGGCTCGCGCCATGCCATGGCTGAGCAGCTGGGCTTTTCGAAGAGCAAGGCAAACGGGCTGATCGCCGGCCTCGTCGACCAGGGCCTGCTCGCCGAAGCCGGCCTGCAGCGCTCCTCGGGCGGACGCCGCCCCGAAAACCTCCAGCTTCATGCCGGGCTCGGCGTGCTCATCGGCGTCGACATCGGCGCCACCAGCCTCGACGTGGCCGTGCTGCGGCCCGACCTCAGCGTTCTTGCCCAGCACGACGAACCCGCCGACGTGCGCGAAGGCCCGGCCGTGGTGCTGGCACGCGTGCGCGCGCTGATGCGCGAACTGCTGGCCCGGTGCGGCCACGGCCCCAAGGACGTGCTCGGCATCGGCATCGGCGTGCCTGGTCCGGTCAACTTCGAGATCGGCCAGCTCGTGAACCCGCCGCTGATGCCCGCCTGGGACAGCTTCTCGATCCGCGACTACCTGCGCGAGGACTACGCCGCGCCCGTCTTCGTCGACAACGACGTGAACCTCATGGCGCTCGGCGAGCTGTGGCGCCTCAAGCGTTCGCTGCAGAACTTCCTCGTCATCAAGATCGGGACCGGCATCGGCTGCGGCATCGTCTGCCACGGCCAGGTGTACCGCGGCGCCGCCGGTTCGGCCGGCGACGTGGGCCACATCTGCGTCGATCAGGAAGGCCCGCGCTGCCACTGCGGCAACCTCGGCTGTGTCGAGGCGATGGCCGCCGGCCCGGCGATCACGCGCATGGCGATGCAGGCGGCCGAGGCCGGCGAGAGCGCCGCACTGGCGGAAGTGCTGCGCCAGCACGGCCGCATCGATGCGATCGACGTGGGCCAGGCCAGCCGTGGCGGCGACACGGCCGCCAACGCGATCATCCAGCGCGCGGGCAGCCTGATCGGACAGATGCTCGCGTCGGTCGTCAACTTCTTCAACCCGTCGCATGTGTTCATCGGCGGCGGCATCACGCGCATCGGCCCGCTGTTCCTCGCGGCCGTGCGGCAGAGCGTTTACCAGCGCTCGCTGGCGCTCTCCACGCGGCATCTGGAAATTCAGTACACGCCGCTGGGCATGCAGGGCGGCCTGATCGGCGCCGGCGTGCTCGCGATGCAGGAGACCCTGAAGGCCCGCGGAGTGGCACCATGAACGCGGCCGAGAACATCAAGGGCAGCGTCGCCGTCGAGTTCGATGGGGTGGTGAAGGCCTTCGGCCCCGTGCAGGTGCTGCACGGCGTGAGCTTTGCGCTCGCGCCCGGCCGCGTCTACGGCCTGCTCGGCGAGAACGGCGCGGGCAAGTCCACGCTGATGAAGATCCTGGCTGGCTACGAGCCGCTGAGCGGAGGCACGCTGCGCGTCAACGGACAGCCGCAGCAGTTCGCGAGCTCGCGCGATGCCGAAGCACTCGGCATCGTGCTGATCCACCAGGAATTCAATCTCGCCGAAGACCTGAGCGTGGCGCAGAACATCTTCCTCGGCCACGAAAAAAAGAAGGGCTGGCTGCTCGACGACGCCTCGATGGAGCGCGACGCCGCCACCGCACTTGCAGCAGTGGGCCTGAACATTGATCCCCGCACCAAGGTGCGAAAGCTCATCGTCGCCGAGAAGCAGCTCGTCGAGATCGCGAAAGCCATCGCTCGCCGCGCGCGCCTGCTCATCATGGACGAGCCCACGGCCACGCTGACGCCGGGTGAGACCGAGCGCCTGTTCAAGCTCATCGCCCAGCTGCGCGGCGATGGCGTCACCATCGTCTATATCTCGCACAAGCTCGACGAAGTGGAACAGGTGACGGACGAAGTCATCGTCATGCGCGACGGCCGCTTCGTCGCGCGTGCGCCCACTGCCGAAGTCACGCGCCAGCAGATGGCCAACCTCATGGTGGGCCGCGAACTGGCCGACCTCTACCCGCCACGCGACGTGGTCGTCGCCGCCGACGCGCCCGCCATGCGCGTGCGCAGCTTCTGCGTGCCCGGCTGGGCGCAGGACGCGAGCTTCGAAGTGCGCCCCGGCGAGATCCTCGGCTTCGCGGGCCTCGTCGGCGCGGGCCGCACCGAACTCTTCGAAGGCCTGCTCGGCCTGCGCCCCGCGAGCGGCAGCGTAGAGATGCTCGGCAAGCCCGTGCCCCACGACAAGGGCTGGCGCAACCCGCGCGATGCCGCGAAGCACGGCCTCACCTACCTCAGCGAAGACCGCAAGGGTAAGGGCCTGCACGTCAACTTCGGCCTGCGCCAGAACCTCACGCTGATGGCGCTCGAGCGCTACGCCCAGCCCTGGCTCAGGCCCGAGGCCGAGCGCGGTGCGCTGGCCGGGGCGGTGAAGGACTACGGCATCCGCACCGGCTCGCTCGACGTCAAGGCGTCGTCGCTGTCGGGCGGCAACCAGCAGAAGCTCGCGCTCGCCAAGGTGCTTCAGCCGCAGCCCAAGGTGGTGGTGCTCGACGAGCCCACGCGCGGCGTCGACGTGGGCGCCAAGCGCGACATCTATTTCCTGATCCAGCGACTCGCCCGCGAAGGGCTCGCGGTGATCGTCGTCTCGTCGGAGCTGATGGAGCTGATCGGCCTGTGCCACCGCGTCGCGGTGATGCGCGCGGGCCGCATCGTCGCCACGCTCGACGCGGACCATTTGACAGAAGAGGAGCTCATCGCTCATGCCACCGGAACCAGATGAGCTCACCCCCAGGCTTCGCGCACTTCGTGTCGCTGCGCCAACCCCCTTGCAGGGAGCAACACCAGCGGCCCGGCGAAGCCGGTTCCGCGGTGTTTCCCGAATGAGCTTCGCTGCGCTCGCTGCCGAGTTGCAACTGCAATTGCACGCCCTCACGAATCGATAAAGACATGGCCTCCACTTCCGATTCCGCCGAAACAACGCACCGTGCCGAGACGAAGCCGCGCTGGACCGAGCGCCTGCACGGCCTCGGCCCGGTCATCGGCCTCGTGCTGCTGTGCATCGCCGGCACCCTGCTCAACAGCGACTTCGCGACCGTCGACAACGCGATGAACGTACTCACGCGCACGGCCTTCATCGGCATCATCGCGGTGGGCATGTGCTTCGTGATCATCTCCGGCGGCATCGACCTGTCGGTGGGCTCCATGGCCGCGCTCATCGCGGGCAGCGTGATCATGTTCATCAACTGGGCCGGCCCGGCCTCGGGCTCGCCGCTGCTGGCGGTGGTGATGGGTGCGGTGCTGGCGGTGGTGCTCGGTGCGGTGTTCGGCCTCGCGCACGGCCTGCTCATCACCAAGGGGCGCATCGAGCCCTTCATCGTGACGCTGGGCACCCTGGGCATCTTTCGCGCGTATCTCACGTACTTCGCCGATGGCGGCGCGCTCACGCTCGACAACGATCTGTCGGACCTCTACGCGCCCGTGTACTACGCGAGCCTCGCGGGCATTCCGGTGCCGGTATGGGTGTTCGTGATCGTCGCCATCGTGGGCGGCCTGATCCTCAACCGCACCGCCTACGGCCGCTACGTGCAGGCCATCGGCTCGAACGAGCAGGTGGCGCGCTACGCGGCCGTGGACGTCGACCGCGTGAAGATCCTCACCTACGTGCTGCTCGGCGTGTGCGTGGGGATTGCCACGCTGCTGTACGTGCCGCGGCTGGGCTCGGCCTCGCCGACCACCGGCCTGCTGTGGGAGCTCGAAGCCATCGCCGCGGTGATCGTGGGCGGCACCGCGCTCAAGGGCGGCGCGGGCAGCATCACCGGCACCGTGGTGGGCGCGATCCTGCTCTCGGTCATCAGCAACATCCTGAACCTCACCAGCATCATCAGCGTGTACCTGAACGCGGCGGTGCAGGGCTTCGTGATCATCATCGTCGCGTTCCTCCAACGCGGCAGGCGCTAGTTCTTTTCCGTTCCGTTCCATCAACCAAGAGGAGACATCCAGCATGACGACTTTCACCCGACGCCTCGCACTCACCGCGGTTGCCGCCGCCGCGTTCGCCAGCCTGCCCGCGCTCGCCGCGGAGAAGGTCAACCTCGGCGTTTCGATTCCGGCCGCCACGCACAGCTTCATGGGCGGCATCAACTACTGGGCCAACCAGGCGAAGAAGGACCTGGAGAAGGAGCACAAGGACCTGAAGATCACCATCAAGACGGCGGCCAACGCGCCCGAGCAGGCCAACCAGCTGCAGGACCTGTCGACCGTCACCAAGATCAACGCGCTGGTCGTGTTCCCCTTCGAGTCGGCCGCGCTGACCAAGCCGGTGGCGCAGGTCAAGGCCAAGGGCGCTTACGTGACCGTGGTGGACCGCGGCCTGACCGACACCAGCGCACAGGATGCGTACGTGGCCGGCGACAACACGGCCTTCGGCAAGATCCCGGCCGAATACATCGTGAAGCAGCTCGGCGGCAAGGGCAACGTGGTGGCGCTGCGCGGCATCGCGACCACGCTCGACAACGAGCGCATGGACGCCTTCAACGCCGTGCTCAAGGGCAGCCCCGACATCAAGCTGCTGGATGCCAAGTACGCGAACTGGAACCGCGACGACGCCTTCAAGGTCACGCAGGACTACCTCACGCGCTTCAAGAACATCGACGCCATCTGGGCCGCCGACGACGACATGGCCGTGGGCGTGCTCAAGGCCATCGAGCAGGCCAAGCGCGACGACATCAAGATCATCTTCGGCGGCGCGGGCGCCAAGGGCATGGTCAAGACCATCATGGACGGCAAGGACAAGCGCATCACCGCCGACGTGAGCTATTCGCCGAAGTTCATCTACGACGCGATCAAGCTCACGGCCGAGGCGCGCCTGAAGGGCGAGAAGCTGCCGGCGACCACGATCATTCCTTCGGTGCTGATCACCAAGGAAAACGCCAAAGAGTTCTATCACCCGAATTCGCCGTTCTGAGGCGTCTTGCTCCCTCTCCCCTTGGGGAGAGGGTTGGGGTGAGGGTCGACGGCGATGGCAAAGGCTGTGTGCGTGCAACCGCCGATGCCCTCACCCTAGCCCTCTCCCAGAGGGAGAGGGGACAGTTACCACGAACACCGAGACGATTGATGACCGACACACCTCCCCGCAAACTGCGCTACGCCATGGTCGGCGGCGGCCGCGACGCCTTCATCGGCGCCGTGCACCGCAAGGCCATGGCGCTCGACGGCCAGATCGAACTCGTGGCCGGCGCGCTGTCGTCGAGCCCGGACAAGGCACGCGCCTCGGGCCGCGACCTCGGCCTGGCCGATGACCGCAACCACGGCGACTGGCAGGCGCTGCTGGCCGACGAGCTGAAGCGCCCGCAGGGCGAGCGCATCGACTTCGTGTCGATCGTCACGCCCAATCACGTGCACTTCCCGGTGGCGCAGGCCTTTGCCGAAGCGGGCTTCCACGTGGTGTGCGACAAGCCGCTGGTGCACACGCGCGAGCAGGCCGACGCGCTGGTCGCGACCGTGGCGAAGCAGGGCACGGTGTTCGGCGTCACCTACAACTACACCGGCTATCCGATGGTGCGGCAGGCGCGCGAGATGGTGCGCTCGGGTCTGATCGGCGAGGTGCGCAAGGTCGTCGTCGAATACAACCAGGGCTGGCTCGCGAGCCACGTCGAAGGCAGCGGCGGCAACAAGCAGGCCGACTGGCGCACCGACCCCGCACGCAGCGGCGCGGCCGGCGCCATCGGCGACATCGGCTCGCACGCCGAGAACCTCGTGGCCACCGTCACCGGACTGCAGATCGAAAGCCTCTGCGCCGACCTTGGCGCGCTGGTGCCGGGCCGCATGCTCGACGACGACGGCAGCCTGCTGCTGCGCTTCGAGGGCGGCGCGCGCGGCGTGCTCGTGGCCTCGCAGATCAACACCGGCCTGGAAAACGACCTGCGCCTGCGCGTGTCGGGCACGCTGGGCACGCTCGAATGGCACCAGGAGCAGCCGAGCCGGCTGGTGCACCTGCCGCACGACGGGCCACTGCAGGTGCTCACGCGCGGCGCGCCATGGCTGTGCGATTCCGCGAAGCGCGCGAGCCGGCTGCCGGCGGGGCACCCGGAAGGCTTCATCGAAGCCTTCGCGAACGTGTACGCGGGCGTGGCGGCGGACATCCGCGCAAGGCTCGAAGGGCGAGTAGCCGACCTGCTGGCCGCCGACTATCCGCGCGTGGAGGACGGCGCGCGGGGCGTGCGCTTCATCGAACGCACGGTGGCTTCGGCGAAAAGCGAATTAAAGTGGACGCCCTGGTAGCGCGCGGTGCGCTGCCCGGGCCTTCATGACACCTCCAGCGTCCGACGCCACATCCTCCGCCTCTTCTTCCGCCCCGTCGTCCCCATCGGCGGTGCCGCCATGGCTCGCGGCCCTGTGGAAGCGCAGCATCACGCTCTTCCCCCTGAAGCTCGTCGGCAACACCGTCGCCACGCTCGGCTTCTTCCCGCTGTACTTCTGGATCATGAAGAACGCGGGCCAGGCCTGGGTGCTGCCCCTCACGCCCGTCGACCGGCTGATCGCCTTCTGGCCGTGGCTGCTGCCGGTGTATCTCTCGCTTTGGGGCTACATCGCGCTGCCGGTGCTGCTGGCCAGGGACATGCGCGAGCTGACGGGCTTTTCGCTGGGTTGCGCGGCCATGACGCTGCTGGCGCTGCTTGTCTTCTGGTTCATGCCCACGGCGATTCCCAACTTCGTGGTCGAGACCACGCCGGGCACCTCGCTGCAGTTCCTCAAGATGGTCGACTCGGCCGGCAATGCCTTTCCCTCGCTGCATGTGTCGTTCTCGGTGTTCAGCTGCGTGGTGCTGGCGCGGCAGTTGCGAACGGTGGGGGCGCCGCTCTGGCTGCGCGCCCTCAACGTGGCCTGGGCCGCGGGCATCGTCTATTCGACGATGGCGGTACGCCAGCATGTGCTGATCGACGTGCTCGGCGGGCTCGCCCTGGGCGTGGCGTTCGGCTTCGCCACGCGGCAACGCACGGCGACGGGAACGCCGGGGGCGTAGGCCGATCGCGGTATTCCGTCGTGCCGGAGCGCGCGGTAAAACCCGGGCGTCACTATTCGAAGGAGCGGGAGCCCGCCATGAAAATTCGCCTGTCCGCCGTCATTGCATGCATCGCGGCCGGTGTTGCCGCGTGCCCTGCGCTCGCGCTCGACTTTCCTTCCCGCAAGCCTGGCCTCTGGGAAATCCAGACCCAGACCGGAGAAGCCACTGGCAAGAGCGCGGGCCACGGCGGCACCCACACCGTGCAGCAGTGCATCGACGCCGCCACCGACAAGGCCTTGCGCGACATGGGCCAGGGCATGGGCAAGGACCTGTGCTCGAAGCAGGAGCTGCGCACGGACGGCGGCAAGCTGGTCGTGGATTCGGTCTGCAAGATCGGCAACACGGTCGCCAGCACGCACGCCGTCATCAGCGGCGACTTCAACTCCGCCTACCGCATGGAGAGCAAGTCGACCTACAACCCGCCGCTGATGGGGCGCGCCGAGGGCACGAGCGCCATGGAAGCCCGATGGATCGGACCCTGCAAGGCCGATCAGAAGCCGGGCGACATGGTCATGCCCAACGGCATGAAGATGAACGTGCTGGACATGATGAACAACCGGCCGAAACGCCCCTAGCGTGAACCGGATGGCGGCCGGCCGGTAGGCGCCCGCCCACAACGTTTCGCGCCCGCTGCGCTGCGGCGCGAAACCCCGGCAGCGCCTACGATGGCGTGCCATGCCCTCCGCAAAGCAGGAAGAAGACCTCCTCGTCGTCGCCAGGCCCGAGGGCCTGTATTGCCCGCCCGGCGATTTCTACATCGACCCCTGGCGGCCCGTGGCGCGCGCAGTCATCACGCACGCGCACTCCGACCACGCGCGCCCTGGGCATGCGCACTACCTGGCCCACGTCGACAGCGCCGGCACGCTGCGCGCGCGCCTGGGCCGCGACATCCCGCTGCAGACGCTGCCTTACGGCGAAGCCATCGAGCACCACGGCGTGCGCGTCTCCCTGCACCCGGCTGGCCATGTGCTGGGCTCTGCGCAGGTGCGGCTCGAGCACGGCGGGCGCGTGTGGGTGGCCTCGGGCGACTACAAGACCGAGCCCGACGGCACCTGCCCGCCCTTCGAGCCGGTGCCCTGCGACACCTTCATCACCGAATCGACCTTCGGCCTGCCGATCTACCGCTGGCCCGCGCAGGCCGTGCTTTTCGCGCAGATCGACGCATGGTGGCGCGCCAATGCCGAAGCAGGGCGCGCCTCGGTGCTGTTCTGTTATGCCTTCGGCAAGGCGCAGCGCATCCTGCACGGCGTGGACGCGAGCATCGGGCCCATCGTCGTGCACGGCGCGGTGGAGCCGCTCAATGCCGTGTACCGCGCGGCCGGCGTGGCGCTGCCGCCCACCCTGCGCGCCGACGACGCGGATGTCGACGCCGCGCTGCTTAAGCGCGCGCTGGTGCTCGCACCGCCCTCGGCACAGGGCTCGCCGTGGATGCGACGCTTCGGCAACTACGCCGACGCCTTTGCCAGCGGCTGGATGCAGCTGCGCGGAACGCGCAGGCGGCGCGGCGTGGACCGGGGCTTCGTGATGTCCGACCACGCCGATTGGCCCGGCCTGCAGCAGGCCATTGCCGGCACGGGCGCCGAGCGGGTTTTCGTCACGCACGGCAGCGTGCAGGTGATGGTGCGGTGGCTGGGCGAGAACGGCCTCGACGCACAGGCCTTCAGGACCGAGTACGGCGACGAGGACGACCAGGAAACTTCCCGAGGGTCGGGGAGCGGGCAGACGGCGTGCGATGCAGACGCCGGCAGCCCCCATCCCGACCTTCCCCCAGCGGGGGAAGGAGAAGCACCGTGAAAGCCTTTGCCGCGCTGTACAACGAGCTCGACGCCAGCACATCGAGCCTCGCCAAGCAGGCCGCCTTGCAGCGCTACCTGCGCGAGGCCGACGCAGCCGACGCCGCCTGGGCCGTCTACTTTCTCGCGGGAGGCAAGCCGCGCCAGCTGGTGCCCGTGAAGCTGCTGCGACTGCTCGCGCAGGAAGCGGCCGGCCTGCCCGAGTGGCTGTTCGACGAGAGCTACGACGCGGTGGGCGATCTCGCCGAAACCATCGCGCTGCTGCTGCCTCCGCCGAGCGAGGCGCACGAGCTTGGCCTCGCGGGCTGGGTCGAGCAGCACCTGCTGCCGCTGCGCGATGCCGCCAAGGCGGCGCCCGATCAGCTCGCCGACCGCCTGCGTGCGCAGTGGCGGCAGCTCGCGCCCGAGGAGCGGCTGGTGTACTTCAAGCTCATCACCGGCGCGTTCCGCGTCGGCGTGTCGAAGCTGCAGGTCACGCAGGCGCTCGCGGCCGTGGGAGGCATCGACGCCAAGCGCGTCGCGCAGCGGCTCATGGGCTACACGCACATCGGCGGGCGGCCGCAGGCCGACGACTATCGCGCGCTGGTCGCGGCCGAGTCGGGCGCCGAGCAGGAGCAGAAGACCAGTGGCCAGCCGTACCCCTTCTTCCTCGCGCATCCTTTCAACCAGCCGCTGGAGCAGTTCGACGCAGTGCTGGGCCCGCCGTCGGACTGGATCGTCGAATGGAAGTGGGACGGCATCCGCGCGCAGCTGGTGACGCGCGCCGGCACGGTATGGGTGTGGTCGCGCGGCGAAGAGCTGGTGACCGAGCGCTTCCCCGAACTCGCCGCGCTCGGCGAGGCGCTGCCCGACGGCACGGTGCTCGACGGCGAGATTGTCGTCTGGCGTGAAGGCCGCGTGCAGCCCTTCGCCGAGCTGCAGAAGCGCATCGGCCGCAAGACGCTGGGCGCGAAGCTGCTGCGCGACATTCCGGTGGTGCTGCTGGCCTACGACATCCTCGAATGGGAAGGGCGCGACCTGCGCGCGCTGCCGCAGTCGCAGCGCCGCCTGCTGCTCGACGAACTCGTCGGGCGCATGGACCACCCCTCGCTGCTGCCCAGCCCGATGCTCACAGGCCCCGACTGGCCCGATCTCGCGCGCCAGCGTGAAACGGCGCGCACCATGGGCGTCGAAGGGATGATGCTCAAGCGCCGCGACGCGCAGTACGGCGTGGGCCGCACCAAGGACGTGGGCGTGTGGTGGAAGTGGAAGATCGATCCGCTGAGCGTCGATGCCGTGCTCATCTATGCGCAGCGCGGCCACGGCCGGCGCGCCAGCCTCTTCAGCGACTACACCTTCGCCGTGTGGGACGGCCCGCCGGAGCAGGAAGACCGCAAGCTCGTGCCCTTCGCCAAGGCCTACTCGGGCCTCACCGATGCCGAGATGGCGCGCGTGGACGCGATCATCCGCAAGACCACGGTGGAGAGCTTCGGGCCGGTGAAGAGCGTCAAGCCCACGCTGGTGTTCGAGCTGGGTTTCGAGGGCATCGCGCACAGCACGCGGCACAAGAGCGGCATCGCGGTGCGCTTTCCGCGCATGCTGCGCTGGCGCGAGGACAAGCCGGTGGAAGAGGCCGATACCCTTCAGACGCTGGCGGCGTTGCTGCCGACATGAGCAGCCCGAAGGATCCCGCTTCGCTCCCTCCCCCTCTGGGGGAGGGCGGGGGTGGGGGCACGCGGCCTGCCAAGAGCGAGCGGTCTGCTGAAGGCCGTCTGCCCCCATCCCAGCCTTCCCCCAGAGGGGGAAGGAGCAAGGCCGTCAAGACAGCGCTCGACGCATGGTTCGCCGAACGCGGCTGGAAGCCCTTCAAGTTCCAGCGCGAGGTCTGGAAGGCGATTGCCGAAGGCAGGTCGGGCCTGCTGCACGCCACCACCGGCGCGGGCAAGACCTACGCCGTGTGGCTCGGTGCGCTGCTCGCCTTCGCGCGGGCGCGAAAGGCGGGTGCGTCCGCGAACGCAAGGCCCGTCGCCGAGCCGCTTACCGTGCTGTGGCTCACGCCGATGCGCGCGCTGGCCGCCGACACGCTGCGCGCCCTGCAGCAGCCACTGGAAGCCCTCGGCGCCGAGGTGCATCCGTGGAGCGCCGGCGCCCGCAGCGGCGACACCAGCTCGGCCGAGCGCAGCGCGCAGAACCAGCGCCTGCCCACGGTGCTCGTCACCACGCCCGAGAGCCTTTCGCTGCTGCTCGCGCGGGCCGATGCGCGCGAAGTGCTCGGGCATGTGCGCATGGCGGTGGTCGACGAATGGCACGAGCTGCTGGGCAACAAGCGCGGCGTACAGGTGCAGCTCGCGCTCGCGCGGCTGAAGCGCTGGAACCCGGGCCTCGCGGTCTGGGGCATGTCGGCCACGCTGGGCAACCTGCACGAGGCGATGCATGCGCTGCTGGGCCGTGAAGACGGCGTGCTGGTGCAGGGGCAGGTGCCGAAGAAGCTGGTCATCGATTCGCTGCTGCCCGGCGTCGCCGAGCGCTTTCCTTGGGGCGGCCATCTGGGCCTCACGATGCTGCCGCAGGTGATCGAGGAGATCGCCGCGAGCAGCACCACGCTGGTCTTCACCAACACGCGCTCGCAGGCGGAGATCTGGTACCAGGCGATGCTGGAGGCCAGGCCGGAGTGGGCCGGCCTCATCGCGCTGCACCACGGTTCGCTCGACCGCGAGGTGCGCGAATGGGTGGAGCTGGGCCTGAAGAACGGCGAGCTGAAAGCGGTGGTCTGCACCTCGAGCCTGGACCTGGGCGTGGACTTCCTGCCGGTGGAGCGCGTGCTGCAGATCGGCTCGCCCAAGGGCGTCGCGCGGCTGCTGCAGCGCGCGGGCCGTTCGGGCCATGCGCCGGGCCGGCCTTCGCGCATCACGCTCGTGCCCACGCACAGCGTGGAGATGGTGGAAGGCTCGGCCGCGCGCGTCGCCATCGCGGCCGGGCACATCGAGGCGCGCCATTCCCCCGAGCAGCCGCTCGACGTGCTGGTGCAGCACCTGGTGACGGTGGCGCTGGGCGGCGGCTTCGTGCCCGACGAGCTGTACGAGGAGGTGCGCGGCACGGCTGCCTACGAAGGCCTCTCGCGCGAGAGCTGGCAGTGGTGCCTGGAGTTCGTGGCGCAAGGCGGTCCGTCGCTCGCGGCCTATCCGGACTACAAGCGCGCGGTGCCCGACGCCGAGGGCGTCTGGCGCGTGCCCGATGCGCGGCTCGCGCGGCGGCACCGCATGAACATCGGCACCATCGTGAGCGACGCGAGCATCTCGGTGCAGTACCTCGGCGGTTCGAAGATCGGCAGCGTCGAAGAGAGCTTCGTCGCGCGCATGAAGGCCGGCGACTGCTTCCTGTTCGGCGGGCGCATGCTGGAGCTGGTGCGCATCCACGACATGACGGCCTGGGTGCGGCGCGCGAGCGGCAAGCGGGCCGCGGTGCCGCGCTGGGGCGGCGGTCGCATGCCGCTGTCGAACACGCTGGCCGACGCGGTGGTGCAGCAACTCGCGCAGGCCGGCGAGGGACGCTACGACTCGCCCGAGCTGCAGTGCGTGCGCCCGCTGCTGGAGATACAGCAGCAGTGCTCGGCACTGCCCACGCCGCAGACGCTTCTGGCCGAGACCCTGAGCACGCGCGAGGGCTCGCATCTGTTCCTGTATCCCTTCGCGGGCCGGCACGTGCACCTCGGGCTCGCGAGCCTGCTGGCGTGGCGCGTCGCGCAGCACGAGGCGCGCACTTTCTCCATCGCGGTCAACGACTACGGCTTCGAGCTGCTGAGCGCGACCGAGGTCGACTGGCCGGCACTGTTGCCGCAGGTGCTGACGCTGCCGCAGGGCGAAGGCGCACGAGAGATGCTGCTGCACGAAGTGCTGGCCTCGCTCAACGCCAGCGAACTCGCGCAGCGGCGCTTTCGCGAGATCGCGCGCGTCTCGGGCCTCATCTACCAGGGCTATCCGGGCGAGAAGCGCAGCGGCAAGCAGCTGCAGGCTTCGTCTTCGCTGTTCTGGGAGGTGTTCCGCAAGTACGACCCCGGCAACAGGCTGCTGCGGCAGGCCGAGCAGGAGCTGCTGGCGCAGGAGCTCGAGATCGGCCGCCTGCGCGCGAGCCTCGAACGCATCGCCACGCAGCAGCTGGTGCTGAAGCCGCTCGCGCGGCCCACGCCTTTCTCGTTTCCGCTGATGGTCGAGCTGTTCCGCGAGAAACTGTCGAACGAGAACGTGGCCGACCGCATCGCGCGGATGGTCGAGCAGCTCGAGAAGGCCGCGGGCGGCGTGGTCACCGCCGGAGGCGTGGAGCGGGTGAGGGGGACCCTGGCTTTCGGGCAGGAAGGGCCGGGCAAGCCGCCGAAGCCGGTGGGCCAGCGGCGCGACCGCAGGCGACCGTCGCGGCCGTCAAGGCCGCTGCCGCCGCTCTGATGCGACGGTCAGCCGGCGCCGTGCGCCTTCACCCAACGCACGATATCGGCCGCGCCCATCGCGCCGGCCTGCCGGGCCACTTCGCGGCCACCACGGAACAGCGCCAGCGTCGGGATGCTGCGGATGTTGAAACGCGCGCCCAGCGCAGGCACAGCTTCGGTGTCGACCTTGGCGAGCCGCACGTGGGGCTCCAGCTGGGCCGCAGCCTGTTCGTAGGCGGGCGCCATCTGGCGGCAGGGGCCGCACCAGGGCGCCCAGAAATCGACCAGCACCGGGATCTCGTTGCGGGCGATGTGGCGGTCGAAGGTGGCGGCATCCGCCAGCGCCGTCGAATGGCCGGTGAACAGCGGGCGGTGGCAGCTGCCGCAGTCGGGCGCGCTGCCCAGCTGCGCCGCGCGCACGCGGTTGGTCGTGTGGCAGTGCGGACAGACGATGTGCAGCGGGGGCGATTCGGTCATGGCCGGCAGATGGGGGCTGCGGAGGGCCTTTGCAAGGCGGTCGCGGGTTTTGCGACACTGGCTGCGTGACTTCTTCCGATACATCCGCGAAGCCGCTCGCCGTTGATTGGGCGGGCGAGCTGCTGCACCTGCTGCCCGAGCGGGCCCTGTGGTGGCCCGGGCAGCGCGTGCTGTTCGTGGCCGACCTGCACCTGGGCAAGGCCGCGACCTACCGCGCGCTCGGCCAGCCGGTGCCGGGCGGTACCACGCAGCAGAACCTGGCGCGGCTCGATGCCCTGATCGAAAGGCATGTGCCCCAGCGCATCGTGTTTCTCGGCGACTTCCTGCACGCTGCGCAGGCACGCACGGTGCTCTCCGCCGTCGAGGCCTGGCGCGCGCGCCACGCGGCCGTCGCCATGACGCTGGTGCGCGGCAACCACGACAGCCGCGCGGGCGATCCGCCGCCGGAGCTCGGCATCGAGGTGGTCGACGAGCCTTTCCTGCTCGGTCCCTTCGCCTGCTGCCACCATCCGCAGACGCATCCCACGCACTTCGTGCTCGCGGGGCATCTGCACCCGGTCTGCAGGCTCCAGGGCAGGGGACGCGACAGCGTGCGGCTGCCGTGTTTCGCGAGCGACGAACAGCAGGCCGTGCTGCCGGCCTTCGGCGAGTTCACCGGCGGATGGCTGATGGAGTCGGCACCGGGGCGGCGCTTCCATGCAGTGGGCGGCGATGCCGTCTGGGCGCTGCCCGTGCAGGAGTGAGGCTTGCTCCTTCCCCCTCTGGGGGAAGGCTGGAATGGGGACAGGCAGAGCGCCAAGTGGATACGCCGCTTGGCCCCCACCCCAGCCCTCCCCCAGCGGGGGAGGGAGAAAGAAGTCAGAGCACCACGGGCTCGTCCGGCAGTTCGTTCACGTCCAGCTCACCCTCGGCCAGCGGAAAGTGTTCCACCAGCAGCGCGGAGATCTCTTCCAGCGCCTGCGTGAGCCCATCCTCGAAACGGCCCTCGCGAAAGGCCGCGCTCATGCGCTGCGCCATCGCGGCCCATTCGGCGTCATCCACGTGCGCGTCGATTCCCCGGTCGGCCACGATCTCGATGGCGTGCTCGGCCAGCAGCAGGTAGATGAGCACCCCGTTGTTGTGTGCCGTGTCCCACACGCGCAGCTTGCCGAACAGCGTCACCGCACGCTCGCGCGGCGGCGCGTGGCGCCAGAGGTACGACATCGGCAGGCCGGCTTCGACGCAGATGCGGATCTCCCCGCTGTGGCGCCGCTCGCTCGCGGTCACGCGGCCCGCGAGGCGCTCCAGCGCTGCCGCAGGAATCGCGCGGCGCACCTCGGATTCGTCGATCCAGCGATGGCGCCAGATGCGGCCGAGCTTCGTGAAGAGGCCCGCTTCGCCTGACGGCTTCGTGTGCGTGGTCTGCATCGTGTTCACCAGTCCCCCGACGCGCCGCCGCCGCCGAAATTGCCGCCGCCGCCGGAGCTGAAACCGCCGCCTCCGCTACCGCCGCTGAAGCCGCCACCTCCGCTGCCCCAGCCTCCGCCGCCGGAACTCCAGCCGCCGCCCCCGCCACCGCCCGGACGCCCGGTGCCCGCGACCAGCGAGACGATCAGTGCCACCAGCGCCGCGATCACCGCGATGGCGATGCTGGTGGTGATGAAGAACACCACCACGCCCACGCCGCCGCCGATGAACATCGTGCCCAGCTTCTTGCCGAAGATGGCGCGTGCGATCGGCGCGCCGACGAAGACGCCCACGAACAGGAAGATCGCGAGGTTCTCCCAGTCGAAGCCCTCGTTGCCGCCGCCGCCACCGGTGTTGCGAGAGGGCTCCGGCAGCGGCTCGCCGTCGACCAGCCCGATGAGCCGGTCCACCGCCGCGTTCAGGCCGCCAGCGAAGTCGCCGTTGCGGAAGCGCGGCTTCATCTCCTCGTCGATGATGCGGCTGGCCGCCAGGTCGGGCACCGCGCCTTCCAGCGTCTTGGCCGTGGCGATGCGCATCTTGCGATCGTCCTTTGCCACCACCACCAGCAGGCCGTCGCCGACGCCCTTGCGGCCGATCTTCCAGGCATCGCCCACGCGCTGCGTGTAGCTGGCGATGTCCTCGGGTGCGGTGGTCGGCACCATCAGCACCACGATCTGCGATCCCTTGCGCTGCTCGAAGGCCGCGAGCTTGGCTTCGAGGCCGTTGCGCTGTGCGCTGTCGAGCGTGCCGGTCTGGTCCATCACCCGCGCGGTGAGCGTGGGGATCGGGAGCAGGCCCTGGGCGGTTGCGTTGCCCATCGCCAGCAGCACCCAGAGTGCCGCAAGTGCCTGGAGAAATAGCGCGCACCAGTCCGGGAACACCGCGGAACCGGCTTTGCCGGGCCGCGGGTGTTGCCCCCGGTGAGGGGGGAGGCGCAGTGACACGAAGTGCACGAAGCCTGGGGGAGAGCTACTTCTTCGGGGTGCTGAAGTCGACAGTGGGAGGCGCGGAGATCTGCGCCTCGTTCTGCACCGAGAAGTTCGGCTTCGGCGCGTAGCCGAAGATCTTGGCCGTGAGGTTGGTCGGGAAGCTGCGCGCGAGCACGTTGTACTCCTGCACGCTTTCGATATACCGGTTGCGCGCCACGGTGATGCGGTTCTCGGTACCTTCCAGCGTCACGCGCAGGTCGCGGAACGACTGGTTGGCCTTCAGGTCGGGGTAGCGTTCCGACACCACCATCAGCCGCGACAGTGCCGAGGAGAGTTCGCCCTGCGCCTGCTGGAACTTGTTGAAGGCCTCGGGGTTGTTGAGCGTCTCGGGCGTCACCTGGATCGAGGTGGCCTTGGCGCGCGCCTCGATCACCTTGGTGAGCGTGTCCTGCTCGAAGCTGGCCTCGCCTTTCACGGTGGCCACGATGTTCGGCACGAGGTCGGCGCGCCGCTGGTACTGGTTGAGGACCTCGCTCCAGGCCGACTTGCTGGCCTCGTCGAGGGACTGGAACTGGTTGTAGCCGCACCCGCTCAGGGACACGACCGCGGCAAGAATCAGGAACCAGCGCTTCATCATCATTTGCATTACCTCCGCAGAAGATGCGGAAGGTAGCATAGACGGCTCCATGGCCGTCGATCCTCTACAAGCCCTGCAAGCTGCCAATCGTGCGGTATTGCCCGTTGCATCTTCCGCCTTCGGCACGCTGCTGATCGCCGGCGCGACCGGCGCGCTGGGCGCCGAGCTGCTGCGCCGGCTGGCGGGCAGCCACCGGCATGCCCACACCCGCGTGCTGGCGAAGGAGCCGATCCGCGACGGGCTGCGCGGCGTCGAGACCTACCTGAGCCCCGGCCTGCCCATCGCGCAGTGGCCGCCGACCTCGGCCCACACCGCCATCGTCGCCTTCGACCCGCCGCGCCTGTACCACGACCGCGAGCGCGCGCTGTGGGTGCCCGAACCTTCCGGCCTGCCCGAACTGGCCCGCTGGCTGCGCGCCTGCGGCGTGCAGACGCTGGCCATCGTGCTGCCGCATGACCAGGGCCGGCTGCCCGAGGCGCTCAAGCGCGGGCTCGCGAGCCTCGACGAGCAGGCGGTGGTGGCTTGCGGCTTCGAGCGCGTGATCCTCGTGCGCTCGGCGCGCAAGCCGGCGAACGCGAAACTCGCCAACCCTTTCGAGCGGCTGGCCGCGTGGATGCTTTCGGTGGTGCGCTTCATGGTGCCCAGCAGCGAGCAGCCGGTGCGCGCGGCCAAGGTGGCCGAGCTGGTTGACGTGGCGCTGCGCATCGCGCCGCCGGGCGTGCACGTGGCGGCGCCCGAGATGGTGTGGCGCGCTTCCCAGGGCGACATGGAGGCCGGGGCGCGCGCGTGGCTGCGGCCCGAGGCCCTGCCCCCTCTGCCCTGACCGGCCTTGGCCTGACTCAACCGAAACGCAGCGAGCGCAACCCCACGGTGCGATCGACGCAGACCACCGCCACCAGCGTGACCACGATGCTCACCGTCGACACGGCCGCCGCAGTCGGGTCGAAGTCCCAGCGCAGGTAGTCGAACAGCTGCAGCGGCAGCGTCGTCATGCCGATGCCCTTGAGCAGCAGCGACATGTTGAACAGGTCGAACGAGATCACGAACGCGAACAGGGCGCCGGTGATGATGCCCGGCTTGATCAGCGGCAGCGTCACACGCACGAATGCACGCCACGGGGAAGCCCCGAGGCTGCGGGCGGCCTGCTCCAGCGTGCCGTCCTGGTTGTAGAGCGACGACGCGACGTTGGTGAACACATAGGGCAGCGTGACCAGCACGTGGCCCACCACCAGCCCGAACATCGTGCGCGTGCCGATGCCGCTCGCGTACAGGAAGAACAGCAGCGCGATCGCCGTGAGGATCTCGGGCAGCATGAGCGGCAGCATCAGCATCGTGCGCAGCCCCTCGCGCAGCCGCGTGGCATGGCGCACCACGTAGAGCGCGCCGGCCACGCCGATGACGCTCGAGCACACCGTCGCGATGGCCGCCACCTGCAGCGAGGTGCCGATGGCGCGCATGAAGGCTTCGTTGGTGAAAAGCGCGCCGAACCAGCGCAGCGAGATTCCCTGTGGTGGAAAGGTCAGGAACTCGCCCGCGTTGAGGGACATCAGCACGATCACCGCGATCGGCAGAAGCAGGAACACATACACCGCGCCGACGTAGGCCAGCCCCATGGCGTCGGCCATGCGCGCGGCCAGGGGTTTGCGCTTCGTCGTCATTGCAGGCCTTTCATGAAGCGTCCGGTGAGGCGGGTGTACAGCCACACGGCCACCATGCCGCAGGCCGAGAGCACCAGTGCCTGAGCCGCTCCGGCGGGCCACTGGAAGTTGTCGATCAGGTTCTGCACCACCAGCACCGACATCGTCTTGACCTGGGCGCCTCCGAGCATCACCGGCGTCACGTAGGCGCTCAGCGTGAGCACGAAGACGAGGATGGTGCCGGCCTGGATGCCGGGCCACGACATCGGGAGAACGAGCCGCCAGAACACCTTCAGCCGCGAGGCGCCGAGCGAGCGTGCGGCCTGTTCCAGCGTCGGATCGATGCTCTGGATCACACCCACCAGCGGCAGGATCATGAAGGGCAGGAACACGTGCACCAGCGCGATCGTCACGCCCAGCCGGTTGTTCATGAGCTGCAGTGCCGTCGATATCAGCCCGAGATCCATCAGCGCCCGGTTGATGACGCCGTTGCCCGACAGCAGGATCAGCCAGCCGAAGCTGCGCACCACCACGCCTACCAGCAAAGGCGACAGCACCAGCACGTAGAGCAGGCTGCCCCAGCGCGAACGCGTGCGCGCCAGGTGGTAGGCGACGGGGTAGCCCAGCAGCAGGCAGATCGGCACCGTGGTGACGCCGAGCAGCAGCGTGTCGGCAAGCACCCCGAGGATGTAGCCGTCGCCCAGCGCGTTGGCATAGTTGGCGAGCGTGAAGCCCGCGCCGTAGGGCGCACCCACCGCGGTGGGCCGCAGGCTCATGCCGATGATGTTGAGGTACGGCAGCACCAGGAACACGCCGATCAGCACCAGCGCGGGGGCGATCAGCCAGAACGCACCGCGGCCTGGGCGTCCCTTGCGTGCCCTGCGTCCATCGATCCGGTCGGTGCCGCGCACCGGCGCCTCGGCCGTCATCACGGCATTCATGGCGCGGCCGCGATGATCCAGGCGTGGCCCGGGTCGAAGGCGAAGGCGGCCTCGGCCCCGGCCTCCGCGCGCTGGCCCGGCGAGGTCTGCACCAGCAGGCTCTGGCCGCCGGCGCACTGCACCGTGTGCTCCACCGTGCTGCCGAGGAAATAGGCCGACTGCACCAGCCCCGCGTAGGGGCCGTCGTTGCGCCAGCGGATGGCCTCGGGGCGGATCGTCACGTGCACCGGCTGTCCCGTTGCCAGCGGCTGGTCGTGGCTTGCCGGCACGCTGCCGAGCGCAGTGCTCACGCGGTAGGTCGGGTACGGGCCGGGTTCGTCGGTGAGTCCCTCGATGCGGCCTTCGATGAGGTTCGAGCGGCCGATGAAGCGCGCCACCTCCACGCTGCGCGGACGCATGTAGATCGCCTCGGGCACGTCGAACTGCAGCAGCCGGCCGCCAAGCATCACCGCCACGCGGTCTGACATCACCATCGCCTCCGACTGGTCGTGCGTGACGTACAGCGTGGTGATGCCCACGCGCTTTTGCAGCTCGCGGATGAACACGCGCATGTCTTCGCGCAGCACCGCGTCCAGGTTGGCCAGCGGTTCGTCGAGCAAAAGGAGCCGCGGCTCGATGACCAGTGCGCGCGCCAGCGCCACGCGCTGCTGCTGGCCGCCCGAGAGCTGGCGCGGGTAGCGGTCGGCCATGGCGGTGAGCTGCACCATCGCGAGCACGTCGTCGATGCGGCGCCTGCACTCAGCCCTGCCGATGCCCCGCATCTCCAGGCCGAACGCCAGGTTGCGCCACACCGTGAGGTGCGGGAACAGCGCGTAGTTCTGGAACACCATGCCGATGTCGCGCTTCTCCGGCGGCAGGTCGGTGATGTCCTCGTCGTTCAGGCGCACGCGGCCTTCGTCGGGAAACTCGAACCCGGCCACGCAGCGCAGCGTGGTGGTCTTGCCGCAGCCGCTCGGGCCCAGCAGCGAGATGAATTCGCCTTCCTCGGTCTTCAGGTCGAGGTGCGCGATGGCCGGTGCCGGCGCGTTGTCGAAGCGCTTGCGCAGGCCGTCGAGCGACACCCGCGTGGTGCGCCGGCCGGCCGCCGTGCGGGTGGGGGCGGATGCGCTCACTTCATCTCCCGGTTCCAGCGGTCGGTGATGGCCGCCACCTGCGGGTTGACCTTGGTCCAGTCGAACTGGAAGATCGACTTCATGCGCTCTCCGCTCACTGGCACGTCCTTGGCGAGATCGGGCGGGAGCTTCGAGCGCACATTGGTCGGCGAAGTGAAGAACTCCCTGGCCATCATTTCCTGCACGTCGGCGCGCAGGATGAAGTCGAGGTACCTGTAGGCCTCTTCCTTGGCCGGCGCATTCTTCAGCACGTTGAACGACTGCTCGAAGGCCAGCACGCCCTCGGAAGGCACGACCATCTCCACCGGCACGCCCTTTTTCTGCAGCGCCACGATCTCGGGGAAGTCGATCACCGCCACCGTCACGTCGCCGCGCGTGAGCATGGTCGACAGCGTGCCGCTCCAGTCGGCCTGAGTGAACGGCAACAGCTTCTTTATCTCCGCGAAGGCGCGGTCGATCGCGTCCTGCGAGCCGCCGTAGAGCTTGGCCGTCATCAGCAGGAACAGCATCGCGGCCGTGTTTCCGATCTGGTAGAGACCGATCTTGCCCTTGAACTCGGGGTTGCTCCACAGGTCCGACCATGACTTGGGCGGCGTCTTCACGAGGTCCTTGCGGTAGCCGATGCCGATGGTCGAGACGATGCCGCGCACGCCGTTGTCGCCGGGGTTGTGCAAGATGGGGTACACGTTCGCGAGGTTGGGCACCTTGGCGGCGGGAATGGGCTCGAAGTAGCCTTCGGCGCGCACCAGGCTTGCGATGTTCTCGTTGACCATCAGGATGCTGTAGGGGGGCTTGGCGACACCGGCCGCGCGCAGGTTGGCGACGAAGTTCTTGCCCAGGCCGACGTCGAGCGTGGTGTCCACGCCGGCCGATTTCGTGAACATCGGCATCAGGTCGGAGCGCCAGAATTTCTCCCATCGGCCTCCGTAGGTGTTCACGACGAGGTTCTGCGCGGCGAGCGACATGCCGGGCATTGCCAGCGCGGACATGCCGGCCGCCGCCGCCATGGCTTGCAGACAGTCACGGCGTGAGAAATTTTTCATGGTGAAGATCCTGGGGAAGATGGAAGAAGGAACTGCTCAGGCGTTGGCCTGCTTGCGGTAGGCGTAGTTCTTGTCGAGGCGCTCGAGCAGGTACTCGCCGTAGGTGACGGGCTCGTAGCGCGGGGGATGCTGCGCGTCGGTGCAGGTGGGCAGGCACTCGATCAGCGCGTCCATCGCGGGGTCGAGGAAGTAGGGCAGCGAGTAGCGGTCGCCCCCGGAGCGGTTGATGACCCGGTGCGGCGTGGAGACGAAGCGGTCGTTGGTCCAGCGTGCCAGCATGTCGCCGACGTTGAGCACGTAGGTGTCCGGAATCGGCGGCGCCTCGATCCAGTCGCCGCCGCGCGGGCGTACCTGCAGGCCGCCGGAATCGTCCTGCGCGAGCAGCGTGATGATTCCGTAGTCGGTGTGCGGCGCCGAGCCCATCTGGTCGTCCTCCACGGGCGGCTGCGGGGGGTAGTGCAACGCGCGCAGGAAGGTGGTGGGGCGCTCGAAGTGGTGGTCGAGCGCATGCGCCTCCAGGCCGAGGCTCAAGGCGATCAGGCGCACGATATAGCGGCCCAGCGCGTCCACCTCGCTCACGTATGCGGTCATCGCGGGCTTGAAGCCCGGCAGCCACCCGGGCCACTGGTTGGGGCCCTGCATCGGCAGGCCGGCGAGCAGGCCTGCGTCGTCGGGCGGCAGCTCGTGCATCAGCATCAGCGATTCGCTCATGTTCGGCCGCGTGACCTTGGCCACCGACGAGGTCACGATGGTCGAGGTGGCCATGCCCATGTAGCCGCGATGAAAGGCGTTGATCGCAAGCGAGCGCTTCTGATCCAGCGTGGAGGCGTGGAATTCGCGGGAAGCCGCGAAGGCCGCGTCCCGCGTGGCGCGCCGCACGGTGTGGCCCGAGATGTAGGCGAAGCCGATGGTGCTCAGCGCTTCGTGCAACTGCAGGGCGGAGGTCCTGGCCGCGGGGTGGCTCGGGTCGAGGTTGCCGCCGAGATCGACGAGGGGGATGGAGTTCGGCATCTGGCGTCGGATGTCAGGGAAGGGATGGAGAAGGAGAAGACGGGGAAGGAGAGGAGCCATGGCGAGGCGCGCCGCGCCATTGGTCGAGCAACTCGCGCGAGTCCATCACCAGCCCCAGGTGCAGCGACACCATCGCGAGCGCTGCCCCTTCCAGATGAGGATCGGTGCCGCGCACGAGGTCGCGCAGCACGATCACGCGGTAGTTGCGGTTGCTGGCGTCGAAGGCGGTGTTGAGCACGCAGCAGTCGGTGAAGCCGCCATCGAGCACCACGGTCTCGATGCGCTGGTTGCGCAGCAGAAAGTCGAGGTCGGTCGGGTAGAAGGCCGAGAGCCGGCGCTTGCCGTCCACGCGCATGTCGCCGGGCTCCACGCGTGTGACCCATTCGGTCCACTTCGAGCCTTCGATGGCGTGCGCGTCGGCGTTCGGAATCTCGCCCACGTGCAGCGGGAAGGTGCGCCGCCACGCGGACGGAATGCCGTTGATGTCGTCCACCCCGCCGGGCCGCAGCACCGACCGTACGTGCACGATGCGCACGCCCAGCGCGCGCACCGCGTCGTGAAAGCCGTCGATGGGCGCCACCACGTCGCGTGCGCGCGGCGCGGGGCAGGGGCAGTCGGGGCTGTCGTCGAGGTGGCCGCGATGCATGTCGATGGAGACGACAGCCGTGGTGGCCGGATTCAGGTAGTCGGCGAACTGCGCCGCGTCGAGCTCGCGCTCCTCGTTGTAGACCCAGGCCTTCATCGGCGCTCTTCTCTCACATAGGGTTGACCCAGCGCGCCGGGCTCTTCGTCGGCGCCGCGCCGCGAGAGCGCGACCCACACCATCACGCCCAGCGTCACCGCGTACGGGGTCATCATCACGAAGTACTGCGGCAGCTGCACGCCGGCAGCGGCCAGCTGGGGAATCAGCGCCTCGATGCAGCCGAAGAGCAGCGCGCCGACGAGTGCCTTCCACGGCGACCAGCGCGCGAAGATCACCAGGCCCACCGCAATCCAGCCGCGCCCGCCGGTCATGCCCGCGATCCACAGCTTGGTGCTGACCACCGAGATGTAGGCACCCGCCAGCCCCACCAGCGCCGAGCCCGCGAGCACCGCCGCGAATCGCCATGCGGTCACGCGGATGCCGGCTGCGTCGGCCGCCTGCGGGTTCTCGCCCACGGCGCGCAGCCGCAGGCCGGCCGAGGTGCGCGCGAAGAACCACGCCACCGCGCCGAAGATCGGCAGCGTGAGCCACACCATCGCGTTCTGCTCGAAGAGCTTGCCCATGCCCGGCAGCAGCGAGAGCGGCCACAGCCCCATCGCGCCGATGCCCTCGGTCGCATGGTTGGTCCACTCGGCCATGGAGCCGACCAGCGCGGTGAGCCCCTGGCAGAAGAACACCAGCGCGAGCCCGGCGATCACCTGGTTCACGCGCAGCCAGATCACCATCACCGCGAACAGCACCGACACCAGGCTTGCCGCCAGCATCGCGAGCACCAGCGACACGGCCGGCTGGCCGATGGCGATCTGCGCGCCGATGCCGGCCAGCGCGCCGACCAGCATCAGCCCCTCGGCACCGAGTGCCAGCACGCCCGCGCGCTCGCAGATGATGAGACCGAGCGCCGCGAGCGCATAGGGTACGGCGAAGTCGGGCGTGCTCGCCAACCAGTTGAGGACGATGCCGCTGTTCATGCCACAGCCTCCCCGCCCACGCGGCGCAGCCGGTGGCGGATGAAGAAGTCGCTCGACGCCACGCACACCACGATCACCGCCTGGATCAGCTGCACCATCGAGAACGGCACCTGGTAGAACACCTGCAGGCTGCGGCCGGTGACGAAGAGCGCCGCCACCAGCAGCGCCACCACCGTGGCCGCCAGCGGGTTGTTGCGCGCGAGAAAGGCGATGAGAATGCCCGAGAAGCCGTAGCCCTGGTAGAAGGCCTGCGTGAGCCGGCCTTCCTGCCCCGCCGCCACCGCGAAACCCGCGAGCCCGGCCATCGCGCCCGACAGCAGCACCGCGCCGTAGATGGTGCGCCGCACCGGCACGCCGCTGGCATGCGCCACACGCGGGTTGGCGTCGACGAAGCGCAGGTACAGGCCCATGCGGCTCACGCTCGCCAGCCACCACGCCAGCAGCGCGACGACGCCCGCCAGCAGGATCGAGCTGCCGATGCCCGCGCCCAGCTCGGGCAGGCGCTCGAACACGCGGAACTGCGGCGAGTAGGGGAAGTTGTCCTTCGGGTCCTTCCAGCTGCCGTAGACCAGGTGCAGCAGGAAGTTGGCCGCCATGTAGTTGAGCATCAGCGTCGAGATGATCTCGTTCACGCCGAGCTTCAACTTGAGCCACGCGGGGCCCAGCACCCACAGCAGGCCGCAGCCGATGGCCGCGATGAACATCAGCGGCAGGCGCAGGTTCTCGGGGCCGATCTGCCACATCGAGATGGCGGTGGCGCCGATGGCGCCCCAGATCATCTGGCCTTCGAGCCCGAGGTTCCAGAAGCGCGCGCGGAAGGCGACGCAGCCCGCGAGGCCGACGAGGATCATCGGCGCGGCCTGGAACAGCACGGCGCGGAAGTTCTGGCCGTCGAAGAAGGTCTGCATCACGAACTCGTTGGCGAGCTCGTCGGCCGGCACGCCCGCCGCGATGAGGATCGCCGCCGAGATGGCGAAGCCCGCGAGCAGCGCGGCCGCGAGGATCAGCGCCTGCCAGTGCCAGGCCATGTGCTGGCGGATCTCCAGTGCATAGCGGCGGCCGGCAAGCGGCTGGGGCTGTTGCGCCGCCTGTGTCTTGCGCGATGGGGCCATGTCGGCGGAGAGCGATGCTTCAGCCATGGTCCACCATCGCCTGTCCGATGGCCTGGCGGTCGGCGGGCTGCGCGAACTCGCCGGCGATGCGCCCGCGCGTCATCACGCCCACGCGGTCCGCGAGCTGCAGCACCTCGTCGAGGTCCTCGCTGATGAGCAGCACCGCCGCGCCGCTGTCGCGCGCGGCGCGCAGCCGCGCATGCACCTCGGCGCTGGCGCGCACGTCGAGCCCGCGGCTGGGGCTGTGCGCGAGCACCAGCGTGGGCGACTTGCCGAATTCGCGCGCCAGCACCAGCTTCTGCGCGTTGCCGCCCGAGAGCAGCGCGGCCTTCTGCGCAACCGAGCGCACGCCCTGCACGTCGAAGGCGCGCACCGCTTCCTGCGTGTCGCTCTGGATGCGGCTGCGGCGCAGCCGCCACACGGGGCCGTAGCGGCCGGTGTGCACGCGGCCGATGGCGTAGTTCTCGGCCACCGAGAGGCCGCCCGCGAGCGCGAGCCCGTAGCGGTCCGCCGGAATCGCGGCGATGCCGATGCCCCGGCGCACCGATGCGGCCATGGTCTTCAGGTCGCCGTGGCCTTCGAGCCGTATCTCGCCTTCGGTCGGCTCGCCCTGCAGGCCCATGATCGCGCCCGCCAGTTCGCCCTGTCCGTTGCCGCCCACGCCGGCCAGCCCGTAGATCTCGCCCGCATGCAGTTCGAGGTCGACGCCGTCGAGCACGCGGCGGCCCTCGGGCGATGCGGGCGTGCGCAGCCCGCGCACCGAAAGGCGCACCGGGCCGCGTGGCGCGGCCGGCGGCTGGAAGCCCTGCGCGGCGATCGACTCCCCCACCGTGAGCTTCACCAGCTCCGCGACAGAGGTTTCGCCGGGCTGCAGCGTGGCCACGGTGCGGCCGCCGCGCATCACCGTCACGCGGTCGGCGTAGGTCTTCACGTCGGCCATCTTGTGCGTGACCAGCACCACCGCCGCGCCTTTGCGCGCCAGCCCCTGCACCGTCTGCAGCAGGCGCGCGGCTTCCTGGTCGGTCAGCACGGCCGTGGGCTCGTCGAGGATCAGGATGCGCGCCCCAGCCAGCAGCACCTTGAGGATCTCCACGCGCTGCTGCTCGGCGACCGACAGCGCATCGACGCGCTTCGACGGATCGATGTCGAAGCCCAGCTCCGCCGCCTTGTTGCGGATGTCGCGCGTGATCTCGCGCAGCCGCTCGCCGTGGCTCTGGAACTCCGCCGACGCCGGTGCGGTGAGCAGGATGTTCTGCGCCACGGTGAAAGGCCGCACCAGCTTGAAATGCTGGTGGACCATGCCGATGCGGTGCTTCGCCGCGTCGCGCGGGCCGGCGAAGCGCACCGCGTTGTCGTCCACCAGCAGTTGCCCGGCCTCGGGCGCGTAGAGCCCGGCGGCGATGTTCATCAGCGAGGACTTGCCCGCGCCGTTCTCGCCCAGGAGCGCATGCACCTCGCCCCAGCGCGCGGAGAAGTGGGCATCGGTCAGCGCCGCGAAGCCGTCGAAGGACTTGCGTATGCCGGTGAGTTCGAGCGCATTGGGCATGAGGTGCGTGGCTCCGGCTTACTTCTGCGTGACCACGCCCTTGACGAACCAGTCCATCTTCCAGAGGTCGGCGTCCGACAGCACCGCGCCCTTGGCCACGCGCTCCTTGCCGTCGCGGTCGGCGAGCGGGCCGGCGTAGATCTGCTTGCCCTTCATGATCGCGTCGCGCTCGGCGGTGATGAGGGCGGCCTTGTCCTTGGGCACGGCCGGGCCGAAGCCGGCGATGTCGGTGCCGCCGTCCTTCATCTCGATGAAGGCGCCGTAGGGCGCGGGCTTCCAGTTGCCGGCCATGATCTTCTTGAGTTCCGGCGTGAGGAAGCGGTCCCACACCCACACCGACGAGCACAGCGTGGCCTTGGGCGCGAACTGGCGCAGGTCGCGGTGGTGGCCGGTGCCGTACACGCCGCGCTCCTGCGCGACGATCTGCGGCGTGGGGCTGTCCACGTGCTGGCCGATCACGTCGGCGCCCTGGTCGATGAGCGCGGCCGCGGCGGCGCGCTCCTTCACCGGGTCGTTCCAGGCGCCGGTGTAGATCACGTTGACGGTGGCGTTCGGGTTCATCTTCTGCGCGCCGAGCGCGAAGGCGTTGATGGTCCAGTTCACCACGCCGAAGGGGTTGGCCGCGACGAAGCCCAGCTTGCCGGTCTTCGATGCCGCCCCGGCGGCCATGCCGCAGAGGTACTGGCTCTCGTAGGTGCGGCCGTAGAACGACTCGAGGTTGCTGCCGTTGGTGGTGCCCGAGCCGTTGAGGAAGGCCACGTCGGGGTACTTCGCGGCCAGGTCCTTGAAGCTGTCGGAGTAGCCGAAGGCGGTGCCGATCACGATGTTGGCGCCGCGCTGGATGAACTTCTCCGCAGCGGGCTTGATGGCCGAGGCGTCCTCGGGCACGTTCTCCACGAACTGGATCTTCTGGCCGATCTCCTTTTCGATCTTCACGCGGGCCTCGTCGAAGGCCTGCGTCCAGCCGCCGTCGTTCTTCGGGCCGAAGTAGAGCATCGCGATCTTCGGCTTGTCCTTCAGAGTGAAGCCGTCGGCGGCGGCAGCGGGCAGCGTGGTGAAGGACGCGCCTGCGGCCGCGATGGTCATCGCGAAGCCCAGGCCGGGAGTGAGGGTGCGCAACTGCATGGAACTACCTTTGAAGGGAGGCGTTAAAGAAGGGAAGCGGGAAGGGGAAAGAGAGAGCAGCGAGCGGCGCGGTGCGCGTCACATCATGAAGTTGATGCGGAACACGTTGCCCTCGGGATCGAGCAGCACCGACTGGTACCAGTTGTAATAGGTGACGTAGGGCGGCTTGACGAGCGTGGCGCCGGCTTCGAGCGCGAGGGGCACCATGCGGTCGACGTCGGCCTGGCTGTCGACGTCGATGTTCAGCAAAAACTTCACGCCGCGCGTGTCAGAGAACTCGCTCAGGTGCAGCAGCTCGTAGGCATCGAGCGCGTTGAAGCCAAGGCTCGACTTGCCGGTGTCCAGCCCGCGGAAGATGGGCGAGCGGATCGCCTCGATCTCTGTGAAGCCGAACACGCGCTGGTAGAAGCCGCTGAGCGCGACCACGTCCTTCGCGAAGACGTTGACGTAGGACAGGTGGGCCATGCGTTCAGGCCGTCACTTTGGTGCCGCCGAAGGTCGTCTGCTTGACGAACTTCGAGGTGAGGTGATCGCCCGAGGAAATGGGTGCGTACTTCGGCTCTTCGCCCGGCGCGAGGCAGCTCGGCAGGCACTCGACCATCGCGTCGTAGTTCGGCTGGTGGAAGAACACCAGCGACTGGCGGCGGTTGATGCTCGCCACCTCGAAGGGCGGGTTGATCACACGGTGCAGCGTGGACACCCACTGGTCGTTGGTCCACTGCATCATGAGGTCGGCGATGTTGACCACCAGGCCACCCTCGACCTGCGGCACGTCCACCCACTGGCCGGCCTTGTTGAACACCTGCAGGCCCTTGTCGTCGGGCAGCACGATGGTGAGGCTGCCGTAGTCGCTGTGCGCGCCCGCGCGCAGCTGGCCGGGCAGCGGCTGCTCGCGCTGCGGCGGATAGCTCAGCACGCGGAACATGCTGATGTGCTTGTCGATCTTGTCGTCGAAGAAGGTCTCGGGCAGCGAGAGGCCGAGCGCGAAGACGCGCATCAGCGAGCGCGAGAGATCGCTCATCGCCTCGAAGTAGCCCTCGTACGCTTCCTTGAAGCCCTCGATGGGCGGCCAGCTGTTGGGCTCGAAGTGCGGGCCGGCGGCGGGGCCGCGGTGGTAGTCGTCGTCGGGCACGTTCGAGGGGCCGATGGAGAAAGACTCCTTCAGGTCGCCGGGCGCGGCCTCCTCGAGGCTGTAGGAGAGGCCTTCCTCGCCTACCGCGCTGTAGCCGCGCACGGCGTCCTCGCGCGGGCGGTCGACCTTGCGCTTCTCGGCCAGCGGCATGTCGAAGAACCTGCGCGAGAGCGAGGACACGCGCGAGATCAGCTCCGGCGAGATGCCGTGGTTGGTGATGACGAGGAAGCCGATGCTGCGGCAGGCTTCGTCGACTTTCTTCGCGACCTCGGCCTTGCCTTCGGCGGTGCCGGCGAAGTAGGGCGCGAGATCGATGATGGGCACGGACAGCAGGGTCATGGCAGGTTCCTCATGCTTGGCATGCCTTTCGCCATGCAACGTCTGTGCCAGTTGGACCAAATGGACAAACAGCATCCTTCGCGTCAGCATGGTGCGCAGGAATGCGTTGCGAAGGCGGTCGCGGCGCAAGGCGATGCACCGTGGCCTTACAGTGGTGCGCCGTTTGCCGTTTGCCGATTCACGATCAGATCAATCAAGAGCGAGGGAAGATGCCGAAGACAAAAGCGCTGGCTGCGAATGCCGGCAAGGAGAGCCCGGCGCGCAAGCGCGCGAAGCCCGCGGTGCGAAGCGCGTCCGCAGTGAACCGCCGGTTGCGCCAGATAGAGGACAAGCGCAGCGCGATCCTCGGCGCCGCGCTGGGGCTGTTCTCGCGCTTCGGCCTGCACGGCACCTCCATCGACCAGGTGGCCGCGCGCGCCGACGTGTCGAAGAGCAACCTGCTCTATTACTTCGCGAACAAGGAAGAGCTTTACGTCAACGTGCTGCGCGACCTGCTCGCGCTGTGGCTCGAACCGCTGCGCGGCTTCAGCGCCGAGCAGGACCCGGCCGAGGCCATCGGCGACTACATCCGCCGCAAGCTGGTGGTTTCGCGCGACAGGCCCGATGCATCGCGGCTCTTCTGCCTGGAGATGATCCAGGGCGCGCCGCTGCTGCGCGACGAGCTGGACCGCGAACTGCGCACGCTGGTGGAGAAGAAATCGGAAGTGATCCGTGCGTGGATCGAGGCGGGCAAGCTGGCGCCGGTCGATCCGCACCATCTCATCTTCGCGCTGTGGGCGATGACGCAGCACTACGCGGACTTCGGGGTGCAGGTGCAGGCGCTGTCGGGGCACACGCTGGAGGACGAAGGGTTCTTCGAGCAGACCGTCGAGAACGTGCAGCGAATCGTTCTTCAGGGCATCACGCCGCGCTGAGCCTTGCCTTGCTGGAGGGGTGGGGTGGGGGCAAGCAGCGTGTCCATCGAGCGCTCTGCCTGCCCCCATCCCAGCCTTCCCCCAAAGGGGGAAGGAGCAAAGACGGGTCAGTGCTGCGGCGGCGCGGCGATCTCGTGATACCGCCGGTCGAAGTAGATCAGCCCCTGCGCCGCACCCCCGATGGCGATGGAGACGGCCTCGCAAAAAAGAACATCGTGCGTGCCCGCGCTCGTCGCGTGCACCACGCGGCAATCGAAGGACACGGCCGCGTCGTCGAGCATCGGTGAGCCGGTGGTCTTGCTGCTCCAGCGCGCGGCGGCGAAGCGCTCGTCCATCGGCGTCTTGCCGCCGAATAGCGCAGACAGCGACTGGTGCCCCGCGGCCAGCACGTTCACGCACAGCACGCCGTTGGCCTTGAACGCCGGATACACCGAGGCCGAGCGGTTCAGGCACACCAGCAGCGTCGGCGGTTCGTCGGTCACGCTGCACACCGCCGATGCGGTGAAGCCGGCCCGGCCGGCCGGGCCGTCGGTGGTGATGATGTTCACCGCCGCGCCCAGCCGTGCCATCGCGTTGCGGTAGTCGGCCTTCTGCAGGCCCTGCGCCAGCACGGCGGGATTCGGTGACGGTGAAGCGGGGGGCGGGGCCATGGCGTTCTGCAGCATCTCGAGTGACTCCTTCAGGCCAGCAGGCAGGCCTCGTCGAAGGACAGCCGCGGCAGGCGGCCGAACACCTTCGACGCATCGCCGTGGCCGAGGTTGATGAGGAAGTTGACGGTCCAGTCGGTGCCCTCGAAGAAGGCCTCGTCGACCTTCGCCTTGTCGAAGCCCGACATCGGGCCGGCGTCGAGCCCCACCGCGCGCGCCGCGAGCAGCAGGTAGCCCGCCTGCAGGCTGGCGTTGCGAAAAGCTGTCTCGTGCGCGGCCTCGGGGCTGCCGGTGAACCAGCTGCGCGCATCGGCGTGCGGGAACAGCGTGGGCAGCCTGTCGTAGAACTTGCGGTCCCACGCGGCGATGACGGTGACGGGCGCGGCCATGGTCTTGTCGAGGTTGCCCTTGGAGAGCGCGGGCGCGAGGCGCTGCTTGCCTTCGGGCGTGCGCACGAAGACGAAGCGTGCGGGCGAGCAGTTGGCCGAGGTGGGGCCCAGGCTCGCGAGCGCGTAGACCTGCTTCAGCTGGGCATCGGTGACGGGTTCGTCGGTCCAGCCGTTGTGGCTGCGCGCGCCGGTGAAGAGCAGCGAGAGCGCGGCGTCGTCGAGGGTATTGGTGGAGGTCATGCAGGAACGGCGGGTGCGCTGACCCGCGAAAGAAAGTCGAGCAGGCTGCGGTTGAAGTCTTCTGCCTCGGTCACGCAGTGCGCGTGGCCGCCATGCGGCACGAAGTCGAGCGTGACGTCGCGCAGGCCGTCGGCCAGGCGCTGGGAGCAGGTCCAGGGCACGAGCACGTCGTCCCTGGCGGCGGCCACGAGCGTGGGCGCGGCGATGTCGGCGAGGCGCGCGTCCACGTCGAAGGCCCGCAGGGCGGAGATACGCGCGCGCATGTTGGCTTCGCCGGGGAAGTGCGCGAAGGCATGGTCGACTTCATCGGCCACGCGCTGGGCGTGTTCGGCCGCCCATGCGGCGGGGTACAGGAAGATCGGCTGCGCTTCGACGTATGCGCGCGGGCCGCAGGCGCCGAGCAAGGCAAGTCGTGCATCGAAGCAGCGCGCCGAATGCGGGTTGGGCTTCGACCATGCATTGACTAGCGCGAGGCTCGCGATGCGCGAAGGCGCATCCAGCGCGAGCTGCAGGCCGACGAGGCCGCCGAGCGCATGGCCCGCGAAGTGGCACCGCGAGGTGCTGGTGGCGTCGAGGATCTCGAGCACGTCCTGCGCCATGTGCGCGATGGCGTAGGCCTCGGGCAGCGCGGCGGGGCTGCGGCCCGTGCCGCGCTGGTCGTAGGCGATGACGCGGTGCCCTGCGCCGATGAGCGCACCGAGCTGCGGCTGCCAGAACCCGGCCGAGCCGCCGAGGCCCGAGGACAGCAGCACGGTGGCCGCTGCATCGGACGGCCCGTGCACCTCGTAGTGCAGCGCGCTCATGAAGCTCAGGCCTTCTTGCCGACGTGCGCGATCGACGCGATCTCGACCAGTGCGTCCGGCTTCACAAGGCCGCACTGGATGCAATAGCGCGCGGGCTTGGTGCCGGGGAAGAACTCGGCGTACACCGCGTTGATCTTCGCGTAGTCGGCCCAGTCCTTGAGCATGATCTGGTTGAAGGTCACGTCGTCCATGGTGCCGCCGGCGGCCTCGACCACGCCCTTGATGGTGGTGAGCACGTGCCTTGCCTGCGCACTCGCGTCGCCCACGTGCACCACGTTGTTGTCCTTGTCGAAGGGGAGCGTGCCCGACACGTAGAGCACGCCGTCGGCGAGCGTGCCGGGAACGAAGGGGGCGATGGGAACGCCGGTGCCGGGAGGGATGATGGCTTGCTTGGGCATGGTGCAGAGTCTTTGGTGAAGAAGATGGGAAGGGAAATCAGGCAATGGCCGCTTCGGCTGGAGCGGACTGGTTTGCAAGCGAAGGCGCGAAGGTGCTGCAGAAGTGCTCCGTCGTGGACACCCAGCCGAAGAAGGTCTCGACGTTGTAGACCGATGCCGTCTGGATCGCAGGGCCGCCGAGCTCGTGCGTGGCGTCCTCGAGCATCACGGCAAAGTATTCGAGGTGGAAGGCATCGCGCAGCGTCGACTCGACGCACACGTTGGTGGCGATGCCGGTGAACACCAGGTGGCGGATGCCGCGCGAGCGCAGCGTGCTGTCGAGCGTGCTGTTGAAGAAGCCGCTGTAGCGGGTCTTGGGCACGACGATGTCGCCGGGCCGGGGCTTCATCTCTTCGATGAGCTCGTAGTCCCAGCCGCCCTTGGCGAGGAACTTGCCCTGCAGCTCGGGCCTGGCGCGCATGGTCTTGAGCGCGTTCGACTTGTGCCAGTTGGGCGAGCCGGGGCCGCCGGCTTCCACGTAGTTCGCGTCCCAGCCGTTCTGCAGGAACACGACCAGCATGCCGGCCGCGCGCGCCGCCGCGATGCTGCGCGAGATGCTGGCGATGGTGCCCTGCGCGCCGGAGATGTCGAAGCCGGCCGAGTCGACGTAGCCGCCGATGGAGGCGTAGGCGTTCTGCATGTCGACGACGATCAGCGCGGAGTCGGTGGCGTGCAGCGCCAGCGGTTCGGGCCGCGCGGGCAGTATCAGCGGCGCGGGCGCACCGGGGGCGCGCGGCGCGCCGACGGGCGTGTTCGAGGTGAGGGTGGTGTTGCGTGCCGGAGTGGTCATGTGGCGCTCCTCCTCAGGCCGCGAGGCGCTCGGGCACTGCCTGCGTTGGCACGGGGCTCTGCACGTGCGCGCGGCTCTTCATCAGCGGCTGGATGCGCTCGCCGAAGGCTTCCACGCCCTGCACGAAGTCGTCGAAGGTCAGCAGCACGCCTTCGGTGCCGGGCACCTCGGCCACTTCGTCGAGCATGCGCGCGACGCTCTCATAAGAGCCGACGAGCGTGCCCATGTTGATGTTCACGGCCGAGGTCGGGTCGGCCATCTGGCGCACGTTGGTGTCGGCGCCCGACTTGGTATCGGCCGCGCCCTGCTGGCCCAGCCATGCGATGGCTTCGTGATCGGCGCCGGCCTTGTAGTGCTCCCACTTGGCGCGCGCGGCCTCGTCTGTCTCGTCGGCGATCACCATCATCAGCACGTAGGTCGTGACCTTGCGGCCGGTCTTCGCGGTGGCCTCGATGAGCTTGTCGGCCGCGGGTGCGAAGGCCTTGGGCGTGTTCACGCCCTTGCCGAAGCAGAAGTTGTAGTCGGCGTACTTCGCCGAGAACTCCATGCCGGCGTCGCTCTGGCCGGCGCAGATCACCTTCATGTCGGCCTGCGGGCGGGGGCTGAGGCGGCAGTCGTCCATCTTGAAATGCTCGCCCTTGAAGTCGGACTGGCCGCTGCCCCAGAGGTCGCGCAGCACCTGGATGTATTCGGACAGGTACTGGTAGCGCGTGCCGAAGAACTGGTCGCCGGGCCACATGCCCATCTGCGAATACTCGGGCCGCTGCCAGCCGGTGACGAGGTTGAGGCCGAAGCGGCCGTTGGAGATGGAGTCGATGGTGGACGACATGCGCGCCACGATGGCCGGCGGCATCACCAGCGAGGCGGCGGTGGCGAAGAGCTTGATCCTGCTGGTGACGGCTGCAAGGCCGGCCATGAGCGTGAAGGACTCCAGGTTGTGGTCCCAGAACTCCGTCTTGCCGCCGAAGCCGCGCAGCTTGATCATGGACAGCGCGAAGTCGACGCCGTAGCGCTCGGCCGACAGTGTGATCTGCTTGTTGAGTTCGAAACTGGGCTTGTACTGCGGTGCGTTCTCGGAAAGCAGCCAGCCGTTGTTGCCGATGGGAATGAAGATGCCGACGTTCATTGGAAGGGCTCCTGTTGCGGGTTGGGAGGCTCCTTGCATGCACCGTGCCAGTTGAATAAGTCTTTTCAGATCAACGGCTTACGGAAATTCCGTGTTTTTCTTTTGACCATTTGGTCCAAAACGGAGCAGAAGATTCGGCCGGGCTGCGGCACCGCGGTGCGGCCGGAGCCAAACCGGTGCAGTGCCCGCGTCACGGAGCGCACGGCAGAATCACGCCATGCCCAAGACTCCACTCCGCGCCGCCGCGGCCATCGGCGGCACTGCCGACGACGTCGAGGCGGCTTTCTACGAAGCGCTGCAGCGCGGCGACATCGACGCGCTGATGGCCTGCTGGGCCGACGAGGACGAGGTTTTCTGCGTGCACCCCGGCGGCCCGAGGCTGGTGGGGGCCGTGGCGATCCGCGCGGCCTTCGAGCAGATGTTCGGCAACGGCGCGATCCACGCCATGCCCGSGCGGGTGCGCAAGATCGAGTCGCTCGCCAGCGCCGTGCACAACGTGCTGGAGCGCATCGAAGTGCTCACCGCCGAGGGCCCGCGCCATGCCTTCGTGCTGGCCACCAACGTCTATCACAAGACCGCGCAGGGCTGGCGCATGGTGGCGCACCATGCGAGCCCCGGCAGCGCGCGCGAGCCGGACGATGCGAACGATCCGCCCCAGACGCTGCACTGATGCTTTCTCAGGTCGCTTCCTTCTCCCCGTCTGCTCCTGCCGGAACATCCCTCCAGGGGATGGGCTACGCCGCGCCGCGATGGCTGCCCGGCGGCAACCTGCAGACCATCTGGGCGGCACTCTATGCCCGTCGCTTCGACGGGCCGGCACCGGTGTACCGGCGCGAGCGCTGGCCCACGCCGGACGGCGACTTCATCGATGTCGACTTCATCGACGCGCCGATGCCCGGCGCGCGGCCGCTGCTGGTGCTGTTCCACGGGCTCGAAGGCTCGTCGCGCAGCCACTATGCCGAAGCCTTCGCGGCCTTCGCGGCATCACGCGGCATGGCCTTCGCGGTGCCTCATTTCCGCGGCTGCAGCGGCGAGATGAACCTCGCGCCGCGCGCCTACCACTCCGGCGACTTCGAGGAGATCGGCTGGATTCTCACGCGCATGCGCGAGCAGCACGCGCAAAAGGGCGGCGGCCCGGTGCTGGCGGCGGGCGTGTCGCTGGGCGGCAATGCGCTGATGCGATGGGCCTGCGAAGCGGGCGAAACGGCTTCGGGCGTGGTGAGCGCGGTGGCCTCGGTCTGCGCGCCGCTCGACCTCGCGGCGGGCGGCGAAGCCATCGGCAAGGGCTTCAACAAGCTGGTCTACACGCGCATGTTCCTCTCGACCATGAAGCCCAAGGCGCTGGCCAAGCTGGCGCAGTTTCCGGGCCTGTTCGACCGCGAGCGGCTGGTGTCGTCGCGCAACCTCTACGAATTCGACAACGTCTTCACCGCGCCGCTGCACGGCTTTCGCGATGCCGACGACTACTGGACGCGGGGCTCGGCCAAGCCGCACCTGGCCTCGATCCGCGTGCCCGCGCTGGTGGTGAATGCGCGCAACGATCCTTTCATTCCGGCGCGAAGCCTGCCCGGGCCCGGCGAGGTCGGCTCGCACGTCACGCTGTGGCAGCCCGAGCACGGCGGGCACGTCGGCTTTCCGATGGGGCTGCCGCCGGGGCATGTGAGGGGCATGCCGGAGCGCGTCGGCGGCTGGCTGCAGCTTCATGGCGGCGCTTCCGCTGACGGTGGGGGCTTGTCGTCGGAACGAGAATGACGTTATGGATGACATCGTCAAGCAAGCGCTCGCCAAATGGCCCAACGTGCCGCACTGCTACGGCTGGCTGGGCTTGGACGCGCGCGGCAACTGGTACATGCGCGACGACCGCACCCAGGCGCAGGGCCCGTTCCGCAACGCCAAGGGCTCGATGCTGCGGCACGACAAGCTGATCGAATTCATCCACCGCAACTACGAGCATGACGACGAAGGGCAGTGGTTCTTCCAGAACGGACCGCAGCGGGTCTACGTGGAACTGGAGGCCGCGCCACTGGTGTGGCGTGTTGCCGAGGATGCGAGTGGCGGCTTCGCCGTCACAGCCCATACGGGCGCGGTGGTCACGGTGTCGGACTGCCTGCTCGACGAGGACGGCCGGCTCTATCTGGCGTCGCCGCTGGGGCTCGGGCTGGTGCACACGCAGGACGTGGGCATCGCGGCCGAGGCCGTCGAACGGGGCATCTGGACGCCGGAGGCTGCGCAGGCCAGCGAACTGCCCTCGCGCTTCGGCCACGTGCTGAGCCCGGCCGAACGCCACGCGGCCGTTGCTGCTGCGGCCCCGCAAGCCTGAATGGAAAAAGCCGGCGCTGGGCCGGCTTCTTTCTTTTTGCTGATCAGGGAAAACGCTTACTTGGCTGGCGCGCTCGCCGGTGCGGCAGGCGCCGCGCCCGAAGCGCCTTCTGCAGGCGCCGCCGCAGCGGCAGGGCGATCCGGCACGGGGAACTTGGCGCCGCCGGCATTGGCCATGTAGACCACGGCGCGGCCCACTTCGAGGTCTTCGAAGTCGCCGCCACCCTGCGCAGGCATGGCGCCCTTGCCCTTGAGTGCGTGCTCGAGCAGCGTTGCGTAGCCCTGGCCGATGCGCGGGCCCCAGGCTGCTGCGTCGTTCAGGTGCGGGGCTCCGGGAATGCCGGGCGCGCCGTGGCAGGTGACGCATTGGGCCTTGAACACGGCCTCGCCGGTTGCCAGCGGGCGGTTGGCGTCACGGATCTCGATGCTGCCGACCTTCTTGAGGCGTTCGGCCACTTCGCGGTCGCGCGCTTCCTTGGTCACGCCGTATAGCGCCATGCTGTCGCCTTCGGCGGTGCCGGCGGGCTTGTTGCCCGAGACCACGTAGGAGACAAGGCCCACGATGATCAGGATCGGGGCAATGAAGGAAAAAAATACCGCGAGCAGCAGTTGCTTCGGGTTCTTGATCGGCCCGGTGTGGGCTTCTTCTGTGGCCTGGTAATGCGGGTCTGCGCTCATTCGCGTCCTCAATTATCGGGGGCTCGTCGGGGGGCTTTTCCTAACCAACCGGCGATTATAGAGAGAGCCCTTGCCCGCCGGGGCAAGGGAGCACCCTTATGGGACGCCTTGGCGTCTCAGCCCTGTTCGGGACGCCTTGGCTTCTCGTTCCCGTCGAGACGCCAAGGTTTACTTCTCAGCCCTTGCTGGCCGAGGCGTCGTTGCCGCCGTCGCGCGTGGCCCAGCCGCCGCCCAGCGTCTTGTACAGCGTGACCTGGTTCTGCAGCTGCAGCAGGCGCGTCGTCACCGCCGACTGCTGCGCCGCGAACAGCGAGCGCTGCGCGTCGAGGAGGTCGAGCGCGCTGGCGATGCCGTTGCGGTAGCGCAGGTCGGAGAGCTTGAAGCGCACGGCTTCCGCGTCGGCCTGCGCACGCTGCGCGCGCACCTGCTCACCCAGCGTGGCGCGGCCCGCGAGCGCGTCGGCCACTTCGCGGAACGCAGTCTGGATCGACTTCTCGTACTGCGCCACCGCGATCTCGCGTCCGGCCTTGGCCGAGCCGAGCGTCGCGAAGTTGCGGCCGGCATCGAAGATCGGCAGCGTGACCGTCGGCGCGAAGGACCAGGCCTTGGAGCCGCGGTCGAACAGGCCCGAGAACTCGCTGCTCGCGGTGCCGATGGAACTCGTCAGCGACACGCGCGGGAAGAAGTTCGCGCGCGCCGCGCCGATGTTGGCGTTGGCCGCGATCAGCTGCTGCTCCGCCGAGCGGATGTCCGGCCGTTCGGCCAGCAGGTCCGAAGGCAGGCCGGCCGGCACGTCGGGCATCGGCTTGATGCCGTCCAGGCCCTTGACGCCACCGGCGGTGGCATCGGCCGGTACCGGCGCGCCCAGCAGCAGGGCGAGGGCGTTCTCGTCCTGCGCGCGGGTGCGCAGCTGTTGCGCATAGGCGGCGCGCGCGGTTTCCAGTGCCGAGTTCGCCGACTGGAAGTCGAGTTCCGAGGACACGCCGTTGTCGAAGCGCAGCTTCGTGAGGCGCACCGACTCCTCGCGCGTGACCATCGTCTGCCGCGTGATCTCCAGCAGCTCGTCATCGGCCAGCAGGGTGAGCCAGCCGTTGGCGACCGAGGCGATCAGGCTGATCTGCACCGCCTTGCGGGTCTCGTCCGTGGCGAGGTACTGCGCCAGCGCCTGGTCCTTCAGCGCGCGGATGCGGCCGAAGAAGTCGATCTCCCACGAGGTGAAGCCGAAGTTGACGCTGTACTGCGAGGCCACGCTGCCCTGGCTCGGGTCGATCGCCTGGTAGGCGTTGGGACTGGAGCGCGAGCCCGTGCCCGTCAGGCCGAGCGCGGGGAACAGGTTCGAGCGCTCGATCTGGAACTGCGCGCGCGCCTGCTCGATGTTGAGCACCGACACGCGCAGGTCGCGGTTGTTCGCGAGCGCCGTGCGGATCAGGCCCGCCAGGCGAGGGTCGGTGAAGAAGTCCTGCCACGGCAGGTTGGCCGCGGCCTGGCCCGGCGGCTGCGATGGGTCGCCCGGGTAGGTGGTGGGCACCGGCGCCGCGGGGCGCTCGTAGGTCGGGATCAGCGAGCAGCCGGCCAGCAGCATCGCTGCGGCCAGGGCTGTGGGAATGAATTTCTTAGTCATGTTTCGTTTCCTCGGCGGAGATGCCGGCGGCTTCGGCGTGCCGCTTGTCGGCTTCACGCTGGCGCGCGCTGCCCTTGAACAGGCTGCGCACCACCACGAAGAACACCGGCACGAAGATCACGGCCAGCGCCGTGCCCGTCACCATGCCGCCCAGCACGCCGGTGCCGATGGCACGCTGGCTGGCCGAGCCGGCGCCCGAGGCGAGCACCAGCGGCAGCACGCCCAGGCCGAAGGCCAGCGAGGTCATCACGATCGGGCGGAAGCGCAGGTGCGCGGCGGCCAGCGCCGATTCGATCACGCCCTTGCCCTGCGCCTGCAGGTCCTTCGCGAACTCGATGATCAGGATCGCGTTCTTCGCGGACAGGCCGATGATCGTGATCAGGCCCACCTGGAAGTACACGTCGTTCGAATAGGCGCGCAGCATCGTCGCCACCAGCACGCCCAGCACGCCCAGCGGCACCACCAGGATCACCGACAGCGGGATCGACCAGCTCTCGTACAGCGCGGCCAGGCAGAGGAACACCGCCAGGATCGCGAAGCCGTAAAGGATGATGGCCTGCGAGCCGGCGAGCTTCTCTTCGCGCGACTGGCCGGTCCATTCGTAGCCGAAGCCGGCGGGCAGCTGCGATGCGAGCTTCTCCATCTCGGCCATCGCCGCGCCCGTGCTGTAGCCGGGAGCCGCGTCGCCGCTGATGCGGATCGCCGGGTAGCCGTTGTAGCGCACCGTCTGCGTGGCGCCCGTGACCCACTTGGTGGTCGCGAAGGCCGACAGCGGCACCGGCTGGCCCTGCGTGTTGCTGGCGTTCAGCTTGAGCAGGTCGTCGGGCTGCATCCGCGCCGGGGCGTCGGCCTGCACCACCACGCGCTGCAGGCGGCCGCGGTTCGGGAAGTCGTTGATGTAGCTCGAACCCAGCGCGGTCGACAGCGTCGCGTTGATCGCGTCGAAGCTCACGCCCAGCGCGTTGGCCTTGTCGCGGTCGATGTCGATCTGCAACTGCGGCGCGTCTTCGAGGCCGTCGGGACGGACCTGCGCCAGCACTTTGCTCTGCGAGGCCATGCCCAGCAGCTGGTTGCGCGCGGCGATCAGCGCGTCGTGGCCGGCGCCCGCGCGGTCCTGCAGGCGGAAGCTGAAGCCGCTGGCGTTGCCCAGTTCGGGAATGGGCGGCGGGCTCAGCGGGTAGATGAAGGCGTCGCGGATGCCCGAGAGCGCACCGAAGGCACGGCCGGCCAGCGCGCTGGCCGAGTGGGCCGGGTCCTTGCGTTCTTCCCAGTCCTTCAGCGTCACGAAGGCGAGGCCCGCGTTCTGGCCCTGGCCCGAGAAGCTGAAGCCCATCACGCCGACCATGCTCTGCACTTCGGGCTGCTTCAGGATGAAGCCCTCGACCTGCTGCATGACCGACAGCGCGCGTTCCTGCGTGGCGCCCGGGGGCAGCTGCACGTTCACGATGATGTTGCCCTGGTCTTCCTGCGGCAGGAACGAGCTCGGCAGGCGGGTGTAGGTGAACACCACCGCGCCGATGATCGCGGCGTAGATGACGAGGTAGCGCGCGGCGCGGCGCAGCACGCGGGCGACGAGGCTCTCGTAGCCCTTGGCCGTGCGCGTGAAACCGCGGTTGAACCAACCGAAGAAGCCGGTCTTCTCGTGATGGTGGCCTGCTTCGACCGGCTTGAGCAGCGTGGCGCACAACGCCGGCGTGAGCGACAGCGCCATGAACGCCGAGAAGCCGATCGACGCCACCATCACCGCCGAGAACTGGCGGTAGATATTGCCGGTGGAGCCCGCGAAGAACGCGAGCGGCACGAACACCGACACCAGCACCACCGTCACGCCGATGATGGCGCCGGAGATCTGGCGCATGGCCTTGCGCGTCGCCTCGAGCGGCGAGAGCCCCTCTTCGCTCATGATGCGCTCGACGTTCTCCACCACCACGATGGCGTCGTCCACCACGATACCGATCACCAGCACCATCCCGAACATGGTCAGCACGTTGATCGAGAAGCCCAGCGCCAGCAGCGAGGCGAAGGTGCCCAGCAGCGCGATCGGCACCACGATGGTCGGGATGATCGTGTAGCGCCAGTTCTGCAGGAACAGGAACATCACGATGAACACCAGCGCCACCGCTTCCAGCAGCGTCTTGACCACTTCGGTGATGGAGATCTGCACGAAGCGCGAGCTGTCGTACGGAATCGCCCACTTCACGCCCTGCGGGAAGTAGCGCTCTAGTTCGGCCATCTTGGCGCGGATCGCCTTGGCCGACTGCAGCGCGTTGCCGTTGGGCGTGGGCTGCACGCCCACGCCGACCGCGGGCACGCCGTTCAGGCGCGCCGAGGTGGCGTACGACTGGCCGCCGAGTTCGACACGGGCCACGTCCTTCAGCCGCACGGTCGAGCCGTCGGTGTTGGCGCGCAGCACGATGTTCTTGAACTGCTCGACATTGACCAGCTGGCCGTTCACCGTCACCGTGGCCGCGATGGCCTGGCCCGGGATGTTGGGCAGGTCGCCCAGCGTGCCCGAGGACACCTGCGCGTTCTGCGCGCGGATGGCGTTGTTGACGTCGGTCGCCGACAGGTTGAAGCCCTGCAGCTTGGCCGGATCGATCCACACGCGCATCGCGTTCTCGGAGCCGAAGAGCTGGGCCTGGCCCACGCCGACCACGCGCTGCAGCTCGGGCACGACGTTGCGCGCGGCATAGTCGCCGAGCGCCACCGGGTCGAAGTTCGGGTTGTCCGAAGACAGCATCACGAACATCAGGAAGTTGTTGCGCGACTTGTCCACGCGCACGCCCTGCTGCGTCACGGCGGAGGGCAGGCGCGGCGTCGCGCGCGACAGCCGGTTCTGCACGTCCACCTGCGCGAGGTCGTCGTTGGTGCCGGGCTCGAAGCTGATCGTGATGGAGCCGGTGCCATCCGCCTGGGCCACCGATTCCATGTAGATCAGGCCCGGCGAGCCGTTCATTTCACGCTCGATGACGGACAGCACGCTGTCCTCGAGCGTCTGCGCCGAGGCACCGGGGTAGGCGACATTGATGACGATGGCGGGAGGCGCCACCGGCGGGTACTGCGAGATCGGCAGCTGGGTGATTGACACACCGCCCACCACCAGGATGAACAGTGCGATCACCCAGGCGAAGATCGGTCGGTCGATAAAGAATTTGGCCATTTGCGGGCGCGCTCCTGATTACTTCTTCTCGGCCGGGGTCTTCTCGGCGGAGGCGGCAGCCGCGGGCTTGGCTGCGCCGCCGTTGGGGTTCGGCTTGGTCCACGGGACGGCCTTCACCGGCGTGCCCGGCGGCATCATCTGCAGCTTCTGGAAGCCGTCGACCATCACCTGTTCGCCGGCCTTCAGGCCGTCGAGCACCACCCACTGGTTGTCCTTGGCGGCGCTGATCTTGACGGTGCGCTTGCTGATCTTGCCGTCCTTGTCGACCACCGACACCGTGTCGCCCTGCTGGGTGCGCGTGACGGCCTGCTGCGGCACCGTGATGGCGTTGGTGGCCTGGGCCTGCTCGAGCTTCACGCGCACGTACAGGCCGGGCAGCAGCTCGCCCTTGGGGTTGGGCACTTCGGCGCGCAGCGTGACCTGGCCGGTGGTGGAGTCGACCGTGAGGTCGGAGAACAGCAGCTTGCCTTCGAGCGGGTAGTCGGTGCCGTCTTCGAGCACCACGCGGATGGTCGCGGCGTCCTCGCCGCTGGCGCGCTTGTACTGGCCGGCGGCCACCGCGCGGCGCAGCTTCATCGCGTCGGTGGCCGACTGCGTGAAGTTGACGTACATCGGGTTGATCTGCTGGACCACGGCAAGCTCGGTGGCATCGCCCTGGCCCACCAGCGCGCCTTCGGTCACGAGGGCGCGGCCGATGCGGCCCGCAATGGGAGATGTCACGTCGGCATAGCCGAGGTTGATCCTGGCCGTCTGCACGGCGGCGCGGCCGGCCGCCACGTCGGCTTCGGCGGTCTTCTGCGAAGCCACGGCGGTCGCGTATTCCTGCTTGCTCACCGCGTTGGCCTCGACCAGCGGCTTGTAGCGATCGGCCAGGGCCTTGGCCTGCACGGCGTTGGCTTCGGCGCGCGCGAGCGTCGCCTGCGCGTTCTGGGCGGCGGCCACCAGCGGCGCCGGATCGATGCGGAACAGCAACTGGCCGGCCTTCACGTCACTGCCTTCGCGGAATTCGCGCTTGAGCAGGATGCCCGATGCGCGGGCGCGGACCTGGGCGATGCGCGAGGCTTCGAGTCGGCCGGGCAGTTCGGTAACGAGGCCGACGTCGGTCGGCGTGGCCACGATCACGCCGACTTCCGGAGCCGGGTGAGCGCCGCCGCCACCGCCCGCGCCTGCGGGCGCCTCGCTCTTGCCACAGCCCGCGAGGACCAGCAGGACGACGGCGGCCACGGTCGCGAGGCGCGGCGAAAAGGACGATTGACGCGAGACATGCAGGAGAGGCATGCGATTCCTTTGAAGCGAAGACGGGAGATGGCGCGTTCGCGGCGTGAGCCGTAAACCTGTACAGCCAGGGAGGCCATCGGGGAAGCCGGCTAGTTTACATACATTCATGGATGTATAGTGACAGCCGAGCAATGGCCCCACGATACATAGAGGGCGTTGTCTTTACAAATCAGGAGACTTGGTGGCACGTCGTACGAAGGAAGAAGCATTGGCCACGCGGCATCGGTTGCTCGATGCGGCGGAGCTGTTGTTTCAGGCGCAGGGTGTCTCGCAGACCACGCTGCAGCAGATTGCGCAGCGGGCCGGCGCGACGCGCGGCGCCATCTACTGGCACTTCAAGGACAAGGCCGACCTCTTCAACGCGATGATGGAGCGCGTCATCCTGCCGCTGGAGGCCGCGCCGAGGGCGGCCGCCGCGCCCGGCGTCGACGATCCGCTGGCCGAGATCGAGGAGGGCATGGTCCACGCGCTGACCCTCATGACCACCGATCCGCAGGTGCGCCGCGTGTTCGACGTCGCCACCCACAAGGTCGAGTACACGCACGACATGGCGTCTGTGCAGCAGCGCCACCTGGACGCACGCAACGCCTGCGTGACCGATTTCGAGAAGGCGCTGCGCCTGGCCGCGCGGCGCGGCCGCATCAAGCTGCCGGTGCCGGGCCACGTGGCGGCGCAGGGGCTGCATGCGCTGATCAGCGGGCTCATCCAGAACTGGCTGCTCGACCCGGAGGCCTTCGACCTCGTGCCCACCGGCAGGCGCACCTTCAGGGTCTATCTGGCGGGGCTCGGCTTCGCCCGGCCGCAGCCGGTGGCCCCCGCCGCGGCCGAGGCCGAAACAGCCGCCGCCTGATAGGCGATAATGTCGAATTCCGGCGCAAACCGGACACCGATTCCTCGCTGTATTTCAACGGATAGAATTCGGCCCTCCGAAGGCTGAGATCCAGGTTCGATTCCTGGCGGCGGGACCAGCTACCAAGCCGGACACATCCAAAGGTGTCCGGCTTTTTTTATTTTCTCCTCTGGAGAGCGCTATTCTTCGGTCCGATAAGGTCCGAAGAAGTATGCCTCAATCCGACGTATGTTGGGGGTATCTGGAGGGGTATCGAAATGGCGGTTTGGGGGTATGCGAAAACCGGCTCGGGTACCCCTTGGTTAGAGCGGCACAGGCAGCCGTATTTTTCACGTGCGACTGTCCCAAGGTGAACAGCCGATCTGCTTCTAGAGGGCTGTACGCATGGGTATTCAGGCGCGCGCTGGCTGTCCTTCAGAAGGTGTAGTGCATGACGACCTGCATCAGCCATGGGGGCGCTCTCGATTTCTCTCGCACCGCATCTCAGGATGTCCAGTGCCACCGCGTTGCACACGCTAGCGACGGCGGCTTCGGTTAAGGGTTGTCCGATACCTGCCCGTGCAACACCACAAGCCCGAGCACGACAACGGCCTGAGGGCAGGTGTTGGACAAGCCTCTAAGGAGGAAACCGCGAAATGCTCTGCTGGGGACGGGGAAGGCTACGGGCCTATGGGGATTCGGAACGCGTGGCCCAAGTTGGCTCCGACGCAGAGCCCGAGAGACGGCTCCGATGGCGTTGCCGAAGCGCAGTAAATCCAGGCCATCGTTCGCATTGCTCGACGCCAGGACGGTCGACGAAGGGCATCACCGGACTCGAAGACCAGACTTCCTCTCATCGGCCCGATGGCAACAAGGGTCGAAGGTTGGCTGAGCAACTGCGTCGTCATGGCGCTCGGACCTGTGGTGGCGGCGCACGGATCGGCTGCCCGCGAACCAACGTCAGCAAGACGATCATCGCAGCGCCGCAGTGCATGCAGACGAAGGTCGGTTGAGGACGGCATGGCTCGGCATCCAGGCTCGTGATTTGGGGGACGGCGTCAGCCTTCTGCCCCAGTAGTTCGCGGATGCGCATCAGGTTGGCTGTGCGATTGCCGTTGGACAGGATCCCGTAGTGCCGGATGCGATGGAAGCCACTCGGCAGGACGTGCAAAAGGAAGCGGCGCATGAACTCATCGGCATCGAGCGTCATCGTCTTGCGCCGGGTGCGGCCCTTGGCCCGATAGTCCTTCCAACGGAAGGTGACGCTTTGCTCGTCCATCGCTACAAGCCGGCTGTTGGAGATGGCGACGCGGTGCGTGTAGCGAGACAGGTAGGCCAGCACCGCTTCGGGTCCGGCGAACGGTCGTTTGGCGTAGACGACCCATTCGCACTTGCGCAGCGGTGCGAGCCAGTGCGCAAAGGCGCGCGCGTCGGTCAGCGCGGCGAACTCGCCGAAGAACCGCAGGCGGCCCGCGCGATGCAGTTGCCCGAGCGCTTCGAGGAATCGCTTTCTGAACAGGCGCGACAGCACCCGCACGGACAGGAAGAAGCCGGGCTTGCAGGCGACCCAGCGCTCGCCATCCGGTGACAGACCTCCGCCCGGCACGATACCGTGCACATGCGGATGGTGCGTCAGTGCCGATCCCCACGTGTGCAGCACCAGGGTCGCGCCGATGCTCGCGCCAAGGTGCTTGGGATCGGCCGCGATGGTCAACAGTGTCTCGGCGGCCGCATCGAACAGCAAGGCGTAGATCTGGGCCTTGTTGTAGTAGGCGATGGCACTGATCGGCGCCGGCAGGGTGAAGACGACGTGGTAGTAGTCAACCGGCAGCAGATCGGCCTGGCGCGCCTGGAGCCAGCGCTGCGCCGCACTCGCCTGGCACTTCGGGCAATGCCGGTTGCGGCATGAGTTGTAGGCGATCTGATCCTGCCCGCAGCCTTCGCAACGCAACACGTGGCCCCCCAGCGCCGCGCTGCGGCACTGCTCGATGGCCGACATGACCTTGAGTTGACCCAGGCTCAGGTGACCACGCTGCGCGTTGCGCCAGCCAGGACCGTGGGTGCGGAAGATGTCGGCGACTTCCAGGGCGCAGTGCGCCATGAAGACGATCTACGCAGACAGCTTCTCCAGCGGGCTGACGACGTCGCGCAGGACTTCGGTAGCCACGTGCGTGTAGACCGACGTGGTCTCCAGCTTCTTGTGGCCGAGCATCACCTGGATCACGCGGATGTCCACCTTCTGCTCCAGCAGGTGCGTGGCGAAGCTGTGGCGCAGCGTATGCATGGTGACGCGCTTGTCGATCTTGGCCGCTTCGGCAGCGTCATGGACTGCCCGGTTGAGCTGGCGCGCGGTCAAGGGATCGACCGGGTTCTGCCCGGGAAACAGCCAACCGTTGGGCAGCATCTTGCCCATCGCATTTGCATATCGCCACCAGGCCCGCAGCCGCTCCAGCAGAACCGGCGAGAGCATCGCATAGCGATCCTTGCGACCCTTGCCCTGCTCGACGCGCAGGGTCATGCGCTCGCTGTCGATGTCGCCGACCTTCAGCGCAACGATCTCACTGACCCGCAGGCCGGTGCCGTAGGCGATGGACAGTGCCGTGTGGTACTTGAGGTTGGTAGCTGCTGCGATAAGGCGTGCGGCCTCATCGCGGCTGAGCACCACCGGCAGCTTCTGGGGCACACGCACGTAGCTCATCCTCTCGACCAGTTCGCCGCGATTGAGCGTGACGTCGAAGAAGAACTTCAGGCCGGTGATGGTGGCGTTGAGCGTGATCGGCGAGACGCCCCGATCGACCAGGTGCAGCTGGAAACGCCGCAGATCCTCCTCGGTGGCTGTGTCGGGGGAGCGCTGAAGGAAGCTCGCGAGGTAGCGCACGGCACGGATGTAGGCAGATTGCGTCTTGGGGCCGAGCTTGCGCATGCGCATGTCGTCGAGCAAGCGCTGGCGCAGCGGTGAAACCGCCGGTGTGGAAGGGATCATGATCGTGCTCCTGTCGAAGAACGAGGCCGATTGCCTCGGTTCTCAACATAGACAGGGGCGCAATGCCTATCCGCACCGCGGCCATTGCGGCGGGCTACCGCGCGAGCGGTTTAGTCCGTAGACTGATTGCGGTCGCTCATGCGCTAAAGATAAGCGACCGCTGTTGTCAGAAGCTGCCCTTGAAGGTCCTAGGTCGCGGTGGTCCCCAATGCTGGCAGTCGGTCTATGCCTGCGAGTCGCCGTACGCACAACGGCGGCCCCCGGTCAAGATTGGGAGCTGCCGCTCGAGGCGCTATCCGTTAATGACAGCGTCACCGGAAACTGGTCGCGGTGCGTTCGCGTAGTCCCATGACGTGGCAGGCCCAGTGGACATGCTCATCTGTGATGCGCGAAATCTCGAAAGATGCGGCGTCAGTCAACGGCGCCCCCGGGGGGCACGGGCGCTTCGTTGACCGGAGCGCTAGCGGCGCGCGCTGTCAAGGCCTCCGCCGTAGCAGGAGCCACGGCGGCAGTGCCGGTGGCTGTGGCTGGAGAGGCGCCTGTCACTGTGCCGTCTGCGACATCCAAAGGCTCTGTAACGTAGGCAATGGCATCCTTGACGTATTGCGGAAGTCTGGCCTGCAGGACCGCTGCAGAGATGGATGAGCCATCCGCGGCGCTCTGTGGAACATCAGCTGGCGCGCCCAAAGCAGACGTTGCGGCAGGGCTTTGAAGACTAGCCGAGGTGAACCTGGGCGTTGTGTATCAAGTGAGGACCGTAGTCGAGAGGGGATCTTGGCTCAAGGTGCGCGAGACAGAGATGCCGATTCGCTGGCGACTGTCATCCGTGGATGCGCAACCGATCGAGGGCGAAGTGGCGTTTCAAGAATGGTGTCGCTTCTGAGAGCTTCCGTGGATTCAGGAACCACGTCTTCGGCGTGGTTGCAAAAGCGGCGTTGCCTTCGTCCCAGACTGGGCGAACGCGGCAGCTGCCACGCGTTCACAGTAGATGCTTGCCAGATCACCATGGTCAAGCTCGCGCAACCGGGCGATGTCGGGCGCACCAGCCATGAACTCCAGCAGCTTGGCCTTAGGCGTTTTCGTATACGTCGCCATCAAGAAATCGTAGAGGTCAAGGGCCGTGTCGCACTTGCCTTCACGGGAGACTTCGCCAAAGAAGGTCTCAGGATGCTGACGCCACGCAGCCATTTCTGCATCGGACAGAGGGCAGCTCACGATGAACGAGCGCCCATCGTCCAACTGGACAGCACATGTGGCCGACATTTCTTGCTCTACCACTACGCCGGATGTCAGAACGCCCTCAACTTCTTCACCGTCAGGACCCGGTACGAGCAATCTGCTTCCGATCATCAAACTGCGGTCGACCGTCGAAAAAGCGAAGTCCGGTATGTCGCCGTCGAAGGTTGCGGGAATCGTTGAATGTTGACGCATCGAGCGAAGGAGGGCGTGCATCTCGAGATGCGCGCGCCTCGCTTCAATCGCAGCGCGTAATGAATGGTACTGGTGGTCGTTCTTAAACTCTTCGATATGCAAACTGTCGCCCAATGTGATGCAACGCCATTTCGTTTCATTCAGATGGTGCTCCCAGGGCGTGTTGGTGAGGAATACGTAGGCCGGCGGGAGGCGTTGAGCTTCTGGATCGAACTCCTCGAAGCGACGAAGAAGCTCAAATCCGCGCTGCGCATAGAGCGGTATGGCTTCTTCAGTCGAGGGATCTGGGGCATTGAGGTCAATGAAGACGATACGCGGATGGTCAGCTGACTTGCGAAGCGCCCGAACGAGTTGACGTTGCACGCGCCCGCTCTCGGACCTCTTTGCTTCCACCGAGAAGCGCCTACCCGTGCTTGCGTAGGTTGCAACGAACTCGCAATGCGACGATGTGCGGTCGTCTTCGTTCTCAAATTCAAGCGTAAAGCCGGCACGAGCGAGCAGTGCTGCGACCCGCACTTCGTACCGCGCCCCGGGAAACATCTGCTTGCTGCGAAGGCGCTGGATCAGCTTGCTTTGAAGGTCGGCATTGTGGTCGAGGGCATACAGGTCATACGCCAAGTGCAGGTAGGCGGCGAAAGCCCCTGTGGCCGATGCCGTGGCAACTGTGCCTGGTTCCTTAATGAACTGCCGTTGCTGATCGCACAGGAGGTGATACCAAACTAGGATGGGATGGCGCTCGTCCATCGGCCTTTTCAGTTCGGCGGTGCCCCACTCTGACCCAAGCGCGTCCTTTAGGTAGTCCACCAGAAAATCGTGAAAGGTTTTCCACTTCGTGGATGCAAGAATGCGATTGCGCACGGCGACCACTTGGTGTCCGCTGTCAGTCCTGGTGGCAACGATGGGCCTCCCAAGACCTTGCTGAATCATGCGCTGGTGCTCGTTTGCCTCGTGCCTGGCTCGGAGTTGCGGCACTATCGTCATGGCCGCCTGAAGGCGATCTAGGCTACCCAGTGCGCCGTGGCACCGTTTGTATTTCTTCCCGCTGCCGCAGGGGCACGGATCGTTTCGCCCAACCTTCGGCATAAGCGCTCCTAGAAAGCACCACGCCGCGCCATGCGACGCATGCACGCACGCGGCGAGTTAGGAACCTGCTCGCGGCGCGGCAGATAGATTCACATCATGCCTTAGGGGTGAAACCACCGGCAGCGGTTCAGCACTGAGGCGTAGTCTGTCACGGCAGATCAGCTATGTGCGGCTGACCGGAAGTGGTCGTGAGGCTTGAGGCGATCTGCACACCCAACTGGTTGCTTTGCTGCACCTCAGCTTCCCGCCTTCAGCGGCCATTCGCAGGTTGCATCGACCGGTTGAATCCGCCCTGCATAGCCGTCCTTCGTGTGCGCCCGCTTCAGACTGTTGCGAGACCGGGCTACACGCCTGGCTATCTCGCGAATGCACAACCATTCATTTCATTTGCATCTTTTACTCAGAGCAAATCAGCCGGCGCATCATGCCTTGTGCATGTCGTATTGATGCACTTTGGGTCTCGGCTCGACCCACCGGCCGCTCCGGTATCCAACTACTTCAATTGGAGACCCAAATGAAAAAATTCATTCCCAGCGCCATCGCCAGCCTCCTGATCGCCGGGGCAATCTTGCCGGCCGCCGCCAAGGAGAAAGTCGTCGACTGGAGCATCACGGAAGCGGAAGTCCTGGGGGCCCAGCAGGCCTGGTGCAAGGCGCTGGTCGACATCAGCGCTGCGAATTCCAGCGGAGGGCAGCCGGCCGCCAGGGCGCTGGCCGAGAAGGTCATCGACAGCGCTTACGCCTACCAACTGGGCGCGGTGCTGTTCAAGCCGACGCTCACGACATCGCCGCAGACCTTCCGCACCGCTCGCGACGGTGCGCTGGCGTACTTCGTGGGCGGCAACCCTGCCTTTCCCAACGACACCGGCTTCGCCCTGAAGGGCTGGACTAAATGCGAGATTGCCAACAGTGCCGTGCTCATCCACGGCGACGTGGCCAGCACGCTGGGTAACGTGCTGTTCACTGACCCGGACGGCAAGGTCACCACGGTCGACAAGACCTGGACTTTCGTGAAGGACGGTGCCGGCAAGCTGCGCATCGTCGTGCATCACTCGTCGCTGCCGTACGCTGGCCGTTGAACACCGCGTTCGAGTGCCGGCAGGCCCAGGCTCTAGGGCGGCGCCTTCAGGGGGCCTTCATCGGGTGATGACGGCCCCTCGGAGGACCGTCATTGGCGGCTCAAAGGCGCGAATCGGTGGCAGCACGCCGTCGTAGCGCGCGACCTGCACCGCAGTGAGTTGCCCCGCGCAACCCTGCGCCAGCGATGAGGTGCCGATGTCGCGCGTCAACACATTGGGGTTGCCGTGCACGCTTGCACTTCGAGCGGCAGTGGTCAGAGTGGCTGAACGCCTGTCTGTCTTGGGTCAGTAGGCACCCATGTAGTCGCGCTTGCCGATCTCAACACCGTTGTGACGCAAGATGGCATAGGTGGTGGTCACGTGGAAGAAAAACTGCGGCAGTCCATAGTGCAGAAGATATGCGCCTGCAGTCAGCTTCTTTTCCTTGGGGGTGCCGGGGCGCAATACGATCTCGCGGCTTTCGCTGGAATCAAATTGCTCAGGCTTGAAGGAGCCGATATGGGCCAAAGCTTTGGCGATCAACGCTTGCAGGTCGGCGAAGCTGACCTCGGTGTCGGGCCAGGACGGCACCTCGGCACCAGCCAGGCGGGAGGCAATGCCCTTGGAGAAGTCTGCGGCGATCTGTACCTGACGTACCAGCGGAAACATGTCAGGGAACAGCCGCGCCTGCAGCAGCGCATTTGGATCGATATTTCTTTGCGTCGCCTGGCCTTCGGCCTTCTTGAGCACGTCGGACAGGGCGCGCAGCATCTGCTGCATGACGGGAACGGAGGCGTTGTACAGCGGGCTAGTCATGGTGAGTTCACTTCAAAAATTGGGCACGATGGCCGGAGTTGGCGTGGCAGGGGCCCTGCCGACCATGTAAGGCTAACAGCACAGGGCGAACTGAATCGCCCCGGCTTTTGTGGCTAGCTTTTCTTCCCGCTGGTAGTCGGAGCAGCCGCGTTGAAGGGCGGTTCATTAGCAAGAAGCGGACGTCAATTGCAGACGCACGACGGACCGCGATCGCTGCGTAGCAGCTTTCCACTGGGCCCTCTTCAGACTGGTCAGCGTCATTCGCGGCAAACAGCTTGAGCGGCGGCTTCGAGCATGACCGGCCAAAGGACGTTCCCGGTCACGTCGGGTTGACAGAGTCAGCGATTGGATCGCACGGAAGTTTCGATCGTGTACAAGGTGGCGTGTTGGTGCCGTCCGGAGCCCGGGCGGCCGCGTCTTTACGCAGACGGACCCGCTGCGCCGAAAGCCCGGCGTGCACGGGAGCACTAGCAGGCCGCTTGCCATCGCGCAAGGTCAGCCGCGCACATGCAGAGATCTTCGCTTCCGCCTCGTGCTCGCGACCTCAGCGCTACTCTGTGGAGCCTACGCGCCGTAGCCCACCATGAAGACCCGAACGGCCTCTCGCAGAAGAGCCTTGTTTTCCCGGGTATCCGGCATTTCGAGCTTCAGCATTCCGCGGATGTGGCCGGAGCCCAGGAACATCGACAGGAACAGATCCGCCGCTTGAAGCGGATTCCGCACCTTCAGCGTGCCCGACGAGCTGGCAAGACGCAGATATGCAGCCAGCTCGTCCATCACACGCTCTGGCCCCTCCTTGTACAACGAGCGGCAGACTTCCGGCTGCGTCCCCGCGACGCCATAGACAGCGCGCAGCGCGCCCAGGGCATCCCCGCGCGCCAGCGCGAGAAACCGCTCGCCAATCACCAGCAGCACCTTCTCCGGCTGGTTCGGGTCCAGCGTGCCGGCGCCGGGGAAGCCAGCCATCACGGCTACCGTCCTGTCGCGCACGACCGCCTCGAACAGCCCCTCCTTGGAGCCGAAGTTGCTGTACACGGTCATCTTGGAGACGCCTGCGTCCGCGGCGATGGCATCCACGCTGGCACGCTCCAGACCATGCTCGTTGAAGTGCATCTGCGCCGCTTCCAGGATGCGCCGGCCGCGCTCTGGATCGCGTGGCCGCCCGCGCTGAGGCTTCGGAGCAGGAACTGGAGGTCGGGTCATGGGCATATTTGGTGTACTTGACAGTCCATTATATTTATTGCACATTACTGTACTTGAAAGTACAATAATCAACCCACTCAAACAGAGCCCATCACCATGAATGACGTGATCATCATCGGCGGCAGCTTTGCCGGCCTCGCGGCGGCCCTGCAGCTCGGCCGTGCCGGCCGCAAGGTCACCGTTCTCGATACCGGCCTGCCGCGCAATCGCTTCGCAGGCCATTCGCATGGCCTGCTCGGCCATGATCACAAGCCACCGCTGGACATCCTCGCCGAGGCGCGGCAGCAGCTGGCGCGGTATCCCGCGATCAAGCTGGTCAATGCACGGGCCGACAACGTCTCCGGCGTTATCGACGATTTCTCCGTTCTCACTGCCGATGGCGAAAGCCTCGGAGCGCGCCGCGTGATCCTGAGCTACGGCGTCGCCGACCAGATGCCTGATGTCCCAGGCTTCGCCGAAAGCTGGGGCACGTCCATCGTGCCCTGCCCCTATTGCGATGGCTTTGAAGTCGCCGGCCAGCATTGGGGCGTCGTCTGGTCCGGCCCACAGTCACACAATCAGGTCAGGCTGTTCCTTGATTGGACCGACAAGTTGACTGTCTTCGTCGATGGTCACGACATTCCGCCCGATATCCAGGCCGATCTGGCGAATCGCAACATACCTGTCGTCGATGGCCGGATCATCGAGATCGCCCATCACAAGGGCCATATCTCCGCCGTCAATCTCGATACGGGCCGCAATGTCGCGGTCGACGTCCTGTTCGCCCATCCGCGCAACAAGCCGTCCGCAAGCCTGCATGAATCGCTAGGCCTCGCCACGGTCGATACGCCCACTGGTATCGTCCTCAAGGTCGACGAGCGCCGCCAAACCAGCATGCCCGGCATCTACGCCGCCGGCGACCTCGCGACGCCCTTCTTGCCCTCGGTCACCCAGGCATCATCGCAAGGCGCGATGGCGGGTATCTTCGCCCAGCAGTCGATGCTGGCTTAAGACACAGATTCTCTTCTCCGGTTGCCGAGGGCTGTCGCCGGTAGGGTGATCCCGGAGAGGGGCGATCCGCGCAATTGCTGCGGCCGCGCCGGCAGAGGATGATCGCCATGCCACCGCGTCGATCATGCGGCTGCGAATAGCGTTGCCCTCATCCGCAGACTTGCCGCAGATCAGGTTGTGCGCGCGACGGGTGATGCCGGGCGCTAGGCCTCATCAAGGAGCCATATGAGCGTGCTTGAACTGAAGGTTCCTCCCCCCGTCGTGGCGCTTGTCCTGGCGCTTCTTATGTGGCTGACGCCAGCAGTCGCCGGCCTTGTGCCGATTCCCTATCCGGTCCGCGTGCTCTGCGCCGTCGTTTTGGTGTGCGTCGGTCAAGGCATCAGCATTGCCGGAATGGTTGCGTTTCGGCGCGCCAAGACCACTGTAAGCCCGGTCAAGGCAAGCTTGGCGTCCTCGTTGGTCATCCGTGGCATGTACCGCTATACGCGCAACCCCATGTATGTCGGGCTCTTGCTTACCTTGTTGGCGTGGGCAGTGTTTCTGGCGAATCCGCTCGCTGTCCTATGGATTGTCGTGTACGTGCTTTACATCACGCGGTTCCAAATCATCCCGGAAGAACGCGTTTTGGCGCATCTATTTGGGACAGAGTACGAGGCTTACAAAGGGCGGGTCCGCAGATGGGTATGAGGCCTAGCTGTCGAGTTTCAGTAGGCTGTTCATCCGTTCTCCTGAGTTGAGTTGCGGTGTCTTGGTAACCACAGCATCCCAAATCACGAACGGATGAACAACCTACTGAAACATCACACCTAGGGAAGGTCTGATCAAGAGCACGTTTCTTGCATGAAGGACTGAACCCTGCAAAGGAGCACGAGCGATGAGCCAGATCAGTTTTGCGGATGCGGAGCAAGCGGGCAAGAGGAAGAAGACCAGGCGCGAAGTCTTCCTTGGCGAGATGGAGCTTGTAGTGCCGTGGAAGGCACTGCTCAAGGTCATCGAACCTCACTATCCAGTGGCAGGCCGAGGCCGTCGGCCCTACCCGTTGCAAGCCATGCTGCGCGTGCACCTGATGCAGAACTGGTTCGCGCTGAGCGACCCGGCGATGGAGGAAGCTTTGTATGAGATCGCCTCGCTGCGCACTTTCGCCGGACTCGGTCTGGAGGCGATCCCCGACGAGACAACCATCCTGAACTTCCGCCACCTGCTTGAGGCCAGCGACTTGGCCGAGGACATCTTCAAGCAGGTCAACGCCCACCTGACCAAGAAGGGGCTGCTGCTGAAGCGCGGCTCCATCGTGGATGCCACAATCATCGCCGCGCCCAGTTCCACCAAGAACAGCACGGGCGAGCGAGACCCCGAGATGCACCAGACGAAGAAGGGCAACCAATGGCACTTCGGCATGAAGGCGCACATCGGCGTGGATGCAGACTCGGGGCTGGTGCACACGGTGACGACCACGGCGGCCAACGAGGCCGACGTGGAACAGGTGACTGACTTGCTGCACGGCAAAGAGGACGAGGTGTGGGCAGACTCAGGCTATCGCGGAGCACAGAGCCGAGTGAAGCGCAGCGTGCAATGGCACATTGCCGGCCGGCCCAGCGATATGGCGAAGATGCCGGAGGGCCGCGCCAAGGCCCAGGCGCGCAAGCAGGAATACCGGAAGGCCAGCATCCGAGCAAAGGTCGAGCATCCGTTCCGGGTGATCAAGCGGCAGTTCGGCCTGGCGAAGGTGAGGTTCAAGGGCCTGGCCAAAAACACTGCTCATGTGATCACGCTGTTTGCGCTGTCGAACCTGTGGATGGTCAGAAGGAAGCTGATTGCGATGGGACAGGTGCGCTCGCAGGCAGCGTGAAGGGGCCGCAGAGGCTCTGGAACGCGCGGAATGTCCAGTGCGACAAGCCTGCGAGTGCGGCGGGCCCAAACGCAGCCTCGTCAGCCGGCCAATTTACGACTTGATCAGACGTTCCCTAGCGGGTCTGCAAGTACTTTCCCCAAAAGTTCACCGCTTGGCTTTTTGCCCCCACTTCACCCGCCATCGCCGCCCTGATGCACTGATCGTGTTCAAGGAGCAGTCGGAGCGTTTGCACGTTGACCGAGGTGCGGCAGCATCGACGTGCTGAACCTGGATGGTCTGTGGCTGTACGCGCGCGAACACGCGATGTGAGGCGTCTGCGCTGTTCGATGGCCTGAGTGGAAGGACGCGATTCAGGCAACGCCAGGCTCGCAGACGCCGTGACGCTTTCTTTCCAGTTCACTGAGCCGCGCTACCTCGAGTTCAAGCAGACGAATGCGAGATTCCAAGCCCGCCACATAGGACTCGTCCATGCCTTCGAGTGCCAGCTTCAGTTTCTGCCAGAAGCCTTGGGCAGGTTTGTCGATGGTGCCGCGCTCATCGTTCATTTTCGTTCTCCAATTGAGTCCCCGGGAGGACCTATCGGCTTGCTACCGCGTCGACCCCGCTGGGCTGCCAGCCACCCCCCAGTGCCTTGAAGGCAACGACCGCGGCCCGGGCCGACTCGGTTTGTGCCTGCACTCGGGCATCTGAGGCGCGCAGCAGGTTCTCGTCTGCCTGCAAGACTTCGATCAGGCTGACGACGCCTTTCTGGTAGGCCTCAAATGAGGCGCCTCGCGCGCGGCCGAGCGAGTCCACGCCCTGGGCGAGCACGCGAGCCTGCTCCTCGCGTTTGACCAGCGCCGAGAAGGCGTTTTCCACGTCTTCCGTCGCGCGCAGCACGGCCAGTCGATACGCCGCAAGCATCTCTGCGTCCTGCCCCTTGGCAAGATCGATCTGCGCGTTGATGCGGCCGAAATCGAACAGGCGCCAGCGCAGGCCCAGCACGCCGGCGGCCTGGCTGGCACCGCTGGTGAACAGGTTGCCGCTGGACGCCGACGTCGCACTGCCGATCAGGCCGCTCAGGGAGAGCTTGGGGTAGTACTCGGCAATGGCGACGCCGATGCGGGCGTTCGATGCGGCGAGGCGACGCTCGGCCGCGATCAGATCGGGCCGTCGCCTGAGCAAGTCGCCCGGTGTTCCCGCGTCCGTGATCCGCGGGGCGACTGGAATGGCTCCGACATCGGCCAGTTCCGCCCGGTGTGTGCCTGGGAACGAGCCCAGCATCACATCCAGTGCGTTCATGGCCGCCTCCAGCCCCGCCTCGAGGACCGGGACGGATGCCCGAACCTGGGCCAGCGCGCCTTCGGCCTGTCGCACTTGAAGTTCGGCTGCCAGCCCTTTGCCGTAGAGGAGATTGACGATGGAGAGCAACTCTTGCTGTGTGCGCACTTGATGGCGCGTCACGTCGAGCCGGGTCTGCAGGCCGCGGATGCTGATGTAGATGTCGGCGGTTTGCGCCGCCACGGTCAATCTTGTGGCGGCGGCACCTGCTTCCGAAGCCTGGTACTCGGCAAGCGCCGCTTCGCGCCCACGGCGCAGGCCACCGAACACATCCACTTCCCAGCTTGCACCGAGGTTCGTTTCGTAGGCATTGCCGTAGCGATCGAAGCCGGGTCTGGAGTTCAGCACCTGTCCCAACGGCGTTTCCACGGACTGGTAGGCCCGGGCTGCTTGTCCGCTGATGTTTCCCGAAGGCAGCAAGGCGGCATTCGCCGCGCCCAGCCCCGCGCGCGCTTGAGCGACGCGCGCGGACGCCTGCGCAAGATCGAGGTTCTGCGCCAGCGCCAGCGTGACGAATCGAGCCAATTGCGGGTCGCCGAAACCTGTCCACCAAGCGAGCAGGTCGGCATTGGCGGTGGCAGACCGTGCGTCGATGGCTGGCTGGCCCAGGTACTGCCCGGGCAGGGGCGTTTCGGGCCGGACGTAGTCGGGGCCGACGGCGCAGCCCGCGGCGAGGCTGGCTGCGATGAGCGTGGCAAGAAGGGGGCGTCTGAGCATGGGCTTCTTTCAGAAAGAGGGGAAAGAAAACGTCGAATTGATGTGACTATAATTCAAATTGGTCACTTGTTGTCGATTTTCCCTGCTCGCGGTAAGCTGCCGTGCATGAGCAATGCAACTCTTTCTCCGGCTGTGGCGCGTGGCCCCGCCGACCACGACGTGCGGGACCAGATCGTTGCCGCGGCCACTGAACACTTCAGCCGGTACGGCTACGAGAAGACGACTGTCTCCGACCTCGCCAAGGCCATCGGGTTTTCCAAGGCCTACATCTACAAGTTCTTCGAGTCCAAGCAGGCCATCGGCGAAATGATCTGCGCAAACTGCCTGCGCGAGATCGAGGCCGAGGTCCGAGCGGCGGTCGAGGCCGCCGATCGTCCGTCCGAGAAGCTGCGTCGGATGTTCAAGTCGGCGGTCGAGGCAAGCCTTCGGCTGTTCTCCGAGGATCGCAAGCTCTACGAAATCGCGATCTCGGCCGCCACCGAGCGCTGGCGGACTGTGGTCGCCTATGAAGAGTGCATTCGGCAATTGCTCCAGGACATCTTGCGCGAAGGCCGGGAGATGGGCGAGTTCGAGCGCAAGACGCCGCTGGACGAAGCGGCAGGGGCTATCTACCTCGTCATGCACCCCTACATCAATCCGCTGCTCCTGCAGCACAGCTTCGAGCATGCGGCCGAAGCGCCGGGGCAGTTGTCCGGTCTGGTGTTGCGTAGCCTGTCGCCATGAGAAAAAATAAATGTGACTATTGACTGAATTGGTCACAATAATCAAAATGCGGGTCCTGATCACTTCGTCACTGGGACCCTCATGCTTTGGCGCCGCCTTGCTACCTCTGCAGTCATCTGTGCATTGCCGTTCGCGCTGGTCGCTTGCGGCGAAAAACCCCCCTCCGATCCGCGCACCCAGGCGCCGCAAGTGCGCGCTGCCACCGTCCAGGGGGCTGGTGCCACGTCGCGCGCCTTCACGGGCACCGTAGCCGCCCGGGTCCAGAGCGACCTGGGATTCCGGGTTTCCGGCAAGGTGCTGGAGCGGCTGGTGGACGCGGGGCAGGCCGTCAAGCGCGGCCAGTTGCTCATGCGCATCGACCCCGCCGATCTGAAGCTCGCTGCCCATGCGCAGCAGGAGGTGGTCGCCGCCGCGCGGGCGCGCTCGCAGCAAACGGCGGAGGATGAAGCCCGCTACCGCGATCTGCGCGGCACCGGCGCGATATCGGCGTCGGCCTACGACCAGATCAAGGCCGCCGCGGACGCCGCCAAAGCCCAGCTCAGCGCGGCCGAGGCCCAGGCCGACGTGGCCCGCAACGCGAGCCGCTATGCCGAGCTCGTGGCCGATGCTGATGGCGTCGTCATGGAAACGCTCGCCGAGCCGGGGCAGGTCGTGGGCGCCGGCCAGGTCGTGGTGCGCGTGGCCCGCGCCGGAGCCCGCGAAGCGGTTGTCCAGTTGCCGGAAACCCTGCGCCCGGCGGTCGGCTCCGCCGGACAGGCCACGCTCTTCGGCAAGGAGGGTGTGACGGTATCGACCACGCTGCGCCAGCTCTCGGAGGCCGCGGATCGGCAGACACGCACCTTCGAGGCGCGCTATGTATTGAAGGGCGAACTCGCCAACGCGCCGCTGGGCGCCACCGTCACCATCCGGATTCCGGAGGGGCTTTCCTCTGCGCAAGGCGGCCTGCAGGTGCCGATCGGCGCCCTGTTCGATGCCGGCAAGGGCCCGGGCGTGTGGGTCATCAGCGGCGAGCCGGCCAAGGTCAACTGGCGGCCGGTCGTGGTCGAGCACCTAGATGACGATGGCGCGCGCATCAGCGCCGGCCAACTCAAGCAAGGCGACCGGATCGTCGCTCTCGGCGCCCACCTGCTGCGCGAAGGCGAGCCGGTGCGCGTGGCTGGCCAGGCTGCTGCTGACGGAGCCCGCCCGTGAGCGAAGGCCGTTTCAACCTGTCGGCGCTCGCCGTGCGCGAGCGCTCCATCACCCTGTTCCTGATCTGCCTGATCTCGCTGGCGGGTCTGGTCGCGTTCTTCAAACTGGGTCGGGCGGAAGATCCCGCCTTCACCGTCAAGGTGATGACGATCGTCACCGCCTGGCCCGGCGCGACCGCGCAGGAAATGCAGGATCAGGTCGCGGAGAAGATCGAGAAGCGCCTGCAGGAGTTGCGCTACTACGACCGCGCCGAGACCTACACCCGGCCCGGTCTGGCCTTCACGACGCTGACCCTGCTTGACAGCACACCGCCTTCGCAGGTGCAGGAGCAGTTCTACCAGGCTCGCAAGAAGGTCGGCGACGAGGCGGGCAATCTTCCTGCCGGCGTGATCGGGCCGATGCTCAACGACGAGTACGCGGACGTCACCTTCGCGCTGTACGCCCTCAAGGCGAAGGGCGAGGCGCAGCGCCTGCTGGTGCGCGACGCCGAGACGCTGCGCCAGCGCCTGCTGCATGTGCCGGGCGTGAAGAAGGTCAACATCGCCGGGGAACAGTCCGAGCGCATCTACGTCGAGTTCTCGCACGAGCGCCTGGCGACCCTCGGCATCAGTGCGCAGGACGTGTTTGCCGCGCTCAATGGCCAGAATGCCCTGACGCCGGCTGGCTCCGTGGAAACCAAAGGTCCGCAGGTATTCATTCGCCTGGACGGGCCTTTCGATGAACTGAAGAAGATCCGCGATACGCCCGTTACGGCGCAGGGCCGTACGCTGAAGCTGTCGGATATCGCCGAGGTCAAGCGGGGCTACGAAGACCCGGCGAGCTTCATCATCCGCAACGGCGGCGAGCCGGCCCTGCTGCTGGGGGTGGTCATGCGAGAAGGCCAGAACGGGCTCGACCTGGGCAAGGCGCTGGAGCGCGAGGTGGGGGCGATCAATGCCGAGCAGCCGCTGGGCATGAGCCTGACCAAGGTCACGGACCAAGCCGTCAACATCAGCGCCGCGGTCGATGAGTTCATGGTCAAGTTCTTCGCCGCGCTGCTGGTGGTCATGCTCGTGAGCTTCCTGAGCATGGGCTGGCGCGCAGGCCTTGTCGTCGCCGCCGCAGTGCCGCTGACGCTGGCGATCGTCTTCGTGGTGATGGCCGCGACAGGCAAGGACTTCGATCGCATAACGCTCGGCTCCCTGATCCTCGCGCTGGGCCTGCTGGTGGACGATGCCATCATCGCCATCGAGATGATGGTGGTGAAGATGGAGGAGGGCTACAGTCGCGTCGCCGCCTCCGCCTATGCCTGGAGTCACACCGCCGCGCCGATGCTCTCGGGCACGCTGGTCACGGCCGTCGGCTTCATGCCCAACGGCTTCGCGCCATCAAGCGCAGGCGAATACACCAGCAACATGTTCTGGATCGTCGGCATTGCGCTGATCGCGTCCTGGGTGGTCGCGGTCGTCTTCACGCCCTACCTCGGTGTCAAGCTGCTGCCCGATTTCAAGAAGATCGAAGGCGGTCACGCCGCGATCTATGGCACGCCGCGCTACAACCGCCTGCGCGGGATACTCGGCCGTGTGATCGCACGCAAATGGGCGGTGGCCGGTGCGGTGGTCGGCCTTCTCGTGGCGGCCGTCCTCGGCATGGGCCTGGTCAAGAAACAGTTCTTCCCGATCTCGGACCGGCCCGAAGTCCTGGTGGAGGTGCAGATGCCCTATGGCACCTCGATCACGCGGACCAGCGAGGCCACGGCGAAGGTGGAGGCCTGGTTGGCCGGACAGAAGGAGGCCCACATCGTCACGTCCTATATCGGCCAGGGCGCGCCGCGCTTCTTCTTCGCGATGGGCCCCGAGTTGCCCGATCCGTCGTTCGCCAAGATCGTGGTACGCACCGACAGCCAGGAAGAGCGCGAAGTCCTGAAGCACCGGCTGCGCGAGGCCATCGCCGACGGTCTGGCCTCCGAAGCGCGGGTGCGCGTCACCCAGCTCGTGTTCGGCCCGTACTCGCCGTTCCCCGTCGCCTACCGCGTCACGGGCCCGGACCCCGACAAGCTGCGCGACATCGCGGCGCAGGTGCAGCAGGTCATGGAGGCCAGCCCGATGATGCGCACGGTCAACACCGACTGGGGTACGCGCACGCCCACGCTGCACTTCACCCTGCACCAGGACCGCCTGCAGGCCGTGGGGCTGAGCTCCAGCGCGGTGGCGCAGCAGTTGCAGTTCTTCCTGAGCGGTGTGCCCGTCACCGCCGTGCGCGAGGACATCCGCACGGTGCAGGTGGTGGCGCGCTCGGCCGGCACCGCCCGCCTCGACGCGGCGAGGATTGCGGACTTCACACTGTCGGGGGCCAACGGGCAGCGCATTCCGTTGTCGCAGGTGGGTGAGGTCGAGGTGCGCATGGAAGAGCCGGTCATGCGCCGGCGTGACCGCGTGCCGACGATCACCGTGCACGGAGACATCGCCGATGGCTTGCAGCCTCCCGACGTGTCGACTGCCATCACCGCGCAACTGCAGCCCCTCATGGACAAGCTGCCCGCCGGCTACCGCATCGACCAGGCCGGCTCCATCGAGGAGTCGGGCAAGGCAACCAAAGCCATGTTGCCGCTGTTCCCGATCATGCTGGCGGCCACGCTGCTCATCATCATCTTCCAGGTACGCTCGATCTCTGCGATGGTCATGGTCTTTCTGACGAGCCCGCTGGGGCTGATCGGCGTGGTGCCGACGCTGCTTGTCTTCCAGCAGCCCTTCGGCATCAATGCGCTGGTCGGCCTCGTGGCGCTCTCGGGCATCCTGATGCGCAACACGCTGATCCTGATCGGTCAGATCCACCACAACCAGCAGGAAGGGCTCGATCCGTTCCACGCGGTCGTCGAGGCCACCGTGCAGCGTGCGCGACCGGTGATTCTGACCGCGCTGGCGGCGATCCTGGCGTTCATTCCGCTGACCCATTCGGTGTTCTGGGGGGCACTCGCGTACACGCTGATCGGCGGCACCCTGGCGGGCACGGTCCTGACGCTGGTATTCCTGCCGGCGATGTACTCCATCTGGTTCAGGATCAGGCCCGACGACGCCGCAGCCGCTGCGCACTGACAACGCTTTTCATCACTCATTTGGATCGAAGGAAAACATCATGTCGAGTTCATCGGTTGTCGTCGTGACCGGCGCGTCATCGGGCATCGGGCGCGTTGCCGCGGAAATCTTCGTCGCGCGCGGCTGCCGGGTGTTCGGCACCGTGCGCGACCTGCGCAAGGCGCCCGTGGTGCCCGGTGTGGAGTTCGTCGAAATGGACGTCCGGGAGGAGGAGTCGGTGCAGGCCGGCATCGACGCCATCTTCGAGCAGGGCCTGCGCATCGATGTGCTGGTCAACAACGCGGGAATGATGATGCTCGGCGCGGTCGAAGAGACGGCGACGGCAGAAGCCGCGGCGCTGTTCGACACCAATGTCTTCGGCGTGCTGCGCGTCACGCGCGCCGTGCTCCCCTCCATGCGCAAGCAGCATCGCGGGCGCATCGTCAATGTGAGCTCGCTGTTCGGCGTGATGCCGGCGCCCTACATGGGCATGTATGCGGCCGCCAAGCATGCGCTCGAGGGGCTCTCGGAGTCGCTGGACCACGAGGTGCGCCAGTTCGGCGTTCGCGTGACGCTGGTGCAGCCGGCGTTCACCCGGACGAACCTCGACGCCAACGCGCCGCGCGCCAAGGCGCCGATCGCGGCCTACGATCGCGAACGTGGCTTGGTCGAGCGCGCGGTAGCCGACGGCGTCAACAACGCGCCGCCACCGCAGAGCGTGGCCAACACCATCGTCGAGGCGGCCCTCGGCCCCTGGCGCATGCGTTGCACGCCGCCGGGGCAGGCGTCGCTCCTGACAAAGCTGCGTCGCTTCATGCCCGCAGGGCCCGTCGATGCAAGCCTTAGAAAAAAACTTGGCCTCATCTGAAGAAGTCGTTTTGCGGTTTGTACAGCCGGGAGGAGCCCTTGGATAGCTTGGAACTCTTGAGAACATTCAGCGAAGTTGCAGGCTCCGGCAGCTTCTCTCGCGCCGCGAGTCAACTGAAGCTGTCGAGAGGAACCGTAAGCAAGTACATCGCGACGCTGGAAAGTCGCTTCGGTGTCCGCTTGCTGAACCGCACCAGCCACGCTGTCAGTCTGACGGACGCTGGCATATTGCTGCTCGAAAGAAGCAAGCCCATGCTAGAACTGGTGGAAGAAACTCAAGCAGAACTCCAGGATCGAGCGTCGAATCCCCGTGGGCGCCTGCGCGTCTCCGCGCCGCATGGCATAGACCAGACACAACTTCCAGCGCTTATCAATACCTTCCTTGGCCACTATCCGGAGGTGAGTATTAGCCTTGTCCTCACCAACCACATCGTCGATCTGGCGGAGGATGGCATTGACATCGCCCTACGTTTTGCGCCCACGGCAAATGAGAATCTCATTGTTCGAAAACTGCTCCTGATGAACCTGAGTGTGTGTGCTGCACCGATGTACTGGAAGGCGCACGGGGTTCCAGCCCATCCCAACGAACTGGCTGACCACAACGCGTTGGTCAGCACGCATCTCACTCCGATGTCGAAGTGGCGTTTTGAAGTTGATGGCGAACCATTGGAAGTCACGGTGCGAGGACGCCTGAACGCAACGGAAGCCAGCCCTTTGATTCAGGCGGCTTTGCTGGGAGCGGGTGTGCTCTATCTGCCTTCGTTGATGCTCGAGCCGTATCTTGAGAGTGGGCGTCTCGTGCCCGTTCTATCGGAATTTGCTCGCAGCGACATGTGGCTCTCGGCAGTCTATTTACAGCGGCGGCACAGTACGGCGGTGCAGCGTGCTTTCCTTGATTTTCTGGAAGATCGGATCAAGCCTCACAAGGCTACACACGATTGATTGCTTCGGTTCGTGCAGCAAGTGCGCGAGTCAACCGTTCTCTATCAAGTGAAGGTTTCGGCAGCGGAAACGCGGTGTCTCTCGATTGCGTGATCTCCCACGTCACTTCTTGCGCAAGACTTGAGTTGCAGGTTCTTGTGATGAGGCTTGCACTCTCCTTAATCTCCTTTCTTTGGAACCGCCATGCAATTCACAAAAGTCATGAAGATCGCTTCTGTCCCCGTTCTTTCCTTTCTGGTCGCGGCTGGCGCGCATGCAGAAGCATATGACGGCGTTCACAACGCTCTCTCCACCAAGACACGCGATGAGGTGAATATCGAGGCCGTGCAGACTGCTTCGGCCCCGAACCAGAACGTGGTGAGAGGCTCGCGGGGTGCTGAAACGATGGCAATGTCAAAGGATCGTTCCATCGTTGAAGCCGAAGCCATTCGTGCGGCCTGGGCACCCGATCAGAACGTGGGTTCCGGCTCGCGCGTGAACAGCAAGGTCATTTCGACGATGCCCCACCCTGCTGACGTACGGGCAAAAGCCAACTAAGTACCGTTCGCCAGGCAAAGATGGACCGCCCCTCAGAGCTTGATTCCGGCACGGCTCAGTTGTTCTGTCTTTGCGTACCCCATGCAGGCCGCACCGGTTACGCCGTCTTGCGCTTCGGTCGAGGCCTCTTGGAGGGTAGGGCGGCAGCACGATGAGTCGGTCTAATCAACCGGCCAATCAAGAAACTCTAAGCCAGACGCATGCATCAACAGATGCAATTCGCCTAGCGGTCCCGATGGCCTTCATTCGTCGAGGCCGTTGAAGCAGGACTGCGCAATGACCGCAATGCGATGGAGACCGCGCGCTTGACGGCTGGCGTCTTTGACCGCAACCGCTGCAGAGCTGTCGGCGCCGAAGTAAAAGTGGCTCAGATTCCGGTCGGCGCCAACAGGTCATAGAGGTTTGTTAACCGGCTCGACGGATGATCAGAATCCAGATGCGATCCGTCGCTTCAGGCCAAGAGCTGATCGATTTGGTCGAGGAAAATCGCCAGTTCGCCCTGTTTGCCCGTACTCGTTGACCGCCATTCGTCAATCGGTCTGACCATCGCAAGTTGGCGAGCATCAGCTGATAGCTTCTCCAACTGCTGATCAACCAGACCACGCCCTTGCAGGTAATACTGCCCCCATCGGGCGAAGCTCAGAACCCACATCGAAACCGTCAAGGCGTCGTCCCATCGAGCCCAGTTTGACGTGCTTGCGAGGGGCTGATGCAAGATCCGCTTCTGTCGTGCCAAGTGTGCTCGCATCAAGCTGAGACTCTCTCGCTGTCGAGGGGGGCTGCTGTACGCAAACAGGAATGCGGCGACATTGGTTGTCTGACCCTCGCGTGCCGCAACAAACAGCCGAGGCCTGTGCTTCGGATCCGGCTCCAGCAAGACATCAAGTTCCTGAATCCAGATCTCGCATGCGTCGTCGTTCTTGGCGCGCTCACCCTCGAGCAAAGGTAAGACTACATCCCGGAAGAGCCAGGGTTCGGCCCATGCCAATCTCTTCATATGACCGCGCATGGAGTCGACCAGACGGCTCAGATCAGGGGCAAGTATTTCTGCCGGCAACGCCTCGTGCACTGCAGTGACCAAGTCCTTGTAGGTTTCAGCTTCCGCCGGATCTCCCGCAGCATGATTGAGCATCCAGCCCAAGGCCCGTATCTTCTCGGAGGCCGGAAAGGTGGCAAGGGACTGAACCACGGTGGTTGTCCCGTTCGGTGCTTCAAGTTGCCGCTTGATCGCATTCAGACCCATCCATTGCAGCAGGCCGCTGCTACTGCGAGTGAGGTGATTCAGCTGCACCGAACTGATGTCGAATTGAATCGACAACGAAACTTCACTGGCGATCTGGCCCAAAAGGGATAGTCTTACAACGTCCGCGGCTTCGGCCTCTGCTGGAACAGCAACGCCTTGGGTCTCGAAGATCGCCTGCAGTGCGTCTGGAGCAAACCACCATAGAAATTTGATGGCGTAGAACTCCGCCCATGTCAGAGCTGCATACTTTGTCGCATGGATCAAGTCATTTGGGCGATAAGAGCTGTATAGCAGAGACTCGATGGGTACTCGAAAGAACCAAGCTCTCGCCACGGCCAGTTCTTTTTCCACTTCATCATGCGTGCGATTGAAGGATGCCTCAAGGAATTGCGCCAGGAAGTTCAGGAATTCATGCTCCAACGCGAGTTCGGGGAATCGCGAGTCCTCTACGTGTGAGTGAGCGAGCACCTCGCCGATAACTCCCCAGTTCGCAGAGAAATCTGCGAAGGCGCCGGCATCGTGGCGCAAGCAGTTGCGCAGACCGTCCGCCTGGGGAAGTGCGAGCGAGTTTTCCTTGAGCAGCCCCAGCGCATCCATCTTTTCCTTCAAGAGATCACCGCTCAAACCCTTGAGCGACGGCTCGCCGGCCCACGCGCCGAGCACATCGCCTGCTTGGCGCATCTCGAGAAAGCGCAGAGGTTCGTAACGCCGCATCGCAGTAGGCGGCAGCGCTGAGTCGAAGAGAAGAGGTATGGCGGGGCCATCGGCTTCACTGTCGAACTGCTTAGCCTGGGCTTCCCGCATCAATCCTGACTTGTATTGCTCGACCTCGAGCAGAACATCTGCGGGAATTGGAGTTACCAGCAACGGATGGTTTTCGGTCGCCTTTTGGAGTGAGTTCGACAGGTTGAAACCCGCGACCGGTAGCCCGTCCTGCCCCAGTACCAGGATATAACGATCATGCAGCCGGCCTGCCGTCAGGCCGAAGATGCGCAGCTTGATGCTTCTGAGCAAAGGTCGGCTCTGCTCGCAACCCATCATCAAGTTGTTGATCCGCCCCAGAGCTCGATCTTTGGACTCATCGGAGGTCTCCTCTTTGTCCTTGGATGCCTTGGGCAGGGAGGTGAAGACGATGTAGTCGGCGTCCGGTGCTGCAGATATCGTGATCAAGCCCAGCCCGGCCGCTTCAAAATAGGGGTCGAAGATCACGACCTGATGCTCTCGATACTTCTGCAGCAGTGCCTTGAACCACTCCACGAACTGCAACTTTCCATCGCCGTCACCCTGATTCCGACGCAGAAAGAACTGTCCTTCCGACCTGGGGGGACTGAGTCGCGCAAAAAGCGATGCAAGATCGCGGTTGACTGGGACCCAGGGGTCCGCTTTGCGTTCACCGATACGGTTGGCGAATCCCAAGCTGCCGCGATTGATCGTCAAGGCGGCCTTCACACGGTCAGCGGCAGAAGGCCTAACGGCTCTCTCGAGCCAGTCGAACTTGACCGCATTCCTGCTATGCCCCAGCGCGTGGCTTTGAATATGGATCTCCCGGACGTATGAAACACGCCAACGACAGCACAAGAGACTCTCGCGTGGGTTCTCGACATTGAAGCCGAAGATCTCCAGCTCAGTGCTGTCTGTCCTGCTTCGAATTTGTTCGCTCAGTTCGAACCGCCCTTCGAACGCTCCTTCTGCATCTTGCTGTGCCGACGTGAGGCTGGCGTAAATGAGCTGGTTGCCGTTCGTGATACTCAGCTTGAATTGAAAGCCTTTGAAGTTCGGCACTTGCGCCGGGTTGAACCGCACGACCAGCGTAGGCGGAACATCAATCCAGCTCACGTCGAGCAGTTGCCGCTCTTCTTCGTCCAGGGCAGGGAAGACCAGCAGTTCAAGGTCGCCGAGTCGACTAATGTCGGTTCCTCCAAAATCCAAGCCTGTATCGGTGTCTAGTTGCTTCGCCACCAATGCCGTCAGAGCGGCATCGTAGTCCTGGCCAATGCGAAACAACGCCTGCTTGGTCGTTTGAGTGATTGAAGCGCTGAGGGCTCCCGATCCGCCATGCGGGCTCGACGGCGCCCCCCGTTTGTAGGCGTCTTTGTTGAGCAAATATGCCACCGGTCGGTAAACCAGTCCGGAGGCCTCGAGCGCAGTCGTTCCGAACCGTTTCTTAAGCTGATCGGACAATTCGAGCTTGAGTTCTTCGCTGATCGCGGTGACAGGCTGGCCAGCGCTCAGCTGCCGCAAGAGTTCTGGACATTGGGTGCTGCTGACATAGAGGGTGAGCCGAGCAATCTGCGCTTGGAAACCCTCGAACTTCTCAAAATAGTCCTTGTGCCCTGCAGCCCATTGCTCGTTTGCATAGGTGTAAGGCAGCAAGCGGCCATAAATCACGCGGTTCTCGATGGACTGGTCCGTCTTGATCTGCAAGACCCACAACTGTAGGGCACACGGGAGGGCCTCTCGCGAGAAAAGACGTGCCAATCTGTCGTCATTGAGGAGATCATCGAGTACAGGAGACATTGATTTCGGCGCCTTTCAATAAATCTTCAAACCTCATGCTCGCGCTGATGCGCCGAGCGCGACGTCCCCGACAGGGGCGAGGGACATGGAGCATCAGTCAAACGTCGTGGCCAGGGTGGACTGCCTCGTCCAGAAATGGACAGCTAGGGCCGCAGAAGCTGCCGTGGCTCCGTAAGCGTTCGGGCATGTCATCTTGACACCCACAGCTATCGAGTCAGGCGCCGTTGATCTCGTCGATGGTTTCCCCATCGGCATAGAACTGTGCGATGGCTTGATCAAGCCGCTTGAGTAGCGCTTTGAGCGTTTCACCTTCCCGACGAACGAGCATGGCCACGCAGTTGTGGCCGTCGGCAGCAGTGGCTGCACATTCGATCGGGTGGATCGCGCCGAGGGTGATG
>NZ_JASMRZ010000150.1 GCF_030462475.1 Variovorax sp. CAN15
CCTTCGGCGCGCTGGCGCACGGCATCGGCACCAGCGAGGTCGAGCACGTCATGGCCACGCAGACGCTGCTGGGCAAGAAGGCCAAGAACATGCTTGTGAAGGTCGATGGCAAGCTGCCGCTCGGCTGTACCGCCAAGGACATCGTGCTGGCCATCATCGGCAAGATCGGCACGGCGGGCGGTACGGGCTACACCATCGAATTCGCGGGCTCGGCCATTCGCGACCTGAGCATGGAAGGCCGCATGACGGTGTGCAACATGGCCATCGAGGCCGGCGCGCGCGCCGGGCTGGTGGCGGTCGACGAGAAGACCATCAGCTACGTGAAGGGCCGCCCGCTCGCGCCCACCGGCGTCGAATGGGACCAGGCCGTGACGTACTGGCGGACGCTGCAGTCCGACCCGGGCGCGAAGTTCGATGCCGTGGTCGAGCTCGACGCCGCGCAAATCCAGCCGCAGGTGACCTGGGGCACCTCGCCCGAAATGGTGGTCGAGATCAACGGCCGCGTGCCCGATCCCGACAAGGAAAAGGACGCGAGCAAGCGCGGCGCCATCGAGCGCGCGCTGGTCTACATGGGCCTGGAGCCCAACAAGGCCATGAACGACATCTTCATCGACAAGGTGTTCATCGGCTCGTGCACCAACAGCCGCATCGAAGACATGCGCGAAGCCGCCGCCGTGGTCAAGAAGCTGGGCCAGAAGGTCGCGAAGAACGTGAAGCTCGCGATGGTCGTGCCCGGCTCGGGCGTGGTGAAGGAACAGGCCGAGCGCGAAGGGCTCGACCAGATCTTCAAGGCCGCGGGCTTCGAATGGCGCGAGCCCGGCTGCTCGATGTGCCTGGCGATGAACGCCGACCGCCTGGAGCCCGGCGAGCGCTGCGCCTCCACCAGCAACCGCAACTTCGAAGGCCGCCAGGGCGCGGGCGGGCGCACCCACCTCGTGAGCCCGGCCATGGCCGCCGCTGCCGCCGTGCACGGCCATTTCGTCGACGTGCGCACCTTCGCTTGATCTGGAGACATCCCATGCAGAAATTCACCGTGCACAAGGGCCTCGTGGCTCCCATGGACCGCGAAAACGTCGACACCGACGCGATCATTCCCAAGCAGTTCCTCAAATCGATCAAGAAGACCGGCTTCGGCGTGAACCTGTTCGACGAGTGGCGCTACCTCGACCCGGGCCTGCCCGGCCAGGATCCGGCCAGCCGCAAGCCGAACCCCGACTTCGTGCTGAACAAGCCGCGCTACGCGGGCGCGTCGATCCTGCTGGCGCGCCAGAACTTCGGCTGCGGCTCGTCGCGCGAACATGCGCCGTGGGCGCTCGACCAGTACGGTTTCCGCGCGATCATCGCGCCGAGCTACGCCGACATCTTCTTCAACAACAGCTTCAAGAACGGCCTGCTGCCGATCGTGCTGCCCGAGTCGCAGGTGGCGCAGCTCTTTGACGAGACCTTCGCCTTCCCCGGCTACACGCTGACCATCGACCTGGAGCGCCAGGTGGTGGTGAAGCCCGACGGGCAGGAGTTCGCATTCGACGTGCAGGCCTTCCGCAAGTACTGCCTGCTCAACGGACTGGACGACATCGGCCTCACGCTGCGCCACAAGGACAAGATCAAGGCCTTCGAGGCCGAGCGCCTGGCGCAGAAGCCGTGGCTTGCGCATACGATGCTGGCCAACAGCTGAGCCGCCTGAGCCTGTTCGCTCGCTCCCATTCATTCCCTCAACAGAAGACAAAATGAAAATCGCAGTTCTCCCGGGTGACGGCATCGGCACCGAAATCGTGGCGGAAGCCGTCAAGGTGCTCGACGTGCTCGACCTGAAGTTCGAGATGGAATCGGCACTGGTCGGCGGCGCGGCCTACGAGGCGCACGGCCATCCGCTGCCCGAATCAACGCTCAAGCTCGCGAAGGAAGCCGACGCGGTGCTCTTCGGCGCCGTCGGCGACTGGAAGTACGACAAGCTCGACCGCCCGCTGCGTCCCGAGCAGGCCATCCTGGGGCTGCGCAAGAACCTGGGCCTGTTCGCCAACTTCCGCCCGGCCATCTGCTACGAGGAACTGGTGGGCGCCTCGAGCCTGAAGCCCGAACTGATCGCGGGCCTGGACATCCTCATCATCCGCGAGCTGACCGGCGACATCTACTTCGGCCAGCCGCGCGGCCGCCGCGTCGCGACGGACGGGCACTTCCCGGGCGCCGAAGAGGCGTTCGACACGATGCGCTATTCGCGCCCCGAGATCGAACGCATTGCCCGCGTGGCCTTCGAGGCCGCCCGCAAGCGCAGCAAGCGCGTGACCAGCGTCGACAAGAACAACGTGCTGGAAACCTCGCAGCTGTGGAAAGACGTGATGCTCGACATCGCGAAGGAATATCCGGACGTCGAACTCGACCACATGCTGGTCGACAACGCGGCCATGCAGCTCGTGAAGGCGCCCAAGAAATTCGACGTGGTGGTCACCGGAAACATGTTCGGCGACATCCTCTCGGACGAGGCCGCGATGCTCACCGGCTCCATCGGCATGCTGCCCTCGGCATCGCTCAATTCGAGCAACCAGGGCCTGTACGAGCCCAGCCACGGCAGCGCGCCCGACATTGCTGGCAAAGGGGTTGCCAATCCTTTGGCTACAATCCTGTCCGCTGCCATGATGCTCCGCTTCTCCCTCAACCAGCCCGAAGCTGCCGACCGTATCGAGTCGGCGGTCAAGGCCGTGCTCGCCTCCGGGCTGCGTACGGGCGACATCTGGTCTGAAGGCACCAAGCGCGTCGGCACCCGCGAGATGGGCGACGCGGTCGTTGCAGCAATCACCAAAAAGACGATTACCGGCTAACCGCAGCCCGCTTCGTCACGCCCCTCCCCGGCTCGACGAGTCGGGCGCAAAAAAGACAACTTTTCTTTTTTTCATAAGGGCAAACTGAAATGGCGAACGCATCTCAACCTCTGGTCGGCCTCGTGGGCTGGCGCGGCATGGTCGGCTCGGTCCTGATGGACCGCATGCAGGCCGAAGGCGACTTCGGTCTCATCGAGCCGGTCTTCTTCTCGACCTCCAACGCCGGCGGCAAGGCCCCGGCGATGGCCAAGAACGAAACCGCGCTGAAGGATGCGAACGACATCGAGGCACTGAAGAAGTGCGACATCGTCATCACCTGCCAGGGCGGCGACTACACCAGCGAGGTGTTCCCCAAGCTGCGCGCCGCCGGCTGGAACGGCCACTGGATCGACGCCGCCTCTACCCTGCGCATGAAGGACGACGCGATCATCGTGCTCGACCCGGTCAACCTGCCGGTCATCGAGAACGCGCTCGCCAAGGGCGGCAAGAACTGGATCGGCGGCAACTGCACCGTGAGCTGCATGCTCATGGGCGTGGGCGCCCTCTACAAGGCCGGCCTGGTCGAGTGGATGACCAGCATGACCTACCAGGCCGCATCGGGTGGCGGCGCGCAGCACATGCGCGAGCTGCTGACGCAGTTCGGCACCCTCAACGCCGAAGTGCGCGCTCTGCTGGACGACCCGAAGTCGGCCATCCTCGAAATCGACCGCAAGGTGCTGCACAAGCAGCAGACGCTCAGCGCCGCTGAAACGGCCAATTTCGGCGCGCCGCTGGGCGGCTCGCTGATCCCCTGGATCGACAAGGACCTGGGCGACGGCATGTCCAAGGAAGAATGGAAGGGCGGTGCCGAGACCAACAAGATCCTCGGCCAGGGCGCGGGCTTCGGCACCGCCGCCGTGCCGGTCGACGGCTTCTGCGTGCGCATCGGCGCGATGCGCTGCCACAGCCAGGCCCTGACATTCAAGCTCAGGAAGGACGTGCCGGTGGCCGACATCGAGGCGATGATCGCGGCCGACAACCCCTGGGCCAAGGTCGTGCCGAACACGCGCGAAGCCACTGTCAAGGACCTGACGCCGGTGGCCGTGACGGGCACCATGAACATCCCGGTCGGCCGCATCCGCAAGCTGGCGATGGGCCCGGAGTACGTCGGCGCCTTCACCATCGGCGACCAGCTGCTGTGGGGTGCCGCGGAGCCGCTGCGCCGCATGCTGCGCATCCTGCTCGAAGCCTGATGCGGGCTGCTCAGGCTTTGAAACACGTATTGTTGCCTCCAAGCAACGCGAGATGTGTGCGTAAGTATGCGCGCACTGGGTAGAACAAGCGCATTGCCTTGTCAGTGCCCGGTGATGGTGCTAACGTCCTCTTACAAATTTCGGGCCTGAGCCGCCCCCTATCAGCATGACAAGACATCTGTTGCCTGCGGCCAGCCCATCGGCCGCTCGCCCACCTCTTCCATCGAACGGTTGGCGCCTTTCCATCCTTGGCGCGGCCGCAGCCGTAGCCATGGGCATCGCCAGCGTCGACGCCAGCGCCTTCACGCTGGGCCAGTTGAAGGTGCAGTCGGCTCTCGGCGAACCCTTGCGTGCCGAGATCGAGGTCACCGAAATCGCCGCCAACGAGGCAGACGGCCTGAAGATCAACATCGCCACGGCCGAGGCATTCAAGAATGCCGGCGTGCCGTACAACTCGGCGCTCAGCGATGTCAAAGCAACGTTGCAGCGCCGCGCTGGTGGCCAGTACGTCGTGCGACTGAGCGGCAACCGCCCGCTGAACGACCCGTTCATCGACCTGCTGCTCGAAGCCAACGGCGCATCCGGCCGTATCGTGCGCGACTACACCGTGCTGCTCGATCCGCCGGCCACGCGTCAGGCCACCGCCAGCACGCAGGCCACGCCCATTTCGCCCCAGATCAGCGCTCCCGTCGAGCGCGCGGCACCCGTGGCTCGTGCGCGCCGCGAGCGCCCGACCGTGGCGGCCGCGGCCCCCTCCCCCGCTCCCGCGCCTGCTGCAACGGCGCCCGCCGCGGCCGCGCCGGCCGGGCTGAGCGAGCCTTCCTTCAAGACGCAAAAGGCCGCGAAGCACGGAGCTTCGCGGCCTTTTCTTTTCGTCGCAGCGCTATGGATCAGTTGCGGTACGGATTGTTGGGATTGCGGTCGTACCGGTTCGGAACGCCGTCGCCGTCACGGTCCCTGTCGTAGCGGTTGGGCACGCCGTCGCGGTCCCGGTCGCCGTAGTGCGGGCGCGGCGGCGGCGGGCGGTCGTAGGGTGCGACCACGCAGCCGGCCAGGATGGCCGATGCGGCCAGCAGGATCGCCAATGTCTTGGTCATGCAAGTGCTCCTGGGAGTGTTTGGGAAACCGGGG
>NZ_JASMRZ010000151.1 GCF_030462475.1 Variovorax sp. CAN15
CCTCGGCCGTCAATGCCCGCTTCAGCGCTTCCTCAAACGGGCTGAGCTTGTTGGGGCGGGGATCGCGCCGGTACTTCGGCGCCTCCTTCACCGGCGCGCGCAGCCACTTGGAAACCGTGTTGCGCGACAGTCCCGTCCTGCGCGCTATCTCGCGCTCCGACAGCTTGTCCCTCGCGTGCAGCCGTCGGATCTTGCCAATCATGTCCATGGTGATCACTCCTCGAACCCCGCTGCTTAAATAAACAGCAGGGTAGGTTGAACACCTGGCTCACTTTTACTTCGGCACTACCTGCAAAACTGGCTCAGTTTCCGGTCGGCGCCAACATTCTTGGAGGACCTTCTGCTTGGCGGCCTTCTTGATAGCTCCAGGATCCTCGCCCCTACTCAGGGCCTGCTTGGCCGCGAAACGCTTTTCGCGTGCTTCTTTGATTCCCACGACCGGATACACACCAAAGGCAAGCAGTTTCTCTTTGCCACTGAATCGGTACTTCATACGCCAGTAGCGTCTGCCGTGGGGCGTGACTTGCAAATACAAGCCTTCGCCATCGGCGTAGCGACCGGGCTGGGTGAGATTGCGGACTTTGACGTCGGATAACGGCATGATGCAGAACGTTCTGGGGTCGGGGTACTTTTGGGGGTATGTGCCAAAATCGAACTCAAGAATAACAAGGATTTGTGCGGGTTCAGGACACAGGTTTGGTTCCTGGCGGCGACCAGACACAAGGCCGGACACTTCCAAAGGTGTCCGGCTTTTTTGTTTTCTGCTCTGGAGAGGGCTATTCGGTTGGTGCATGCGTCAACGCGCTCGGTGGTCAAGTCACATCAAGGACAGCGGTTTCTCGGCGCGAGCGGAACCGCTCAATGGACTCCCCACCCCTTGGCGTTGGGAAAAGGATTGCAGCCTCGACCCGGCAATGGAACTCGCGGCGATCGCAGGGCGCAGGAGGGGCGCTGGCGGCGGAGCGCCGGGATTGCCGGTGCCGGCCGGCGATCTCGATGCGAACCAGCGTGAAGCCAGCCTGCCGGGTGTGGGGGCTCAATAGGCTGTTCACCCGGAAGGGGCTGGGAGACTGGAGTTGTGACGCTTCAGAACTTTCCAGAGGAACCAACCGAGTGGGCAGTCAAAAAATGCCAGATTGACCTTTGAAGGACGCCAGTTGCTTGTTGAACGCAGCGCCCGGCGGCCGAGGCTGCCGGCATCGGCGCGCGCACGGCACGCAAGTGGCGACAGCGCTTCGAGGAGCGCGGCGCGCAGGGACTGCTGGATCGCAGCTCGCGCCCGGCAAAGACCCGCACGAGCCTGGACGGGACGCTGTGCGCACGCACACAGCAGCTGCGCCGCTGGGGCATGCCCATACGGCGCATCGCCACGATGGTCGGGCACAGCGTGGTCACCGTCTTCCGGCCGCTTGCGCGCCGGGGCCTGTCCGGCCTGAAGGCGCTCGAGCCTGCGCTACCAGTGGTGCGATACGAGCGCGAATTGCCTGGCGAGCTGCTGCACATCGACACCGAGAAGCTCGGGTGCATCGAGTGCCCCAGCCATCGTGCAACGGGCGATCGACGATCACTCGCGTGTGAGCTTCGTGCAGATGCGTGCCAACGAGCGCAAGGCCTCGGCCTTGCAGTTCCTGCTGGCGGCAGTGGCGCACTTCGAAGCCTTGGGCGTGAAGGTCAAGCGCCTGATCATGGACAACGGCTCGGCCTACCGCTCCAGACTGTTTGCCAAGACCTGCCAGGCCCTCGTTCACCAAACCTTACCGACCGCAGACCAATGGGAAGGCCGAGAGATTCATCCAGACGTGCCTGCGCGAGTGGGCCTATGGGCCTGTCCGGGCCAGCAGCGCCGAGCGCGCCGCATGGCTGCCGGCGTTCCTGAGCTACTGCATCGCCCGAAGGCCGCACTCGGCTCTGGGCTACAGGCCGCCAGCTTCCCGCCTTTGCGGGAACAACCCGGTGCAACTCAACATGCGGACAGGTTCGCGAACGCGTGATCCGGATCGGCCGCGGCTCATGCGGCTTGTGAACATTCGATACCTGCGCTCCAGCGCAGACAGGGGCCCCAACGCCGCTGCGCGCATTCGTTCACGAATCCGTTGAAGCATTCGGCGGCGTCGAATGAAAGACGCCGCGCCCTTGGATACTCCGACGAACATGCCGCCGACCAGAGCGGCAACGAATGATTTCAGGGAGGATCCATGTCCATCTTCGATGGCACGCGCCGGCATGTTCGCCCGGCGCCGTGCGCCGTTGCGTCCGCGGTGGTGCGATGACGCGCCGCGTTTCCATTCAGACCCCCTTGGGGGAAGCGCTGCAGTTTCACCGGCTGACCGGCCGCGAGGCGCTGAGCCAGCTCCATGACTTCGATGTGGAGCTGCTGGGCAGCAGCAACAACGTCGATGCGAAAGCGCTGCTCGGCAAGACCGCCACCGTGGCAATGCAGACCGAGAGCGGCGGCACGCGCTATCTGGGCGGTGTCGTCGCGTCCTTCGGCCTGGCCGCAGAGGACGCACGGCACAGCTTCTACCGCATGAGGCTGCGCCCATGGCTGTGGCTCGCGACGCGACGCAGCGACTTCCGCATCTTCCAGGGCAGGACCGTTCCCGACATCGTCGCCGACGTGCTCGAAGCCTACGGCTACCCCATGGAGAAACGGCTGGCGCGCAAGTACCGCACGTGGGAGTACTGCGTGCAGTACGGCGAGAGCGACTTCTCCTTCGTCTCGCGGCTGTGCGAGATGGAAGGCATCTACTACTACTTCCGGCATGAGGCCCAGCGGCAGGTGCTCGTGCTTGCGGATGACGTCTTGAGCTCGCACGACCCGATGCCTGGAGGGGAGACGGTGCGGTTTCATCCGTTGGAGAAGGCGGGGATGACAGGGGGTGGCGATGGCTCGAACGAACGCATCCATGAATGGCGCACGAGCGAAGAAGTCCGCTCCGGCCTGCACTTCACCAACGACTACGACCCGCTCAAGCCAAAGGCGGACCTCACCAGCCGACGGGAGCTGCGCACCGGCCACGCGCACGACGACCTCGAGCTGTACGAATGGCCCGGCGGCTACAAACACTACGACGACGGCGAGGCCTATGCACGCACCCGCATCGAAGAGCAACTGAGCGGCGGCAGCGTTGCAAGCGGCCGTTCCAACAGGCGAGAACTCGCCCCGGGCTGCATCTTCGAGCTGGCGGGCCATCCGAGGGACGATCAGAACCGCAAGCACCTTCTGATTGCCGTCGACTACGAGTTGCGGGAGAACCTCCGGGCCACCGAAGGCGCAGATGCCGGCGAGGGTTCCGTCCAGCGCTTCGGCTTCGAGGCGCAGCCCGTGAGCCACGCGTGGCGCCCGCCGCGCATCACGCCGAAGCCCCGCACCCGTGGACCGCAGACTGCCAGCGTTGTCGGGCCGAAGAACGAAGAGATCTGGGTCGACCAGTACGGCCGCGTGAAGGTGCAGTTCCACTGGGACCGTATCGGGCAACGCAACGAGAACTGCAGCTGCTGGATCCGCGTGTCCATGGCCTGGGCCGGAGAGACCTTTGGCGCGGCTGCGCTGCCGCGCGTCGGCCAGGAGGTGGTCGTCGATTTCCTCGGCGGCGACCCGGACTGTCCCATCATCACCGGCCGTGTGTTCAATGCGGAAAACATGCCCGCGTGGCGGCTGCCCGACCAGCAGAACCTATCGGGCCTGCGCAGCCGTGAATTGAAAGCGAATGCAGCAGGCGGATCGCGTGGCAACCACCTGGTGCTGGACGATCAGCCCGGAAAGATCCAGGCACAGCTCAAGAGCGACCATCTCAGCAGCAGCCTGAGCCTCGGCCACATAGGGCGCATCGACGACACGGCAGGCCGGAAGGACGATCGTGGCGAGGGCGCTGAGTTGCGTACCGATGGCCATGCCGCGGTGCGCGGCGCAAGGGGCCTGCTGCTCAGCACCGAGCCGAGGCCAGGAGCCGAGGCGCACATCACCGATCTCGGGGAAACAGTTGCACGCCTGACGGCCGCGCGCGACCTGCATGAACGCCAGAGCCGGACTGCGCAGGAAGCCAACGCGCACGAAGCAGGCGACCAGGACGCGGTCGCGCAGGCCCTCAAGGAACAGAACGATGCGATCAAGGGCCGCCCTTCGCGGCAGGGAGATTTCCCTGAACTCTGCGAACCGCACCTCGTGCTCGCCAGTGCGGCCGGCATCCAGAGCACGGCGGCGGGGGCCACCCACATCGCCAGCATCACGCACAACGCGCTGAGCAGCGGCGGGCACACCAGCATCAGCGCCGGCAGGAGCTTTCTGGTGAGCGTGAAAGAGGCCGTGCGCCTTTTCGCCTACAAGGCCATCCGCCTGACCGCAGCCACGGCCGGCATCGACATCGTCGCTCTGCAGAACAGCATCAACCTGCTGGCCAGGCTCGACATCAAGATGGAGTCCGACAGGATCAGCATCACCGCCAGGGAAGAAATCGTCGTCAACGGCGGGGGCAGCTTTTCCAGATGGAGCGCCTCGGGCATCGTCCATGGCACCCAGGGCCTTTGGCGGGAGCATGCGGCCACCCACAGCTATGCAGGGCCGATGGACATGGCAAAGCGCCTGCGCATGGAAGGCGTGAGCCACGACGACAAGTACAGCGTGCGCTTCGCGCCCCTTGGGAGCGACAAGATCTTCAAGCATGTGGGCATGTCGGGGCTGCCTTACCGGATCCTCGGCGAGAAGCGCCAGACGCTGGCCGAAGGCGTCATTCCCGACAGCGGGCGGTTGCCCCGCGTCGCGTTCGAAACGCCGGACGAGGCAGTGCTGGTCGTGGGAGAGGAAGCGTGGGACTGGATGCCCGTTCCGACGAGCTCCGAGCCAGACAGCGCGCAAGACGATGACCAGGCCGATGACGAGGGCGAGACCGAGTCGCCGGGAGCGGAAGGCTCCATGTATGCCTCGGCTGCGGGAGCTTTCGACCCCGGCCACTTTCTTTCCGAGTACGCCATCGAAGCCCACCTGAACGGCTTGGCTTGAGCAAGGAAAACACCCGCATGTCCAGACTGATATCTGCAACCTACCACCCCAACATCGAAGTCGCCGAATTCATCTGCGAAGACGGCCGTCACCTGCTGCGCTCGGGCGGAACGCTGCCATGGCGCATCAACAACCCCGGCGACCTGACC
>NZ_JASMRZ010000152.1 GCF_030462475.1 Variovorax sp. CAN15
CCACACCCAGCCGCGCCGCATTGCCGCGAGCTCCGTGGCCAAGCGCATCGCCGAAGAGCTGAAGACGCCGCTGGGCGACGTGGTCGGCTTCAAGGTGCGCTTCCAGGACCGCCTCTCGCGCGACGCCTCGGTCAAGCTGATGACCGACGGCATCCTGCTGGCCGAGACGCAGACCGATCCGCTGCTGAAGGCCTACGACACGCTCATCATCGACGAGGCCCATGAGCGCTCGCTGAACATCGACTTCCTGCTGGGCTACCTGCGCGAGATCCTGCCGCGCCGGCCCGACCTGAAGGTCATCGTCACCTCGGCCACCATCGACGCCGACCGCTTCGCGCAGCACTTCGCCTCTGCCAAGGGGCCTGCACCGACCATCATGGTGTCGGGCCGCACCTTCCCGGTGGAGCAGCGCTACCGGCCCTTCGAGGAATCGCGCGAGCACGACCTGAACGACGCCATCGCAGACGCGGTCGACGAGCTCTGGCGCGATCCGCACAACGCCGGCGACATCCTCGTCTTCCTGCCCGGCGAGCGCGAGATCCGCGAGGCGGCCGACCACCTGCGCCGCCACCTGAGCCACCAGCCGCTGCTGCGCAGCGCCGAGGTGCTGCCGCTCTTCGCACGGCTCTCGGGCCCCGAGCAGGACCGCATCTTCGACGGCCACACGGGCCGGCGCATCGTGCTGGCCACCAACGTGGCCGAAACCTCGCTCACCGTGCCGGGCATCCGCTACGTGATCGACACCGGCACCGCGCGCGTCAAGCGCTACAGCTTCCGCAGCAAGGTCGAGCAGTTGCTGGTCGAGCCGATCAGCCAGGCGGCCGCCAACCAGCGCGCGGGTCGGTGCGGGCGCGTGGCGAACGGCATCTGCATCCGGCTCTACGACGAGAAAGACTTCGAAGGCCGCCCGCGCTTCACCGACCCCGAGATCCTTCGCTCCTCGCTGGCGGGCGTGATCCTGCGGATGAAGTCGCTGCGCCTGGGCGACGTGGCGCGCTTTCCGTTCCTGGAGGCCCCGTCGCCGCGCGCGATCGCCGACGGCTACCAGCTGCTCAACGAACTGGGCGCAGTCGACGACGCCAACGAACTCACGCCGACCGGCGCGGAGCTGTCGAAGCTACCGCTCGACCCGCGCGTGGGTCGCATGATCCTGGAGGCCCGCTCGCGCAGCGCGCTGGAAGAAGTGCTGGTCATCGCCTCGGCCCTCAGCGTGCAGGACGTGCGCGACCGCCCGATGGACGCGCAGCAGCAGGCCGACCAGGCGCATTCCAAGTTCGACGACGAGAAGAGCGAGTTCAGCGGCTACCTGCGGCTGTGGAAGTGGATTGCCGACGCGCGCGGCGGGCATGGAGACACCCACAAGCTCAGCAACCGCCAGTACGAACAGCTGCTGCGCCAGAACTTCATCAACATCCGCCGCGTGCGCGAGTGGCGCGACATCCATTCGCAGCTGCTCACCGTGGTCACCGAGCACAAGTGGCGCATCAATGCCCAGCCCGCCGGCTACGAGGCGCTGCACATGTCGATGCTGTCGGGCCTGCTGGGCAACATCGGCTGGAAGCTGGAGGACGACGAGGCCTACCTCGGCGCGCGGGGCATCAAGTTCTACAAGCACCCCGGCGCGCACCTGAAGAAGAAGCCGGGGCGCTGGATCGTCGCGGCCGAGCTGGTCGAGACCACGCGGCTCTTCGGCCGCGGCATCGCCAACATCGAGCCGCAGTGGCTCGAGCAGGTGGCGGGGCACCTGCTGAAGAAGCAGCTGCTCGACCCGCACTGGGAGAAGAAGGGCGCGCAGGTGTCGGCGCTGGAGCGCGCGACGCTATACGGGCTGGTGGTGTACAGCGGCCGGCGCGTCGACTTCACGCGGGTCGATCCGGTGGCAGCGCGCGAGATCTTCATCCGCGAGGCGCTGGTGGGTGGCCAGTGGGAAACCAGGTTCCCGTTCCTGCAGGCCAACCGCAAGCTGGTGCGCGAGGTCGAGGGGCTGGAGCACAAGTCGCGCCGGCAGGACGTGCTGGTCGACGACGAGCTGATCTTCGCCTTCTACGACGCGCAACTGCCCGCCGACGTGGCCAGCGGCACCAGCTTCGAGAACTGGTACCGCCAGGCCTCGAAGGACCAGCCGCGCCTGCTGTACCTCACGCGCGACGAGCTCATGCGCCACCAGGCGGCGGGCATCACCACGCAGTCCTTCCCGCCGACACTGCGGCTGGGCGGTGTCGATTGCGCCGCGACTTATCTGCACGAACCGGGCGACGCGAAGGACGGCCTCACCGTCAGCGTGCCGCTTTTCGTGCTCAACCAGGTGAGCGAGGAGCGCTGCGAATGGCTGGTGACGGGCATGCTCAAGGACAAGATCCAGGCGCTGCTCAAGAGCCTGCCGCAGCGCCCGCGCTCGCGGCTGGTGCCGCTGCCCGAGTCGGCCTCGAAGCTGGCGGAAGAACTCTCGGTGCCCGAACTGTTCGGCACCGGCTCGCTGACCGACGTGCTGCTCAAGCGCGTGCGCGACATGACCAGCATCGACGTCAAGCGCGCCGACTTCAAGCTCGACATGCTGGCGCCGCACCTGTTCATGAACCTGCGCGTGGTCGACGAGCACGGCCGGCAGCTGGGCATGGGGCGTAACCTCGGTGCGCTGAAGGCCGAGCTGGGCGCGCAGGCGCGCGGCGCCTTCCAGGCTTTGGCTGGGTTGAACGTCAAGGCATCGCCGGAGAAGAAGGCCGCTGCCACGTCGGACGACAGGCCGAAGACATTTGCCGCGAAGGCGGCCGAGGCACCCGCCGCACTGCCCGCTGGCCAGCGCTACACGGCCTGGACCTTCGGCGAGCTGCCCGAGCTGATGGAGGTGCGCCGCGGCTCGCAATCGCTGATCGGCTTTCCAGCGCTGCGCGACGAGGGCGACGCCGTGACCATCGAAGTGTTCGACGAGCCGGCGGTGGCCGCCGCCAGGCACCGCGCCGGCCTGCGCCGCCTGTTCGCGCTGCAGCTCAAGGACGCGCTCAAGTACCTGGAGAAGAACATCCCCGACCTGCAGAAGATGTCGGTGGCCTACATGCCGCTGGGCACTTCGGAGGAGTTGCGCGCGCAGATCATCGACGTGGCGATCGACCGCGCCTTCCTGCAGGAGCCGCTGCCGACCGACGAGTTCGCCTTCAAGCGCCGGCTGGAGGAGGGCCGTGGCCGCCTCACGCTGATCGCCAACGAGGTGGCGCGGCTGGCCGGCACTGTCCTCGTCGAGTACGCGGCGGCCGCTCGCAAGATCAAGGACACCAAGATTCAGCCCGATGCGGTGCAGGACGCCGCGCAGCAGCTGCAGCGCCTTGTCGGCAAGCGCTTCATCGCCGATGCGCCGTGGACCCAGCTGCAGCACTTCGCGCGTTATCTCAAGGCGATCGTGCTGCGTCTCGACAAGCTGCGTGCCGATCCCACGCGCGACGCTAGCAAGCTCGCCGAGCTGAAGCCGCAGGATCAGCGCTACTGGCGCCTGGTGGCCGAGCGCAAGGGCGTGGTGGACGAGCGCATGCTCGAATTCCGCTGGCTGCTGGAGGAACTGCGCGTGAGCTTCTTCGCGCAGGAGCTGCGCACGCCGCAGCCGGTGAGCGTGAAGCGGCTGGACAAGGCCTGGGCGCAGCTGCAGGCCTGAGCGTTGCCGGGGAACGAAGAAAAGCCCGCTCGCGCGGGCTTTCCTTTTACGGGGGCGCGGAGGCTGCAAGGCCTATATGCGTCCCATCAGCACGAGGATCACCACGATCAGCACGACCAGGCCAAGGCCGCCACTGGGCCCGTAGCCCCAGGCGCGGCTGTAGCCCCAGCTTGGCAGTGCGCCGATCAGCAGCAGGATCAGGACGATCAGCAGAATGAACGAGAGCGACATGTTTTCTCTCCAGGGCGTTGTTGCGATGAGCCTTCATGCTCGCCCCGCCATGTCGCGCGCAAGGCCGGAGGGTAGCGCCTCCGGTGGTCAGGCAACGTCCTACCGTGGGCGTCGGCGCTTTGCCGGTGTATTCGCAGGCGCGAACAGCAGCCCCACTGTCACCAGCAGGAAAACCAGGCCCAACCCGCCCGTGATGGTCGCGCCACCCCATAGCGCGAAGAAGCCGTCGAGCATGGCATCTTGCGGGTTCTGAGGATCGAAGAAGACATCGACCGTCTCGCCGACTTCGTAGCCCGGCGGGCTGCTGCTGCTCGACGGCGCGAACTCGATGATCTCGCCCGAGGGCGCCTTGAAGCGCACCAGCGGCTTCCAGGTGCCCGACTCGTTGCGCTTCGAGCTCTCGACGTAGAGAAGCCGCATCACTTCGCCCTGGGTGCGGCTGGCCGACGCGATGAAGGACGCCGTGTTGTGGTGCAGCAGCCATGCGACGGCGCACAGCACCACGGCGACCGCACCGAAAACGAGCCTCAGGATCGCGACGGGGTTGTTCTTCATTCGGGCAGCGGCTTTCCGAGCAGCGCCGCGGTCGCGATGGCGCAGAGACCGGACAGCCCGATGCACGCCACCAGGAAAGCGGTGGCGCCAAGCGTCGCGACGACTGCCCTGGGGAAAGGCCGGGTCCGCAGGAAGTACAGCGGCACGCCCAGCAGCGGGAAGATGCCCGCCACCAGCGCAGAGCGCCCGGGCGGCAGCACGCCGCGCCAGAGCCCGTCGGCCCTGCACCACGTGTAGCACAGGGCGCCGATGAGCAGGCTGTGGACCACGTCGACCACCGAGTAAGACTTGCCCGCCACCTCCGGCACGATGGGCGAGAGCACGCCCGCCACGACGAACGAGAGCGCCAGTGCAAGAAGCACCTGTCGTGGCCTGTTCATCGTGATGGCCATCGGGTGCGGGCTGTCTGCCGTTATCGAACCGGTTGTCAGAGGCGCGCGAGGCGCTCCAGCGCCGCGAGCAGCGTCTCGTCCTTCTTGGCGAAGCAGAAACGCACCACACGCTGGTCGAAGCCGTCGCCGTAGAAGGCTGACAGCGGAATGGCGGCCACGCCGATCTCGCGCGTCAACCACAGGCAGAACTCGGCTTCCGAGAGGTCGCTCACCGCCGAGAT
>NZ_JASMRZ010000153.1 GCF_030462475.1 Variovorax sp. CAN15
AGAGATCTATGCCTTCGCGCCAGGCATCGACCCGGCTACGCTGGAGGTCCACCTCGAGCGTGGTCTGCTGACGATTTCTGGTGAGCGGAAGAGCGTGCTGCCCGGGGCGGAGGAAAAGGCGGCCGTGCACATCAATGAGCGATTCGAGGGCGCGTTCCGCCGCATGCTGACGCTGCCCGATGACGCAGACCCCGAAGCGGTCGACGCCAAGTTAAGCGACGGCGTGCTGCGCATCACCGTTCGCCGCAGCGCGTCCGCCCAGCCGCGCCGCATCGCCATTCAGTGATCAGGAGGACAAACATAATGAGCAACGACCTTCAAACTCGTTCCCCCGCTGCGCCGGATCGCACCGATCCAAAGCAGGAAGCGTCGCGCTATCGCACCTCTGCGCTGACCCCGCCGGTCGACGTTGTTGAAGACGCGGGCGGCATTACGCTCTACGCCGATTTACCGGGCGTCCCGCGCGAGAAGCTGAACCTTCATGTGGAAGCGGATACGTTGACCATCGAAGCGGAATCTGGCTTGAGCGTGCCCGAAGATCTGAAGACAAGCCACACCGAGGTAGGGCTCGGTCGGTTCCATCGGGTCTTCACTCTCAGCAAGGAACTGGATACCGAGAAGGTGTCTGCCGAGCTTGCGCAGGGCGTCCTGAAGCTGCGGATCCCGAAGGCTGAGCACGCGAAACCGCGGCGCATCAACGTCGAAGTGGCCTGAATGGCGACCAGTGCTGCGGGCAGCCACCCTGGTTGTCCCGCAGCGCTCACGTTGCTGACCAATGCTCGCGGAGAAGAGCCGTCCGGTGCCAGTCTGGATTTCCGCGTCACGCTGCGCTCGCTTCCGGTCATGCACAGCGACTAGGGGCGGAGTGCGATAGAGGGTGAGATGCCGCTCGAAAATGAGAATCGAGGTACGAACACGGTGCTCATGAAAACGGCGCGAGCCGTGAATGAGCAGCATCTCAGCACTGACCCTAGTTGTTTCAGCCTGTTGCGGCTGTAGGTCAAAAGGCCGCAAAACCCTAGTTGTCGGAAACAGAGCTACTTCATGCGCGAGCGGTCCGCTAGAGGGAAAAAGAACCCGCCGAAGCGGGTCTAAGGAGGCAGGCATGTGGTCAAGGGAGGGTCGGATACCTACCCCGCGAGGCAGTCTAGACAATGAGCAAGCTCATTTTGTAGGTCGACCGCTCAACTTCTGAGCACCCGTTAAGCCGTTCCCGATGTCGCCATTTCCGACATTGACAGTAAGCGTCCGGCCATTTTTATCTTGGCGTGCGGCGTGGTCGACGGAGACAAGGGGATGACAACCGTCGCTGTATGCTTCGATGATGAGGTGCACCGTTGCAATGAGCGAGATGAGCCATGAATCCTGATCGCCGAGTACTCGTCGCTTTGGAGCGCCCGCCGGGGTACGAAGACGTGCACACCGAATTGGTGGTGGATGATGCTATGTGCCTGGGCTGGACCTGGGAGATCCTTCACGATGAAGGAGCGGCTGTAGTGGTCGCGATTGACCGGCCGGAGGGCTACGATCGGTCCTCCGCCGTGGACATGGCCAAGGAAGCGATCAAAGAGACTTGGCCTACTTGGTCAGTTCTCAAACGCGGCAAGTCGGTCGCGTCGTAGTCGGTGCACCACCGACCAGTAGAGGTCGGGCTCCATGTCTGCCGCTGCAGTTCCCGCAGCAGCTAAGCCGGCGCCGATCTCCCTTCACCGCCGCAGCCTCGATAGTGTTCACGTGTCCGCCAAAAAATAAGTGGAGTAGTGAACACGATGCTCCTAGGCCCGCCGGCAGGAATCAAGATGGGTTGGCCGGACGCTTACCATTGACACTCGGTAGACCACGGCATAAAAACTTTTTGTTATGAAAATTGGTGAGGAGTGACGTAGTGCCTATGAACTTATTGCGACGCATCGAACATGCGTCGTTTCCGTTGGCAATCCACGAGGAGGGAGATATTCAATGCGCGGCCGTTTTAGCAGCGGCTCAACTCATCGAAGCCAACCTGCCTGAGCCCGGCCTCTTCTCTGGAGGCAAAGGCATGATTCTTCGCATTACGCCTATGGGGCGAGCCGAACTAAAGCGGCTGGAAGAGCGAGATCAGAGCGCAGTCGACTTGTCAGGAACCTAGCGGCCACGCGGGTGGCCTGGTGCTGGAAGGACAAGCTTCAACCTTTTCTGAAGCGGCGGGTTCGCTGCCCTGACCTGTAAGCGGCATCACGCCGCCGCTGAGCGCGGCGAGATAAGCTCGCACACTTTCCGCGGAATTTCCCACTGCGCGTATAGCGATGCGCAACTCGGCGACGCTGCAACCAAGGTGCTTGGCCCATAGCTTTGCGTCGGTCGTGGTTGCTGCGGTGATGTGTTGAGTTCGCGTGCGAGGGCGCATAGGCACAGGAGCAGAGAGTTATGCAAAAGGCCCTCGCCGCCAGTACCAAAGCTAGCTTGCGCCAGGCACGGAACAGGGCGTAGAGGGCCATCCAAGTTCATCCCAGAGGAATGCCTACCGGCGCCGCGTCTTCGTCGTCGCCGACTTCGCGCGGGCCGATGCGTTCATCGGGGGCGTACCTGAAAAGCGCAGTGTTACCAGCCTGAAGTGCGTCGAGCCACATGTCGTAAGGCTCTGCTGCTGACTCTAGCTCTCGCCACTGCGAAGCGTCGTCGCCTTCCTCCATGAGCACCCAGTAAAAATGCCCAGGGTCCGGCTCATCAACGTGCACGGAGATCCGTCGGATATGCGACTTCATGCTTTTTTCAGATAGACGCGCACTGCCTCCGCAGAATTGCCCACCGCCTTGACGGCATCGCGGAGCTGTGCCTCGGTACACCCCAGGGACTTTGTCCAGGAGAGCACCTCGTGCGGCTCATTCAAGGCGATGAGTTTCCGGTCTAGGCCGGTCTTTTTCGGATTGTCGGTCATAGTGTTCCTCTGATGATCGGCATTGCGCCGCGCCATGAACATTGGGCTTCGGCAGCGCCCTGCCTATCATCGAAAAGCGAATCCGACTGACAGCGTGTCTCCTACGTGCGCGCTGCCTGGCAGCCATGCCGCTCTTCGCCGGTTAGCTGCGCGAACGCGCGATCCAGCTATGAGGCGCACGCTCTGAAACTCTTCTCGCTATGCCATCCACCGTCGACCCGGCACGAGCTGGAGCTCTGCGATGCGCATTCTTCCTACATTGGCGATCAGGTCGGGCCCCTAGCCTTGCGTCCCCTTTCAGGAGAATCCCATGGCCAAGAAATCGCCTGCTTCATCATCGTCCACTGCGGAGATCGACGCGGCCCGCGCCGCGGCCAGAAATACCGATAGTGGCCCTGCAAACCCGGCGCCGGCAGCAGCTGGAAAAGGTGATGCACCCACTCAGAAATCGATTGATACACAGAAGCTGGTGAGCGCGATGCCAGCGAACCTGAACAAGCCCGCTGAATACGGCGAGGAAAACGCCTCATCTGCTCCGGCTGGTGCCGTGGCAGAGCCTGCATCTTCGTTGCCTGGGGCCAGCACTCTCTCCGAGGCGAACTTCTCCAGCAAGACTGGCACCGCTGCGAGAGAAGGTGTCAACGCCACTATCGATACGCTGGACCGTGTCCGTGTTGATTCGAGCGGCCAGGTGCTCACCACGAATCAGGGTGTTGCCGTCGCTGACAATCAGAATTCCCTCAAAGCAGGCGCGCGGGGGCCCGCGCTGCTCGAAGATTTTATCCTGCGCGAGAAGATCACGCACTTCGACCACGAGCGAATCCCTGAGCGCATCGTGCATGCACGCGGCTCGGGCGCGCACGGATTTTTCGAGTGCTACGACCCGCTCACGAAGTACACCAAGGCAGCGCCCTTCAAGGAGGCCGGCAAGGTCACGCCGGTGTTCGTGCGCTTTTCCACCGTGGCCGGCGAGCGCGGCTCGAAGGACACTGCGCGTGACGTGCGCGGCTTTGCCGTCAAGTTCTACACGGACGAAGGCAACTGGGATTTGGTCGGTAACAACATCCCGGTTTTCTTCATTCAGGACGCCATCAAGTTCCCCGACCTGGTGCATGCCGTGAAGCCGGAGCCACACCACCAGATGCCTCAGGCCGCCAGCGCGCACGACACCTTCTGGGATTTCGTTTCTCTGATGCCCGAGTCGACGCACATGCTCATGTGGCAAATGAGCGACCGCGCCATTCCACGCAGCTACCGGATGATGCAGGGCTTCGGTGTGCACACGTTCCGCCTGGTCAACGACGCGGGCGAGAGCGTGCTGGTGAAGTTCCACTGGCAGCCCAAGCTCGGCACGCACTCGTTGGTGTGGGAAGAAGCCGTGAAGATCTCCGGCGCCGATCCCGACTTCCATCGCCGTGACCTCTGGGAAGCGATCGAGGCTGGCGAGTATCCCGAATGGGAACTGGGTCTGCAAATCTTCACCGAGGAGCAGGCCGAGCAGTTCAGCTTTGACATCCTCGACGCGACCAAGCTCATCCCCGAGGAGCTGGTGCCGGTGCAGATCGTGGGGCGCATGGTGCTCAACCGCAATCCCGACAACTTTTTTGCGGAGACGGAGCAGGTCGCGTTCTGCACGGCCCACATCGTGCCAGGGCTCGACTTCACCAACGACCCGCTGCTGGCGGGGCGCATCCACTCCTACGTCGACACGCAGATCAGCCGCCTTGGCGGGCCCAACTTCCACGAGTTGCCCATCAACGCCCCCATCGCGCAGGTCCACAACAACCAGCGCGACGGCATGCACCGCCAGGCGATCAACCGCGGCCGCGTTGCCTACGAGCCGAACTCATTGGCTGGCGGTTGCCCCTTCCAGGCCGGCGCGGCACAGGGCTTCGCGAGCGTGGCTCGGCGTATCGATGCCAAGGAAAGCGCCGACAAGGTGAGGATCAAGCCTGAAAAGTTTGCTGACCACTACACGCAGGCTCGCCTGTTTTTCGAGAGCCAGACCGAAGTCGAGAAGGCTCATATCGGCAACGCTTTCCGCTTCGAACTTTCCAAGGTCACGGTGCCGGCGATTCGGCAGCGCGTCGTCGCCAGCCTTTTGAAC
>NZ_JASMRZ010000154.1 GCF_030462475.1 Variovorax sp. CAN15
GCCAGCCTTTTGAACGCAGCGCCGGATCTCGCGCAACGTGTCGCACAAGACCTGGGCATGGAACTCCCTGCGCCGTTGCCCAAGGCTCTGGAGACGCCGGCTGCGCCAGAGGTGGAGGCGTCGCCCGCGCTTTCCCTGATGGCCCGGCCCGGCGATGGCGGCATTCGCACGCGCAAGGTGGCCGTGCTGATCGACCATGGCGTCGAGGGTGCATCCTTGCAAAAGCTGATCACTTCCCTCTTTGCAGCGGGTGCCATCCCGCGTCTGATTGCCGCCCGTCTCGGCACCTATGTCGGTGCAGGCGGCGAGAAATTCGAAGCCGATGCAACGATGGAAAATTCGCCGGGCTTCCTTTTCGACGCCCTCGTGTTGCCGGACGGCGCCGAGGCGGTCGAAGCGCTCGACGCCGACGCCCACACCCTCGAGTTCCTGCGCGACCAGTACTGGCACTGCAAGACCATTTTGGCCTTCGGTGCTTCGGAAGCGCTGCTAGCTGAAGCGCAAATCCCCCTGACGATGCCAGATGGCGCAGAAGACCCTGGTCTCATCCTCGTTGACGCTGCCGGGGCGGATGAAGGGATAGCTTCCTTCATTGCCGCAATGGGCGCTCACCGTCACTTCGGGCGTGAAAACGATCCGCCGAAGGCCTGATCAAACGACACCTCGCCCCCTCGGGGGCGACCTACGAAAGGAGTCATCATGAAACAAAGCGGTGGTCAGAAACAGATGTCCCCGGTCAACATCGACCAGGCTCGGGCCGTCGGTGAGGACAGCCCCGCCGAGGGGAGTGGCATGGGGCGCGAAGCGAACAAGTCACATGGTTACCCGGGTGAGGAGGCGCAGGCAAACGTGGAGCAGTCAGCCGACGTCTCCTCCCCGCAAGGGCAAGCTGACTCAGTTGAGTCTCAAGCGGGCACTCAAGCTCGCGATGAGGCGATCCGGCAGGCCGCCTATGAAGCGTACCTGCGTCGGAATGGCGCGCCCGGCGACGCAACCAGCGACTGGCTTGAGGCTGAAGCGAAGGTGAATCAACAAAGCGGTACATAGACGAAACATGTGCCGCCATCTACATAAAAGAATCACCGCAGCGGAGCTAAGCCCATGATTGGCATCGTCATCCCGGCGCACAACGAAGAACAGGCCATAGGCACCTGTCTTGCCGCTGTCCGACGTGCTGGGCAGCACAGTGCCTTGATGGGCGAGCCAGTGGAAACGGTCGTTGTTCTGGACGACTGCACCGACGCAACTTGTGTGCTGGCTGCCGCTGCCGGTGCGATGACGGTCAGCGTTCGCGCACGCAACGTCGGCATGGCGCGCGCCGTGGGAGCACAGGCCCTGCTTGCGCGCGGCGCTCGATGGCTCGCGTTCACCGATGCGGATACCGTGGTCTCCGAAGCCTGGCTGGCCAACCAGCTCGCATTGCAGGCCGACGTGGTGTGCGGCACGGTTGGCGTCCAGGACTGGTCACCTCACGGCTGCAACGCCGAGTTGCTCCAGGCGCACTTCAGCGAAACCTATTTCGACCGGGACGACCATCGTCATGTGCATGGGGCAAACCTAGGCGTGTCTGCAGATGCTTACCGAAGCGTTGGCGGTTTCAAACATCTCGTATGCGGAGAAGACGAAACATTGGTAGCGGCGTTGGTCGCCTCGGGCTATCGGGTTGCGTGGAGCTCGTTGCCGCGCGTGGTAACGAGCGCGCGCGTAGACGCGAGAGCACCGGGTGGGTTCGCCGGCGCCTTGTTGAATGCCGTAGCACAGCGTCTAGCCGGGGCTGCAGCTCCGCTGCAGCCTGCGGCGATTCCGCCGTGAAAATTGACGCACCTATAGCCAAAGCGGATGCATGAGCGATCTTCTTGAACTGTTTGCCCGCGAGTTTCCGGTGTGGCACATGGTTGTGCGCGGCACCGTCGTCTACTGGTTCCTGCTTCTTGTATTTCGATTCGTCCTGCGCCGCGACATTGGATCGATGGGCGTGGCCGACCTGCTGTTTGTGGTGCTCGTCGCGGATGCCTCGAGCAACGCGATGCAGGGCGAATACAAGTCCATCAATGACGGCTTGGTACTGCTTTCCACCTTGATCGCCTGGAACTTTGTGCTCGACTGGCTTAGTTTCAGGTCGCCCGCAGTTGCAGCATTTCTAGAACCGCTGCCGGAAGTGCTGGTACGCCACGGCCAAGTCAACCGGCGCGCCATGAAGCGAGAGATGATTACGCGTGAAGAGCTTGATGGCAAATTGCGCGAGCAAGGCGTGGAAGATATAGCGGAGGTGCGCATCGCCCGTCTTGAAAGCGATGGCACCCTCAGCGTTTTCAAGAGGGGGGACAATGGCAAGTCGCCGCCCGGCGGCGCCTCTCGAGGGCCGGGCGTCCCTGGTGCTTGAGCGCAACTCAGATCTTCTCTCGTATTCCTCATCCACTCCTCTCCTCGTCTTTGTCCGACGCTATGCAGTGAAGACGCGAAAGCCTGCTTCAATCGTTCTCCAGTAACGCCTGTGCATCCTTGGCTTTCTGTACTACCGCTGTCATTCCAAAGAACTAGTAGGTCACGCCTTCATAGTCCACGTCGCTCGAGTGGCACGTTCGCCTTCTTCCGAGCGTCAGGGCGCAGCGCAATGCGAAAGCGTTAACGCGCCGAGAAGAGGCGCGCGGGCCAGCATTTGCCTCGAAAAAACGGATCTTTTGGCCGAATGTCAAAAAACCATGCGAGCCTCGGAAAGCTGGATTTGGCCAGCGAAAGCGCCTACTCTGCGGTCATGTCGTCTTCAATTTTCGATCTTGACCTTCCTGTAGGTTGGGAGTGCTATGTCACGCTGACGCAAAACGCCGATGATGCTTTCGTGGGAAAGGCTGAGCTGTGCCAGGGAGGAGAAGCTCGCTGCGTGTTCGTGATTGCACAGCAGGAAAGTCGAGAGACCGCCCGCGCACGCCTGCAGTTCCGCGTCGACTACTTCATTCAGGAATGGGAATCGCGCCTCGCAAGCGAACACAGTAACTGAAGACTGAATACTTGGAGGACCGTCATGCTTTCTCCTGCTGGACGTAGCGGACTGCGCGCTCAAGAACTGGCGATTCGCCTGGGATGCGAAGTACGGGAAACCCTTCCTAAAGTTGGGTGGTCGCAGCCCGCGCTCGTTGGAGCAAAGGAAGAGCTCGCCACGCAGCTCAAGTCCGCCGGCGGTCGCTGGAACTCATCAGACGAGGCGATTCTGTTTCCGACTTGGTCAACCCTAGAAGAAGTGCTCGAGGAAATTCTCGAAAACCGGCGCATCTAAGCTGCTTGACAACGTGAGGTCTGCAAACACCCGCGCCTGTCTACTTCTCAATTGTGTGAACGAAGCAGAGTTTGTGTCCCTCGGGGTCGAGGCAGTACGCGGCATAAAAGTCCGGCGCGTAGCGCAGCCGCAAGCCAGGCAGGCCCTGGTCCACGCCGCCATTTGACATCGCGGTCTGCCAGGCGGCGTCGACCGCGGACCGCGCGCCGGCCAAGAAGCTCACCTGCGTGCCATGGCCCACCGAGGCCTCGCCGCCGGCGAACGGCGTGCCGACAACGAACTGCGGCCAGCGCCGCCCCGGTATCCGCCAAACGAGTCCCGCCGGTCCCACGGCCTCAAGGGGCACTGTGCGTTCGAGGCCGAAATGAACCAGCACGCGGTCGTAGAACGCGCACATCCGCGGCAGGTCTCTCGCGCCGATCTGGATGTGGGCGAACATGGCGACTGTCTCAGATGAACGGTACGCCGCCCGTCACGGGGATCGTCGCGCCGGAAATGTAGCTTGCCTGGTCAGAAGCCAGCAGAACGTACACCGCCTGCAGTTCAGCGGGCTGACCCGGACGCTTCATCGGCGTCTGGGTGCCGAACTCCCTCACCTTGTCCGGCGGCATCGTTGAAGGAATCAACGGCGTCCAGAAGGGACCAGGTGCTACGCAGTTCACACGGATGCCCTTTTCGGCCAGCAGTTGCGCCATGCCCCCTGACATGTTCTGGATGGCGCCCTTCGTTGCCGCGTATGCCACGAGCGTGGCGTTCGGCTTGTCCGCATTGACTGAGGCGGTGCTGATGATCGCACTGCCCGGCTTCATATGCCCCGCGGCGGCCTTGCAGAGAAAGAAGTTGGCATAGACATTGGTGCGAAAAGTGCGGTCGAACTCTTCTGCGGTGATCTCTCCAAGATCTTTATGACTCATCTGGAACGCCGCGTTGTTCACCAGGATGTCTAGCTTGCCGAAGCGCTGCACCGCCGTGTCGACCAGCTTCCTGCAATGCGCCTCGTCGCAAATGTCCCCCGGCACTGCAACGCACAGCCGTCCCTCGCGTTCGACCAGCCTCTTGCAGGCCTGCGCGTCGTCCTCTTCCTCCGCCAAGTACGAGATCAGTACGTCGGCGCCTTCGCGCGCAAACGCGAGCGCCACGGCACGGCCAATGCCGCTGTCGCCGCCCGTGATCAACGCGGCCTTCCCATTTAGCTTGCCGCTGCCGACATAGGAGGACTCGCCAAAGTCGGGTCGCGGTGTCATCTTCGACTCCAGACCGGGGGGAACCTGCTCCTGGGTGTCGAAGGGTGGGCGGGGGCCTGCCTGCTGAGGATGTGTCATGGTGCGCTCCATTTTTTAATGAAATCAATGCTCAAGTTATGCATCGGTCCTCTTGCTTCCATCGGACAAATGCTCGACCTCATGCCTTAGCTTCGCGAATCAGCGGGCGCTCATGCCCCGTTCTAAAAACGCGCCGCCACCGCGGCCTGCGCAGCAGCAACACGGTCCATCGCGAAGGTCTACTCTTCCTTGATCCCGGCCTGGCCGGCCGGCGGGCGCGGCACGGAGATTGCTGCGCGAGCGACATCGTGCGTGCGAGGTTCGAAACCTCACATCTCGTTGTTGCTTGCCCTACCCGTTGATGGCGTCGGCGGCAGCCGAATCCTCGATCCCGGCGTGGTGGCGATGCCGAATACCTCCGGACATTGGGCCATCAGCATGGCTTGGCGCCTCGCTGTCTGCGTGCC
>NZ_JASMRZ010000155.1 GCF_030462475.1 Variovorax sp. CAN15
GTCGTCGGTGATCCAGGTGGTGCCCTGCTTCAGCGCCTCCTGCACCGATGCGGCCGCGGCGCGGCCGGACTGCCAGCCCACGCGCTCGAGGTTGACGCGCGCCGCGTCGGGCGAGAGATCGGCGATGGCCACCAGCTGCACGCCGGGCGTGCGCGGGATCTGCGCGAGGTACATCGAGCCGAACTTGCCGGCGCCGATCAGGCCGATGCGGATGGGGCGGCCTTCGGCGGCGCGCTGCTGCAGGCGGGCGTGGAGGCTCATGTCGTTCAGGCCTCCACTGTGTCGAGCACGTCGAGCGAGGTGCGCAGCGCGCTCTCGGGCAGGCCGTTCTTCCATGGCACATCCACCGGGTAGGGCTTCAGCAGGCAGTCGTCGGGCAGCAGCGCGATGGGGGTGAAGTCGCGGTGCGCGATGTATTCGGGGCGCTTGTGCCGGCGGATGTGGTTGCTGACGGCGCACAGGCTCAGGTACACCGCCACGCGGTTGAAGGGCGACAGATTGCTGCCCGAGGCATGCACCAGGCAGCTGTGGAACAGAATCATCGAACCGGCCGGCCCCTTGGGCGAGACGATGCCGCCGTGCTTGCCGCCGGCGCGATCCACCAGCTGGCGGATCAGGTCGTTGTCGACGGTCCACAGCGGATAGCTGGTGGTGGTGAGGTCATGCTTCGCATCGACCACGCCCTTGCGGTGGCTGCCCGGAATGAACATCAGCGGGCCGTTGTGCTCGTTCACGTCGTCCAGAAAGATCGCGACGTTCATCGCGCGCTCGGTGGGCATCAGGTCGTCGTTGAGCCAGGTGCCGTAGTCCTGGTGCCACTGCCACACGTCGCCTTCGAAGGCCATCTTTCCGTTGATCTTGAACTGGTGCATGTAGACGTCTTCGCCGAAGAGGTCTGTCACCGGCTCGACCATGCGCGGATGGCGCGCGAGCCGCGCGAAAGGCTCGCTCACGAGGTGCGCGGCGAAGTTCGTGCGCACGGCGTCGGAGCCTTTCTCGCGCACGTTGAAGGCCTCGCGCTTCGCGTAGAGATCGGGCACCGCGCCAGTCAGTACCCTGGTTTCCTCGGCCGAGAAATGGCCGGGAAAGAACAGGTAGCCATCGCGCTCGAACTGCGCGTGCTGCTCGGGGGTGAGCTTCATGCCTTGTCTCCTTTTTGCGTGGGGGTGTGGGTGGATGCGGCATGCGCCAGCAGCCGCTCGCTCAGTGCCTCGCTGGCCCGCGAGACGTGTTCCTCGCTCAGGCGCGCGGCGCGATCCGCGTTGCCTGCCGCGATGGCGTCGGCGATGGCCTCGTGCTCGTCCCACAGCGTTTCGCGCTGCGGCTCGGCCTGCAGCACCGCGCCCATCGCGCGGCGCAGGTGGCGCCAGTGCGGATCGGCGCTCTGCGCGATCAGAGGATTGCCCGATGCCTCGTAGATGGCCTGGTGGAAGGCGACGTCGGCATCGATCATGGCTTCCACGTTGCGCCCGCGCGCGGCACGCCGGCCGCGCTCGATGAGTTTCGGGTCGATGCGAAAGCGCTGCCGTGCCGCCAGCCGGGCGGCCAGGGCGTCGAGCGCGCCGCGCACCTGATAGACCTTGCGCATCGCCTCGGCTTCCAGCGGTGCCACCAGCACGCCGCGGCCGGGCGCGTCGAGCACGAAGCCGTCTTTCTTGAGCAGACGCAGCGCCTGCAGCACCGGCTGGCGCGACACCGACAGGCGCTGCGCGATGTCTTCCTGGGTGATGCGCTCGCCGGGTGCGAGCGTGCCGCTGCTGATGGCGCCGAGCAGGGCGCGGTAGACCTGGTCGACGAGGTCGGGTGCGACCTCGATGCTGACGAGCTGGGCGGGCATGGTTGTCTCCTTGCGCCGGTTTCTTTGAACTCTGTATACAGAGTACGGAATCCGGCGTTGCCGCGGATAGCGGGTTTTTACCCATCGGGCGTGCAAAAGATCGAAACGTCTCGCTAAGCTCGACCCCATGCAACTACCCACTTACGACGACGTCATCGCCGCGGCCGCGCGGCTCGAAGGCCATGCCCACCGCACGCCGGTGCTGCGCTCTTCCACCGCCAACGAGCGCTGGGGCGCCGAGTTCTTCTTCAAGTGCGAGAACTTCCAGCGCATGGGCGCGTTCAAGTTCCGCGGCGCCTTCAATGCGTTGTCGAAGTTCGATGCCACGCAGCGCAAGGGCGGCGTGATCGCCTTCTCGTCGGGCAACCACGCGCAGGCCATCGCGCTGTCGGCGCGCCTGCTGCAGATGCCTGCCGTGATCGTTATGCCGAAGGACGCGCCGGCCGCCAAGGTCGCCGCCACCAAGGGCTACGGCGCCGAGGTGGTGATGTACGACCGCTTCACCGAGGACCGCGAGGCGCTGACGAAGAAGCTCGCGCAGGAGCGCGGCATGACGATGATCCCGCCCTACGACCACCCCGACGTGCTCACCGGCCAGGGCACGGCGGTGAAGGAGCTGATCGAGGAAACCGGGCCGCTCGACCACCTGTTCGTGTGCCTGGGCGGCGGCGGGCTGCTGTCGGGCTCGGCGCTGTCGGCGCGCGCGCTGTCGCCTGATTGCAAGGTCTACGGCGTGGAGCCCGAGGCGGGCAACGACGGCCAGCAGTCGTTGCGCGCCGGGAAGATCGTGCACATCGAAACCCCGAAGACCATCGCCGATGGCGCGCAGACGCAGCACCTGGGCGAGTACACCTTCGGCATCATCCGCCGCGACGTGGACGACATCTTCACCGTCACCGACGAGCAGCTCGTCGACGCGATGCGCTTCTTCGCCGAGCGCATGAAGATGGTGGTGGAACCCACCGGCTGCCTCGCTTTCGCGGGCGCGATCGCGGCGGGCAAGGCCATTGCGGGCCGGCGCGTGGGCATCGTGATCAGTGGCGGCAACGTCGACCTGTCGCGCTTCGCGGCGCTGATCGCGCCGCAGCAGTAATCAGCAAGCTCAGTCGCGGATTCCGCTGGCCGTCAGGTGCAGCAGGCGGTCGGCCCGGGCCGCCGCGCTTTCGGAGTGCGTCACCAGCACCAGCGAGGCACCGTGCTCGCGGGTCTGGCCGATGAGCAGTTCCATCACCTTCGCGGCGGTGGACGGGTCGAGGTTGCCCGTGGGCTCGTCGGCCAGCAGCAGGGCGGGGCGGTGCACCAGCGCGCGTGCGATGGCTACCCGCTGCAGCTGGCCGCCCGACAGCGTCTGCGGCAGCCGCGCGCCCATGCCGGGCAGGCCCACTGCTTCGAGCATGTGGGCGACGCGGCCGTCGTTGTCCTTCTGCTGGCCCAGCAGCATCAGCGGCAGCGACACGTTCTGCGCCACGTCGAGATGCGGCAGCACGTGAAAGGCCTGGAACACGAAGCCCACATGGCGCCGCCGCCAGAGCGCGCAGGCTTCGCCGTCGAGTGCGCCGATGTCGGTGCCGTCGTGTGTCACCGAGCCCTGGTCCCAGCTGTCGAGGCCGGCCATGCAATTGAGCAGCGTCGATTTGCCCACGCCCGATTCGCCCACGATGGCGACGAACTCTCCGGGCTCGACGCTGAGCGTCACGTTCTCGAAGACCGGCACTACGCCGTTCTGGCCATAGTGCTTGCCGAGGTTGGATATGCGAAGCGTCATCTGCGGGCGATGGTCTTTGCCATGAGTTGAACGGCGGTCTGCACCGCATCGGGAGCGTCGCAGGCGATCACGGTGCGCTGCGGCATGCTGCGCAGCCAGGTGATCTGCCGCTTGGCGAGCTGGCGCGTGGCTGCGATGCCGCGCTCGCGCAGGTCGGCCATGGCCTTGGCGTCGGGCGCCGAGCTGCCGGCCGCACCGAGCGTTTCCCAAGCCTGCCGGTATCCGACGCAGCGCATCGAGGGCAGGTCGGTCGAAAGGTCGCCGCGCGCGCGAAGGGCTCGCACCTCGTCGAGGAAGCCTGCCGTCAGCATGGCGTCGAAGCGCTCGGCGATGCGGCCGTGCAGCCAGGCGCGATCGGCGGGTTCGAGAGAGAACAGCACGCCGCCTTCGACCGCGCTGGCGGTCTTGTTGTCGCTCGCATGAAAGCTCGATAGCGGCTGGCCGCTGCTCTCCCACACTTCGAGCGCGCGCTGGATGCGCTGGCTGTCCTGCGGCGCGAGCCGGGCGGCCGTGACCGGATCGACCTGCGCGAGCCGCGCGTGCATCGCCGGCCAGCCGAGTGCGGCTGCATCGGCGTCGATGCGCGCGCGCACCGCGGCGTCGGCCGCGGGCATCGCGTCGATGCCGTCGAACAGCGCCTTGAAATACAGCATGGTGCCGCCCACCAGCAGCGGCAGCGCGCCGCGCGCGCGAATCTCGCCGATGAGCCGCGTCACGCCCGAGGCGATCAGCTCGCCGATCTGCTCGACCGTGATCTCGTCGTTGCGGTGCACCTGCACGTCCGCACCCAGCTCGCCGAAGTACTGGACGATGTTGTAGGTGAAGGAATCGTAGTTGTCGATCATCAGCAGTTTCATGGCTTGCTCACAATCCGGTGCACGCCCTTGACGACGGGGAACACCGCCTCGGCCATGCCGATAGCGCGCATGCAGTGGTGGATGCGGCCCGGCCC
>NZ_JASMRZ010000156.1 GCF_030462475.1 Variovorax sp. CAN15
ACGGGCATGGGCTTCGTCGATGCGCCGCTCTCGGGCGGCGCGCCCCAGGCGCTGCTCGGCCAGCTCACCGTGATGGCCGGCGGCAGCGCAGAAGACGTGCAGCGCGCACGCGCCGTGATGGACAGCCTGTGCGCCAACTACACCCACATGGGCGAAAGCGGCGCGGGCCAGACGACCAAGCTGGTCAACCAACTGCTGTGCGCCATCGGCTTCCAGGCCGTGGCCGAGGCGGTGCGGCTGGCAGAGGCCGGCGGCGTCGATGCCTCGAAGCTGCCCGCCGCGCTGGCCGGCGGCCGTGCCGACAGCCAGATCCTGCGCGAGTTCGGCCCCAGGATGGCCGCGCGCGACTACACGCCCACCGGCCGTATCGACAACATGCTCAAGGACCTCGAGGCGGTGCAGGCCTTCTCGCAGGGCCAGCGCCTTCCGCTGCCGCTTGCGGGCGCCGTCTCGGATCTGCATCGCGCCTTCGTCGCGGCCGGGCTCGGCGCGCGGGACACGGCCGAGATGATGCGGCAGTTCAGCGGCTACGAGCGCGGCTGAATCGCCCTCGCCTCCTCACACACAGACACGACACAGGAAGGAAGAAAAGCCATGTTCATCCGCTGCGCATTCTTCAGGGGCCGGGTCAAGGCCGGCATGGAAGAAGCCTTCGACCGCCACGTGCACGACAGGCTGGTGCCGCTGTGGACCCGTTTTCCCGGCGCGCTCGAAGTGCGTGTGCTTCGCCAGCTGGAAAGCGACGTGGGCGACCCCGAGCTGGCGATGGTGCTGTCGATCCGCTACGCGAGCCGCGAGGACATCGCCCGCGCGCTCGACTCGCCCGTGCGCCACGAAAGCCGCGAGGTCTCGAAGAAGCTGTTCGAGATGTTCGACGGCACGGTCTTCCACACCGTGTTCAGCGCCGAGGAGTTCGCGCTCGCGCACGCTTCCTGACGGGCGCGTTCCCCTCTTCTTTTTTCTCTTTCTTCTTCCGTGGCGCAGCCTTGCCATCGAGGTCCGCCAGCTCCCACACGCCGCCGGCAGCCGACGCCAGTGCATGCGCGCTGTTGATCAGTCCGATGTGCGAGAAAGCCTGCGGGAAATTGCCCAGCTGGCGCTGCGCCACCGGGTCGTATTCCTCGGCGAACAGGCCCAGGTCGTTGCCCAGCGCGAGCAGGCGCCTGAAGAGCGCGCGCGCCTTGCGCACCTTGCCCATGGCCACGTACACGTTCGCAAGCCAGAAGCTGCACGCCAGGAAGGCGCCCTCGCTTCCTCCGAGGCCATCGACGCCCTTCTCGGTGCGGTAGCGGTACACCAGCCCGTTGAAGACCAGCTCCTTCTCGATGCGTGCGACCGTTCCCTGCACGCGCGTGTCGTGGATCGGCAGGAAGCCGATCAGCGGCATCCACAGCAGCGCCGCGTCCACCGCGTCGGCGCCGTAGTACTGCACGAACGAGTTGCTCGCCGCGTCGTAGCCGCGCGCGCAGACCTCGGCGTGAATCTGGTCGCGCGCCTCGCGCCAGCGGTCGATGGGGCCCTCGAGTCCGTATTCGGTTGCGCTGGCGATCACGCGGTCGAAGGCCAGCCAGCACATGATCTTGGAATGCACGAAGTGGCGGGGCTCGCCGCGCACCTCCCACAGGCCGCAGTCGGGCTCGCGCCAGAGCTCCATCAGCTGCTTCGCGACGGCGCGCTCCAGCGGCCACAGCTTGTCCATGTCCGCCAGCCCTGCCTTGCGCGCCGCATGGAAGGCCGCGATGACCGAGCCGTATACGTCGAGCTGGCGCTGCCCGTGCGCGCCGTTGCCTATGCGCACCGGGCGGCTGCCCTCGTAGCCTCGCAGCCAGCCCAGTTCGAGCTCGGTGAGCGAGCGTTCGCCATGCAGGCCGTACATCACCTGCAGCTCCTCGGGCGATCCGCCCACCGCGCGCATCAGCCACCAACGCCATGCGCTGGCTTCCTCGACGTAGCCCGAGCCGATCAGCGCATAGAGCGTGAGCGCCGCGTCGCGCAGCCAGCAGAAGCGGTAGTCCCAGTTCCGCCCGCCGCCGGGCAGTTCGGGCAGCGAAGTGCTCGGCGCGGCGACGATGCCGCCGGTGGGCTCGTAGGTGAGCGCCTTGAGCGTGAGCAGCGAGCGCATCACCGGCTCATGGAACTCGCCGTGATAGCCGCAGCGATCGGTCCAGGCGCTCCACTCGGCGACCGTGCGCGCCAACAGCGCGTTGGCGTCGCGCGTCACCGGCGGCTTCAGGTGAGAGGGAAACCAGTCGAGGTTGAACGCAATGGACTGGCCCGCGGACACCTCGAAGTCGGCAAAGCTCGCGAAGTTCTCGTTGGTCAGCGGCACGCCGGAGCTGATGCGCACCGCGTCGGGCCCTGCCGTGGCGAACACCGCGCCGTCGCGCCGCTCCATCCACGGGCACCACTCGCCGTAGTTGAAACGGATGCGGAACTCCGTGTGCATGCTCACCGTCCCGCGCACGCCCCGCACGATGCGCACCATCTCGTGTGTGCCGTCGAGCGCGGGGCGAGGCATGAAGTCGGTGACGACGGCCACGCCCGTGCTTGTACGAATCGTGGTCTCCAGCACCACGGTGCCGGGCAGGTAGCGGCGGGAGACGCGCGCCTTGCGGTCGCGTGCGCGCATGGTCCAGTGGCCGTTGCGCTCGTCGCCGAGGAGGCTGGCGAACATCGCGGCCGAGTCGAAGCGCGGCAGGCACAGCCACTCGATGTCGCCGCTCAGATGCACCAGCGCCGCGCTGTGGGTGGAGCCGATGAGCGCGTACTCGCCGATGGGGCGGCTGGCCCGCAGTCTTGAGGAGGGTTGCTTCGGAGTCTTTGGCAAGGCTCCGAGTTTCAGGGTCGGCCCGGGCTCCGCAAGCCAGCGCAGGGCGCGCGACGCTGACGGACAACGCCTATTTCACCTGTTTGGGAGCGGAACACAGGCCCTAGAGCACATCCTTCAGCTTCGCCCGCAATCTGCTGATCGCCTGGCTGTGCAGCTGGCACACGCGCGACTGGCTCACCTCGAGGATGGCGCCGATCTCTCGCAGGTTCAGCTCCTCCTCGTAGTAGAGGTTCAGCAGCAGCTGGTCGCGCTCGGGCAGCGCGGAAATGGCGTCCACCAGCTGGTGGCGGAAGCCGCTTTCCAGCAGCTGCTCCAGCGGGTCGTCGCTGCCGCGGCGGTCCTTGCGCGCGTCCTGCGAATGGCTGTCGAGGAAGCCGTTGTCGGCATCGTCCTTGGAGAAGTCTTCGACGTACAGCAGCTGGCAGCCCTGGATCTCCTGCAGCAGCGACTGGTACGCCTCGATGTCCATCTTCAGTTCCCGGGCAATCTCGCCTTCGGTGGGAGCGCGGCCGAGCTTGTGGCCGAGTGCCTGTATCGCCTTCTCGATGCCGCGCGCCGACTGGCGCAGTCCGCGCGAGCCCCAGTCGGCGGCGCGCAGCTCGTCGAGCATGGCGCCGCGTATGCGCTGGCTGACGAAGGTCTCGAACTGTGCGCCCCGGTTGTCCTGGTAGCGCGCGGATGCGTCCAGCAGGCCGAGCATGCCGGCCTGGATCAGGTCGTCCAGCTCCACGCTGGCCGGCAGCTTCGCCATCATCTGCAGCGCGATGCGTCGCACCAGCGGCTGGTGCTGCGCGAGCAGGTGCGATTTCTCTATGGTTCCTTGTGCGGTGTACATGGCCGTGCGTGCGTCCTTCCTTCCCGGTGCGGAGCCGGCGGCTCAGGCGGCGGCCCGCAGCGGCGCTGCCTCGGGCCATGGCCACTGGTCCATCTCGCCCGCGGCACGGCGGAAATCGACCGCCGCATGGCTCGCGGGAAAAGCCTCGGCGATGGTCTTCTTCAGCCGCGAGGCGTCGGCGACGAGCGGGTCGAAGCGCACCCAGCCCGCGGGCTGCAGCGACAGCGCCAGGTAGCGGCTGCCCGCATGGGCGAGGTTGTTCATGATCTGGCGCGCGGCCTGCACGTCGGCCACGTTGTTGAGCAGGAAGCGCATCTGCTGCAGGCCGTGGGTGTGGTGCAGGCGCTTGATGCCCGCGTAGGCCGAGGTGACCGAGGCGGGGTGCGGCTGGAGCACTACCAGCAGGTCGTCCGCGTCCTGCGCGAGCGGCGACAACCGGCCCTCGCCATCGAAGGCCGCGTCGATGACGACAACGCCGTCATGCCAGAACCTGCGCGGGTCGGCCGCGCCTTCCGGCGCTCCGTTCGCCGCACCCGGAAGCGCTGGCAGAAC
>NZ_JASMRZ010000157.1 GCF_030462475.1 Variovorax sp. CAN15
GGCGCGCCCCCTTGCAGGGGGGAGGCGAAGCGGAACGCAGTCCGCGCAGCCTGGGGGTGATCTCATGTTTCGGCCGCTCCGTGCATGGCGTAGAAGCGGGCGATGACGGCTTCGATCGCCAGCCCTTCGAGGCGGATGTCCTCCACCGCATGCGCAGCGGCGATGCATGCGATCAGCGCGGGCGCGGCGGTCTGCGCGGGGTCGAAGTCGAGCACCAGCGTCTGGCCGTCGCGCGAATGCACGCGAGCGCCGGCCACCTCTACGGGCAGCTCGGCGTCCTGCGCGAAGTCGACCACGAGGCGCCGCTCGGCCATCACCTGCGCGCGCAGCGCCTCGACCGGGCTGTCGGCCAGCACGCGGCCGTGGCCGATGATGATCACGCGACGCGCCAGCGCCTCGACGTCGTGCATGTCGTGCGTGGTCAGCAGCACGGTGGTGCCGCGCTCGCGGTTGGCGCGGCGCACGAAGTCGCGCACGGCGAGCTTGGAAGGCGCGTCGAGGCCGATGGTGGGCTCGTCCAGGAAGAGGATGTCGGGCTCGTGCAGCAGCGCCGCCGCGATCTCGGCTCGCATGCGCTGGCCCAGCGAGAGCTGCCGCACCGGCTGCGCGAGCACGCGCTCCAGGTTCAGCAGCGCCACCAGCTCGTCGCGCGTGCGGCGGTAGCGCGCGGGTTCCACGCGGTAGATGTCGCGCAGCAGGTCGAAGCCATCGCCCACGGGCAGGTCCCACCACAGCTGCGTGCGCTGCCCGAAGACCACGCCGATGCGGGCCACGTGGCGCTCGCGGTCGGCGAAAGGGTCGCGCCCGTCGATCTCCACGCGCCCGCCGTCGGGCCGCAGGATGCCCGAAAGGATCTTGATGGTGGTCGACTTGCCTGCGCCGTTCGGCCCGATGAAGCCCAGCAGTTCGCCGCGCTCCAGCGAGAACGACACGCCCGACAGCGCCTCCACCGTGCGATGGCGCCGCTGCACGAGGCCGCGCAGCGCGCCCATCACGCCAGGGTCGCGCTCGGAGATGCGGTAGGTCTTGCGGAGGTCGTCGACGAGGATGTGGGGCATGGGGAGCGCCGCGCCGGCCTCCATGGCACGGCGGGGGCGGGATGCTACACGAAAGCGCCGGTACGATCGCCGCTCTTCCAGCATTCACCGCTCCATGCCTTCCCTGCCCTCCTCGCCACACCATCTTCTTCCGCTGACCCGATGGCCCGAGGCCGCGCGCGGTGCGCTCATCGGCGTATTCACCGACATCGACGACACGCTGACGCACGAGGGCGCCATCACGCCCGATGCGCTGCAGGCGCTGGGCGATCTGAAGGCGGCGGGGCTCCCGGTGGTGGCGATCACCGGCCGCCCGGTGGGCTGGAGCCTGCCCTTCGTCAACACCTGGCCGGTCGATGCCATCGTGGCGGAGAACGGCGCGGTGGCGCTGCTGCCCTCGGCCGACGGCCGCGTCGAGAAGCGCTACCAGCAGGACGAGCCCACGCGCGCGGCCAACTTCGCGCGCATGCAGGCGGTGCTGGAACGCATCGAGCGCGATCTGCCGGGCGTGGGCCGCGCCACCGATTCGCCTGGGCGCGAAACCGACGTCGCCATCGACCACAGCGAGTTCGTGCAGTTGAGCGACGCCACCATCGCCCAGGTGGTGGCGCTGATGCGCGGCGAGGGCATGCACGCCACCGTCAGCAGCATCCACATCAACGGCTGGTACGGCGACAACGACAAGCTCGAAGGCGCGCGCTGGATCGTGCGCGAGCTGTGGGGCCGCACGCTCGACGGCGAGATGGAACGCTGGGCCTACGTGGGCGACTCCACCAATGACCAGCTGATGTTCCGCAGCTTCGCGCACAGCATCGGCGTGGCGAACGTCGCGCGCTTCGTGCCGCAGCTCGAGCACCTGCCGCGCTACGTGACGCAGGGCGAGCGCGGCACCGGCTTCGCGGAGGCGGCGCACGCGATTCTGTCGGCACGCTGAGGCCTGCGCAACGCTGCGAAAACGCTGCGCGCAAGCAACACATCCGAAAAAAGCAGGGACAAAAAAAGCCCGCGCGAGGCGGGCGAAAGGACCGTTCGACGGGGTCCTTGGAGAAAAAAAGTCTCGGGGTTCGCAGCGCTCAGAAGCTGTGGCGGATGCCGAACTCGTAGCCCATCGACGACTTCGGCCGCAGTGCCACCTGGTTGAAGGTCGAGAGGTACGACGGGCCCGCGCCCACCGTGAGGCCCGCGCCGTTCTTGTTGGTCACGCGCGCGATCGTGCCGTAGAGCGCGGTGCGCTTCGACAGGTTGTGCACGTAGCCCAGCGCGAACTTGCTGGCCTTCGGATCGGGCGTGTTCACGGCGAAGAGGGCCGGCACGCGGTTGTAGTCGTACTTGACCTGCGAGTACGAGGCGCGGATCTGGCCCGGGCCGATCGGTACGGTCACGCCAATCAGGTAGCCGGTGAGGTCGGTGCTCGGCACCGGCGTGAAGATGTTCAGCGGATCGCGCTGGTCCTTCGAGCGCGAGTACTCGCCGAACAGCTTGGCCACGCCGAAGTCGTAGGTCGCACCCAGGTTGAATGTCTTGATCTTGCCCGGACGCGCCACGGCCGAGGAGCCGGAACCGGAGGTGAAGCTGGTGTTGTTCTGCGCGTAGCTCACGGCCACATCGAACGGGCCCGAGGCATAGCCGACGCGGCCACCGATGTGGCGGCCGGTGTTGGTCTTGTCGGCGCCGGCCAGGGTGTCGGGTGACAAGCGCGTGATCTCGTGGAAGCTGTAGCCCACGTTGCCGTAGAAGCCGCCCAGGTTGCGCGGCAGGAAGTACTGGACCATGTTGCCGGCGCGCTTGTAGGTGCTGTTGCTGCCGTAGCCGGTGCCGGAAGCCGACGCTTCGTTGGCATCGATGATCAGCGAGCCGCCGATGCCGGTGTCGCCGAACGGGTCGAACTGCTCGTCGTTCAGCACGGTGGCCGTTTTGTCGCGGCCGAGGCGGATCTCGCCGAAGCTGCCGGCAACGCTCACGGTCGAGCGGCGGCTGAAGCTGGCGACGCCGGTGGCGCCGTCGTCGTTGGTGATCGGGGCCTCGAGCCAGAAGCTGGCCGACAGGCCGCCACCGAGGTCTTCCACGCCGCGGAAGCCCAGGCGGCTGGAGCTCAGGCCCGAGTTGGCCAACTCGCTGCGGCTCGCCTTCACGCTGTAGAAGGGGGTAAAGGGGGTAGCCGTGGTCGATTCGCTCTTGTTCGACACGTTGCGGTAGGCCGCATCGACGACGCCGAACAGCGTCACGGTCGATTGCGCCGACGCGGCACCGCAGGCTGCCAGGGCAGCCAGAACAAGCAGGGATTTTTTCATTCGTATCACTCCAGGATGGGGAAGTTGCCGCTCCGATGCCGGATGCAGCTGTGAAGAGCCCGGGCTTCTGCGCCACAAGACTGCATCGGAGTGTTTCCATCGCGGAAGACAAATGAATTACATGGGGTAAGCACCCAGCCCCTGAAGGGCCACCTCTATTGACACGAGTGTCCTGACTGCTTTCTGACTTGAAACACCCTTCCAGCCGTTCACTCGCTCGCGGGCAATTCACGCGGCCGGCGGCGTAGAACCACCCACTGGTTCCAGGTGCCGAATGCCGCGATCAGCAGCAGCACCGCCGCATAGCCTTCTGCCGTGTTCAGCAGTCCCAGCGGCGCCACCAGGAAGCCCGCGAGCATCGCCGGCAGGCTGAACGCGAGGTAGCTCACGACGAAGATCGCCGCGAAGAGTTCGCCGCGCTCGTGCGACTGCGCCATGGGCGCGAGCGTCTGCACCAGCGCCGAGAAGGCGCCGCCGAAACCGACGCCCGCCACCGCCGTGCCGACGAAGAAGAGCGCGAGCGAGCGCGTCGCGAGCGCAGCCAGCAGCAGCACCAGCCCGAGCGCGATGCTGGCCATGCCGGCGATGGCCGGACGCGGTGCCGCGAAGCGGCCGAGCAGCATGGGCGCGATGGCTCCCATGCCGGAGAGCACCGCCACGGTCAGGCCGTTGACCACGCCGTTGTCGATGCCGAACACGTGCAGCATCAGCGAAGGCGCCAGCGACAGGTACAGCCCGCCGAGCGCCCACACCACGATGAACACCGGCAGCCCGCGCGCGAACTCGGCGCGCGCCTTGGCGGGAATGGACACGCGCGGCACCAGCGAG
>NZ_JASMRZ010000158.1 GCF_030462475.1 Variovorax sp. CAN15
GTTCATCTTCGGCCCGACTGGCGCTGGGAAGTCGACGTTGCTGGGCTTGACTGCAGCCCAGCTGCGCCGCTATCCCAACATGCAAATCTTCGCGTTCGACAAGGGGCAGTCGCTCTATCCACTGGCTGCGGCGATCCGGGCCGGCACTGACGGAAAAAGCGGTCTGCATTTCAACGTTGCTGCGGATGACGACCAACTGAACTTCGCGCCGCTCCGCTTCCTTGAGACCCGCGGCGACCGCGCGTGGGCCATGGTTTGGATCGATTCGATGCTCGCGCTGAACGGGCTCGACACGTCGCCGCGGCAGCGCACAGAAATTGCCCGCGCACTCCTGCAAATGCACAAGGACGGCACAGGATCGATCTCCGGTCTTGTCGGCCTGGTGCAGGACCACAAGATCCGCGAAGCGCTCGAGGTCTACACAGCCGACGGTGCGATGGGGATGTTGCTCGACGCCGAGGAAGATGGGCTCTCGCTTTCCAACTTCACCGTCTTCGAAATCGAAGAGCTGATGAACATGGGCGAGAAGTACGCACTGCCCGTGCTGCTGTATCTCTTCCGACGCATTGAACGCTCTCTGAACGGCCAGCCGGCCGCGCTCATCTTGGACGAGGCCTGGCTGATGCTCGGCCACAAGGTTTTCCGCGAAAAAATCCGCGAATGGCTGAAGACATTGCGCAAGGCCAACTGCGCCGTGATCTTGGCCACGCAGAGTCTCACGGACGCAGCCGACTCTGGAATCTTGGACGTCATCGCCGAGTCGACGGCGGTGAAGATTTTTCTTCCCAATGGTGCAGCACGTGACGTCGAGACATCCAAGCTGTACGAGCGCTTGGGCTGCAACAAGCGGCAGATTGAAATCATTGCTGCTGCCACGCCGAAGAAGCACTACTACTACCTCTCGGAGAAGGGCCGCCGGCTCTTCGACCTCGCCTTGGGTCCCCTTGCCTTGGCCTTCGTCGGCAAGACGGACAAGGAGTCACTCGCTCTGGTGAAAAAGCTGGAGAGCACACACGGCCCCGCGTGGGTCGACGAGTGGCTCGAAACGAACGACATCTCCCTGGCAGCTCTGGCTGGAGCACAAGCATGAAACTCTTCAAAAGCAAGCGCCTGCAGGCTGACGCCGGCACGCCCGATCCCTCCTCGAGCACGGGAAACCCGTACCTCAATGCACGCCGCGAATGGAACTCGCATGTCGGAGGCGTGGTTGCCTCCCGGCGGCTGTGGCAGCTGGTCGGCGTGCTCGCGCTCCTGATCGTGCTCGCTTCCGTGGGTGGCCTCACGACAGTAGCGATGCAGTCGAAATTTGTTCCCTACGTGGTCGTGCAAGACAACCTGGGAAAGCTGGGCACGCCTATCGTCCTCGACCGTGCTGGCCCGGTGGACCCCCGCGTCATCGAGCGCACTGTCCGCGAGTTCATTGAAGACGCTCGCCTCGTCACGCCCGACATCGCGCTGCAACGCAAGGCCATCTTCCGCGTGTACGCGCACCTGGCGCCGAACGTGCCCGCCATCGTGAAGATGAACGAGTGGATGAACAGCACGCCGCAGTCCAGCCCCTTCAAGAGGGCGGCAAGCGAGACCGTGAATACCGAAGTCATCTCGGCGCTTCCACAGTCGCCCACGACGTGGCAAATCGATTGGGCGGAGACCACCCGCGATTTGAATGGCGCGATGAAGGCGCCCCCTGTGCGGATGCGCGCGCTGGTAACGGTCTACACCGCGCCCGCTTCGGCGAAGACGACGGCTGAACAGCTGCGAGACAACCCGCTCTTGATCTACGTCCGCGACTTCTCGTGGTCAAAGCAACTCTAGGATTTCCATGAACACGCGTACTCGAACCATTGCGTGGGCGATTGCACTCGCGCCCCTGCTCAGCTTCGCAGCCCCTCCAGAAGGCCTCCTTCCGCCGGGGCCGCTGTCCATCCCTTCGGAAAATTTAGCCGCTAAATCATCGCCATCGCCGGCGTCGGTGCCCGCACCCGCGCCGGCAGCGTCAGCTGCGCAAGTCCCTGCATCTGCACCACGTGCAAAGCCTTCCCGGATCGACCGGGAAGCCAGCTCGAGGCGCGCGCCGCTTCCTGCGCCTGCTCCTGTGGTGGTCAGAGGCGAAACCGACCTCGCTTCGGAAAAATTCTTCACCAATCCGAATCCCTCTCTTTCAGCGCAGGAGCAAGCGGCTCTCGCGATCGCTCGAAAGTGGCAGGAGGGCGGGACCTCGCCCATGATGCCGATCGCGGGTAGTGATGGAACGGTGCGCTTTGCTTATGGTGCGTCTCAGCCCAGCATCGTCTGCGCCGTGCTCCAGGTGTGCGACGTGGAGCTTCAGCCTGGCGAACAGGTCAACTCCCTCCAGATCGGCGATCAGGTTCGTTGGACCATCGAGCCTGCAATCTCTGGAAGCGGCGCAGGCGAGGTCATCCATCTCATCATCAAGCCTCAAGACGTCGGCCTCGAAACATCGCTCGTAGTCACGACCAATCGCAGGACCTATCACCTGCGGCTGCGCTCCCATCGCAGCGACTTCATGCCCAGAGTCGCTTTCTCCTATCCGGAAGAGGCGATGGCGAAGTGGGATGCGATGCGCAACCGCGAAGTCAAGGAGCGGCGTGACGCGACGATCCCGAGTACAGGCGAGTATCTCGGCGATCTGAGCTTCGACTACACGCTCTCCGGCAGCGCGCCGTGGAAGCCGGTGCGTGTCTACAACGATGGCCGCAAGACGATTTTGCAGATGCCTTCCACCATGTCGCAATCGGAGGCACCCGTGTTGCTCGTGGTGCGCAAAGACGGAGGCATTTTCACGGAGGAAGAGACGGGCGTAGTGAACTACCGCGTGCAGGGGAACCGGTACATCGTCGACGCGCTCTTCGACAAGGCAATCCTCATCGCCGGCGTTGGCTCTGCCCAAGACCGCGTCACGATTCAGCGCGGGAAGTGAGATGAAACCTAGCTCGCTTCACCTGCGAATGCTCGCGGCCGCCGCAGCGGTCGCCCTCGCGTCCGGCTGCGCAACGAGGTTGCCCGTCCCGACCAGCGGCAACCTCGCGGCCGCGACACCGGACGTTGAAATCGCTCTCGCCAACGAGGCCGGCGACTTCCTGCGCGGCACGTACCCGCCCGCCAGTACGGAATTCGGAATCGCACAGGCGGTAGATCCTTTCAGCAAGCGTCTCAAATCGGTTTTGCGCCGCAGCGGCTACGCCGTCGCCGCGGCGCCGATGGTGTCGGCACAGCCATCGAGCGACAGCAGTGCGCTGCCGCTGAACTACTGGATCGACCAACCACTTCAAGGCTTGTTTCGGGTCGTGTTGGTCGTAGGCCCTACCACCGCTACACGGGCCTTCTTTGTGCGCGCCGGACGCGTCTCTGCAGCTGGAGCCTGGACGAGGAGGGTGAAGGATGGGGAGGCACTGCCTCCCGAATACACGCCCGTCACGACCCCGTCGGTGCTGGCCTATGTCGGCGAACCCGAGATGAACGACTTCTTGCCCCCGCCGCCGGAAACGGAAGTCGCATCAGCAGTGAAGAGCAGCCCTGCCGGCAATGTCGCGGCTGCGGCCGCGAACCCGTTGTCTCCAAGTGCTGAAGCGCCGACCAGCTGGACGGTAGGCGGCGAGCGCACGTTGCGCGACATCTTCACGAGCTGGACAACAGCCGCGGGCGTTCGGCTTCAGTGGGAGGCCGCCCGCGACGTTCCCGCCGCCGCCGAAATGCGGGGAACGTATTCGGGAAGCCTGAAGGATGCCTTGATTCAGTTGGCGGGCAAATCCGGCGGACTGGACGTGCCGATGGGGATTCGCTTCCTCGAGGGCGGCAAGGCTCTTCGCGTCTACGACCTGGCTGTCGTGGCCCAGTGAGCTCGCGTCCCACCAACACCAAACGAACCCTGGAGTCCTACATGGAAATCACAACAGCAAGAAGCCTCGCATTTGGCGTGCTGCTCCTCGCAGCATGCACACAGATCAACGCGGCCGAGCCTGCGAAAAAGACCGCGCCAGCACAGGAC
>NZ_JASMRZ010000159.1 GCF_030462475.1 Variovorax sp. CAN15
CTTTGCAGCAGCGGTCGTCATGTGGCCATCTCCTCGGCGCCGGCGTGTTGGTCCCAGTGTTCCTCGACTGCGAAGCAGGCCACCACGTGGTCGCCGCCCTGCGCCACGAGCTTCGGCGTCTCGACCCGGCAGCGTTCGCGCGCATGGCTGCAGCGCGCGGCGAAGGCGCAGCCCCGGCCCAGCTCGTGCGCGGCCGGCACCAGCCCCGGGATCTCGGTGAGCCGCGTGCTCGCGGTGTTCATCGCGGGCATCGAGGCCATCAGCGCGCGGGTGTAGGGATGCAGCGGGCGGTCGAACAGGTCGATCACGTCGGCTTCTTCCACTTTCTTGCCGGCATACATGACCACCACGCGGTCGCAGCTCTCGGCTACCACGCCGAGGTCGTGCGTGATCATCACCACGCCCATGCCCAGTTCCTTCTGCAGCCGCTTGATGAGGTCGAGGATCTGCGCCTGGATGGTCACGTCCAGCGCGGTCGTCGGCTCGTCGGCGATCAGCACCTCGGGGTTGCAGGCCAGGGCCAGCGCGATCATCACGCGCTGGCGCATGCCGCCCGAGAGCTGGTGCGGGTACTCGTTCACGCGGCGCTCGGGCTCGGGGATCTGCACCACGCGCAGCATTTCTACCGCGCGCTTCATCGCGTCGGCGCGGCTGGCCTTCTGGTGCAGCTGCACCGTCTCGGCGATCTGCCGGCCCACGGTCAGCACCGGGTTCAGCGATGTCATCGGCTCCTGGAAGATCATCGAGATGCGGTTGCCGCGGATCTGCCGCATCTCGCGCTCACTGAGCTGCATCAGGTCGGTGCCGCGCAGGCGCACGGCGCCCATGTGGCGGCCTGGTGGTATCGGCACCAGCCGCAGGATCGACAGCGCGGTCACGCTCTTGCCGCATCCCGATTCGCCGACCACGCCCAGCGTGCGGCCCGCGCGAACGGTGTACGACACCCCGTCGACCGAGCGCACCACGCCGGCAAGCGTATGGAAGTGAGTGCGCAGGTTGTCGACCTCGAGCAGCGGCTCGCCCGGAGCGAGCGCGGTGTGGGACATGTGGATCGTCATGGCACGTCCTTCACAGTTGCCGTGCCAGGCGCGGATCGAGCGCATCGCGCAGGCCGTCGCCGAGCAGGTTGATGGCCAGCACCGTGGCCGCCAGCAGCAGCCCCGGGTACAGGATGATGTGGAACGCCACGGTCACGAAGTTGCGGCCCTCGGCCATCATGTTCCCCCAGCTCGGCGTCTGCGAAGGCACGCCCACGCCGAGGAACGACAGCGCCGCCTCCGTCAGCACCGCGGCGGCCGCCACGAAGGTGGCCTGCACCACCAGCGGCGCCACGATGTTCGGCAGCACGTGGCGCACCAGGATCACCGGCAGTCGCGTGCCCACCGCGTGCGCGGCCTCCACGAAGAGCTGCTCGCGCAGCGTGAGCGCCAGCGAGCGCACCAGCCGCACCACGCGCGGAATCTCCGGCACCGTGATGGCGATGATCACCGTCGTCAGGCTGGCGCGCGTGACCGCCATCAGCGCGATGGCAAGCAGGATGCCCGGGATGGCCATGAGCCCGTCCATCACGCGCATGATCGGCCCGTCCGCCCAGCGCACGAAGCCCGCCACCAGCCCGAGCGCGACGCCGAAGAAGGTGGCCAGCAGCGCGACCGAGGCGCCCACGATCATCGACACCCGCCCGCCCCACACGGCACGGCTGAACACGTCGCGGCCCAGCGCGTCGGTGCCGAACCAGTGCTCGGCCGAGGGCAGCTGCATGCGCGCGAGCGGGTCGATGTCCTGCGGGTCGTGCGTGGCGATCCACGGAGCGGCGATGGAAAGGGCCGCCACCGCGATCAGCAGCAGCGCGCCGACGATCAGCGTCGGGTGCTTGCGCAGCCAGCGCAAGCGCGGCGGAGCGAAAGGCGCCTCGACCGGCGGCGCGACTTCAGCGGTTGCGGGCGTCGCGGGCACGTCGATGTCGCTCATGGGTAGTACGGTGGACATGGAGCGGTTTCAGTACTGGATTCGCGGATCGAACAGGCGGTAGCTCAGGTCGATCAGCAGGTTGATCAGCACGTACACGCCCGCCGACAGCAGCAGCACGCTCTGGATCACCGGGTAGTCGTGGCGCTGCACCGAGTCGATCACCAGCCGGCCTACGCCGGGAATGGCGAACACCGTCTCGGTGACCACCACGCCGCCGATCAGCAGCGCGATGCCCGCGCCCACGGTGGTGGCGATGGGAATGGCCGCGTTGCGCAGCGCATGGCCCAGCACCGGCAGCACGCCCAGGCCCTTGGCGCGGGCGGTGCGGATGTAGTCCTCGTGCAGCACCTCGAGCACGGTCGCGCGCGTCATGCGCGTCACCAGCGCGATGTAGACCAGCGCGAGGTTCACGCAGGGCAGCACCAGCGAGCGCAGCCACTCGCCCGGGCCTTCGGCGAAGCGCACGTAGCCCTGCACCGGAAACCACGGCAGCTGGATCGCGAAGCTGTAGACCAGCAGGTAGCCCACGAGGAACACCGGCACCGAGAAGGCCAGCACCGCGAACAGCATCACCAGCCGGTCGATCCAGCTGCCCGCGCGGTAGGCCGCGAGCGTGCCCAGAGGCACCGACACCACCAGCGTGATGAGCATGGTCAGCGCCGCGATCGACACAGTGGGCTCCAGGCGCTGCCCCAGCAGCTGCGTGACCGGCATCTGCGTGAAGATCGAGGTGCCCAGGTCGCCGGTGAAGAGCTTGCCTATCCACAGCCCGAACTGCTGCCACAGCGGCAGGTTCAGGCCGAGCGCGGCGCGCAGCTTCTCGATGTCTTCCGTGGTGGCGAGGTCGCCCGCGATGAGCGCGGCCGGATCGCCCGGCGACAGGTGGATCAGCAGGAACACCACCACGGCCACCACCGCCATGACGGGCAGGGTCGCGATGAATCGTCGAATGAGGTAGCCCATGGCGGTGCCCTTGAACTGAGTTGGCTTACTGCCTGTCGAGCGCCCAGACCGTCGGCATGCCGGACCAGAGCTTGTCCAGCCCCTTCAGGCTGGTGCGCGCGGCGAAGGCGGCCGAGTACTGGCCCGCATTGATGTACGGCACGGCTTCATACGCGCGGGCCTGGAAGGCGTCCAGCAGTTCCTTGCGCCTGGCGGGCACGGTTTCCTTCAGCCACGCGGTGCGCAACTCGTCGAGCTGCTTGTCGCAGGGCCAGCCTGGCAGGGTGTTGCCACAGGCCGCGCTCAGGTAGGCGTTGCTGATGGGCGAGTTGGCGTCGAACTCGCCGGCCACGGTGACGTACATGTTCCAGCCGCCGGCATCGCCAGCATCGCGCTTGGCGCGGCGCGCGCCGATGGAAGCCCAGTCCATGGTCTGGGCGTCGACGTTCAGGCCGATGCTCTTCATGGTCTGCGCGGCCATCAGCGCCTCGGCGTTCAGGTAGGGCACGTCGCTGGGCACCAGCAGCACCACCTTCTCGCCCTTGTAGCCGGCGTCGGCGAGCATCTTCTTGGCCTTGGCGACGTCGGCCTTGCGGTAGGGCTCGGCGCCGGCCGCGGTGTCG